>JANLSZ010000319.1:0-26064 GCA_031362685.1 Vicinamibacteria bacterium | reverse complement strand
CCAAGGAGGCGAGTTCGGCCTGGGTCAGGGTCTGCAGGATGCCCGCGGCTTTGGGACCCTGAAGAGCCAGGAGCGCGAATTCGTCGCTGCGGTCGTTGACCTCGCATCCTTTCGGACCATGAGCCTGAAGCCAGGCCACCTCCTTGGCACGATTGCTGGCATTGACGACGAGCAGGAAGCGTTCGGCATTGAAGCGGTACACGATGATGTCATCGACCGGCGCGCCATTGGGCATCGGAAGGGCCGAGTACTGCGCGTGGCCGTCCTGGAGTTTCGCCACATCGTTCGAAGTTACGCGCTGCAGGAACTCGAGCGCATCCCGTCCCACGATGTCCACTTCGCCCATGTGCGACACATCGAAGAGCCCGGCGGCATGGCGCACGGCCAGATGCTCTTTGATCACGCCCAGGCCTTTGACCGAATAATCGATGGGCATGTCCCAGCCACCGAAGGGGACCTTGCGGGCGCCCGCAGCGACGTGCTGGGCGTGAAGGGGCGTTTTGAGAAGCAAGGGAATCTCCTGAGAAGGCGGGCGCGAGGAAAGCGAGGGTGGAGACCGCTCGATCAGACCGCGAGCTGCCGAATGGCCTCGCGCACCGAGGGATCGTCGGGAGCGTGAAGATACAACAAACGAAGAATCTGGAGCGCCTCTTCGCCTTTCGCCTTGCCCAGCTGCTTCAACAGTTCCTGAACGCGGGAAGCCGAGGCGGGCGCGGCCGCAAACGCTCCGACCGGAGAAGCGCGAAGAGCGCGCCACAAGACCTCGGTGGATTCCTTTGAATCCGGATCCAGAAACAACGCTTCCCGGGCCTCGGCGATGGCTCGGCCCGGGCTGTCCGTATCGAGGTGCGCCTTGGCGCGGGCGAGGTGGGACTTCAAAGCCGGGGCCGTCTCTTCGCGCGAGGGACTCGGAGCATCGGAGTGGAGGCAGGACTTCAGTCGCGACCGAAGCAGATTGGTGCGTAACCCTCTCAACTGCGCAGAGATTTCATCCATGCTCGGGCGATCGGCGGGGCTCTTGGCGATCATCCGATGAATGAGAGCGGCGACCCGAGCGGGCGTATCGGGAGCGAGAGTGAGGACCGGAGTGGTCGATTCGGAGACGATGTTGAACAGAACGGCATGAAGGGTCGCCCCTCGGAACGGCTTGAAGCCGGTGATGAACTCGAAAAACACCGCGCCGCAGGAGAAGACGTCGGACCTCGGATCCGCAGGCTTACCGGTGGCCTGCTCGGGACTCATGTAGTCGGGCGTCCCCAGGATCACCCCCTTGCGGGTGAGAGTCTGGTGGGTCTGCATCCGAGCCAGACCAAAGTCGAGGATCTTGGTGTTCCCAAGCCTCGTGACCATGATGTTGGCGGGCTTGATGTCCCGATGCACCACCCCCCGGCTGTGCGCGTAGGAAAAACCCTCACAGGCCTCGGCAAAGATCCGCAACTTCTCGGTGATTGGAATCTCGGCGGAGAGTTCCACGAGGCGGCGCAGATCCTCCCCGTCGAGCAACTCCATGGCCATGAAAAGCCGGCCGTCGGTTTCGCCCAGATCGAAGACCTTGACCACGTGCGGGTGATCCATGCGACCGATGGCCTCGGCCTCGCGCCGGAAGCGTTCCTGAATCTCGTCGCTCGCCCCCTCGAACTGCAGGGTCTTGAGGGCGACGATCCGGTCG
Organism: Vicinamibacteria bacterium; assembly: GCA_031362685.1. Lineage (GTDB taxonomy): Bacteria > Acidobacteriota > Vicinamibacteria > Fen-336 > JAGNNV01 > JAGNNV01. The sequence continues at coordinate 24,395 of JANLSZ010000319.1, read as the reverse complement.
AGGACGGTATCGCGCGCCTTGAAAACAAGACCCATCGCCCCTTCGCCGAGCTTCTCCCCCAGTTCGTATCGCCCGAGACGCGTGGGAGTCATCGAACCCCTGAACTATTCGCTGTAGCGCAGAAGGATGACCGATACGTTGTCTTTGCCTCCAGCCTCGAGGGCGGCGGCCACCAGCGCGGCACACCCTTCGGCCAGCGCCGTCTTCTCATGGAGCGCCACCACCGCCTGGATGGCGGCGTCGTTGATCATGGAGTGGAGACCATCCGAACAGATGAGGACCAGATCCCCATTCTGAAGAATCTGCTCCACCGCCTGGGGCTCGATCGTTTCCTTGGCCCCCACCGCCTTGGTGATCACGTTCTTGAGCGGATGGCGCTCGATTTCCTCGAGGGTAAGAATGCCTTCCGACCAGGCCGCGGTCACCCAGCTGTCGTCTCGCGAAAGCTGAGAGAGAGCGCTCCCCCTGAATAGATAGGCGCGGCTGTCTCCGGCCCAGCCCACGGTGAGGACGTTGCCGGCCACCAGACCGGTCACCACGGTGGTACCCATGCCCGTGTACTCTTCCTGGCTATCCGCGGTCTTGAAAACCTTGCGATTGGCGAGCTTGATGGCGGTGCAGAGCCGATTGCCATGGAAAGAGAGATTCACGTCGAGGCCATAAGGCCAGGTGATCTCCTTCTCCTTCTCGCTCTTGTCGACGAAGCCTTTGATCGTCTCCAGGGCAATCTTCGAGGCCACTTCTCCGGCGTTGTGGCCGCCCATTCCGTCACAGACCACATAGAGACCGATGGCGTCATCGACGTCAAAGCTGTCTTCGTTTAGCTTGCGACGACGCCCGACATCTGTCAGACCAAAACTCTCTAGCACTTGTGCCCTCTTTTCTTCAGAATCGACCGACCGACTCTGAAAAGACCGGTTTGTTGACCTTCAGGATAGCGGCTTTGGAAAGTTCGGTCAAAGAAGCCGGGATTCACGAGCGACCGCCAAAATCCTGACGGGCGGCTGCGATGAGCGATTGCGCGTGAGCGCGAATCGCCGTCTCGTTTTCGCCTTCGATCATCACCCGCAGTTTCGGCTCGGTCCCGCTCCAACGCACGAGAATCCGGCCCCGACGCCCCAGGGACTTCGACACCGAGCGCATGACCGACTGAAGCCTCTTCAGTTCCCCGAGCGGCCGCCTTCGAGGAAGGGTGACGCTTTCCAGGACCTGCGGCACCCGGGTCATGGCCGCGGCCGCGAGTTCGGAAAGCGGTTCCCCCTTGCGGATCATCAGGGCCAGAACCTGAAGAGCGGCCACAATGCCGTCGCCGGTGGAGGCGTGGTCGAGAAACACCAGATGCCCGGACTGTTCGCCTCCCAGGTTGAGGCCGCCTTTCCGCATGGCGTCCACCACGTGCCGATCGCCAACCGCGGTACGCACCAGTTTGATCTTCCGGGCCGCGAGGGACCGTTCCAGACCCAGGTTGCTCATCACCGTCGCCACCACCGTGGACTTCCTGAGCAGGCCGGTTTCCGCCATCTCCAGGGCGCACATGGCGAGGACGGAGTCGCCGTCGATCACCTGGCCGTGTTCGTCGATGAGGATGACCCGGTCGGCATCGCCGTCCAAGGCAATCCCCATCTGCGCCGACGCCTTCACCACCTCGGCCCGGGCCTGGTCGGGATGCAGGGCGCCCACGCCTTCATTGATGTTGACGCCGTCGGGTTGCACGCCGATGGGTACAACGGTGGCGCCGAGTTCGGAGAAGACGGCGGGGGCCACGCGGTAGGCTGCGCCATGAGCGGCATCGACCACCAGGCGCAGACCCTCGAGGGACAGGTTGCGTGGGAAGGTGTTCTTGGCGAAGGCCACATAGCGGCCGCGCGCGTCATCGACCTTGAAGGCCTGTCCGATTCCCGGGCCGGTCTTCCGGGCCGAAAGAGGTATGCGGCCCTTCACGATGGCTTCGATCTGCGCCTCCAGTTCGTCCGCAAGCTTGAAACCATCACGCCCGAAAATCTTGATGCCGTTGTCCTGGAAGGGATTGTGGCTGGCGCTGATCACGATGCCGAGGTCGGCTCTCATGCTGGTGGTGAGGTGGGCGACGGCCGGAGTAGGAATGGGTCCCGACAGCAGCACATCGCCTCCCATCGAGCAGATGCCGGAAGCGAGCGCGGTTTCGATCATGTAGCCGGAGAGCCGGGTGTCCTTGCCGATCAGGATCCGTGGGGCGTGCTTGATTCCGAGAGACGCCACCACCACCGCGGCCTGGCCGATCTTGAGCGCGATCTCGGGAGTCATGGGATCCAGATTCGCCACCCCGCGGACACCGTCGGTTCCGAACAATCGGGCTTCTCGCTTGCTTCCGGGCTCCATTTTTCTGGCCATCGGTCTCGGTTTCCCTTTCCCGATCGTCAGTCGGCGAATCCGACGGGCGCGCTGCGATGACGCGGCGTGATCGCTCCCCGCCTTCGCAACTGGGCGCGCAGGGCTTCGCTCAACTCTTTCGGGTTCGCAAGCCGGGTCATCGCTCCCGCGGAAACAAGACTGATTCCCCCGGTTTCCTCCGAGACGACCAGAGCGACCGCATCGGTGTCCTCGGTGACGCCAATAGCCGCGCGATGCCGGCTCCCCAGGGTCCGCGAGAGTTCGGGGTTGACGGTGAGGGGCAGAAAGCAGGCGGCAGCGGAGAGCCGGTCGGCCTGAACCACCACCGCGCCGTCGTGAAGAGGAGATCCGGGAGTGAAGATATTGCAGAGCAGGTCGTAAGTGACCACGGCATCGAGGCGCACCCCGGTTTCGGCGAAGGACTTGAGGCCCATGTCGCGTTCGAACACGATCAGCGCTCCGGTCTTGGCCGAGGACAGAGACTGGGCGGCGAGAACGATTTCGTCAAGGACATCGTCGGTCGAAGAAGGACCGGTTCGGCCGAAGAGCGCCCGCCCTATGGTGGCCAGCAACTTCCGGATCTCGGCTTGAAAAACCACGATGCCGGCAAAGGCGACATAGGGCAGAACGTTGCGCAGCAGAAGGGTCAGAAGATGAAGCTCGAACAGGGTGGCGAGGAGGAAGAGGGCCACCACCCCCAAAGCACCCAGCACGATGTGGGTGGCCTGGGTTCCGCGAACAAACTTGAAAAGGCGGTAAAGAAGAAAGCAGACGATGGCTCCGTCCACGCCGTCCCTCCACGTGAGCGCGTTCAGGGAGAGGGCTCCTTGAAGCGTTTCGAGAGTGGAGCCGCCCATTCTGGGACCGATGAAAGCCGGAGACGGTGTCTCGTGGCGGGCCCTACGAGAGCTTCGGCTCCGGCATGGGTCCGAGGAAGGGCGCCGCCACTTCGGGCTTCGCCGAAGGGGTTTCGGCCACCACCGCCGGCGCCGGGGGAGGTGCTATGGGCGGAAGATTCATCTTTTCTCCCCGGACAATCTGGAGAACCTGAAGACCGTCGAGCGACTCGTGTTCGAGAAGCGCCTCGGCAATTATGGTGAGTTCCTTGAGTTTTTCCTTGAGCAGAACGGCGCCGCGCGCGTACTGCTCGTTCACGATGCGCCGGACCTCGTCGTCGATCTGAATCGCTGTAGCCTCGGAATAATCCTGAGACCGGCCAAACTCCTTGCCCAGGAAGATGGCTTCGTCTTTCTTGCCATAGGCGAGAGGCCCGAGCGCGCTCATCCCCCACTCGCAGACCATGCGACGAGCCATTTCGGTCGCCTGCTCGATGTCGTTCGAAGCGCCGGTGCTGATGGCCTTGAAGGCCAGGTCTTCGGCGATGCGCCCGCCCATGCACACCGCGATCCGATCCTCGAGCTGTTCCTTCGTCCAGTTGTGCTTTTCCTCGGTCGGCAACTGCTGGGTCAGGCCCAAGGCCATGCCACGAGGAATGATCGTGACTTTGTGGACGGGGTCGGCATGAGGAAGGATGGCGGCAAGGAGGGCATGGCCGCCCTCGTGGTAAGCGGTGACCTTCTTCTCTTCGTCGGTGATCATCAGGCTCTTGCGCTCGGCCCCCATCAGGACCTTGTCCTTGCTGGACTCGAACTCCGCCATGTTGACGACCTTCTGATTTCGACGCGCGGCCAGCAACGCCGCTTCATTGACCAGATTGGCGAGGTCGGCGCCGGAGAAACCGGGAGTGGCCTTGGCCAGAGTCACCACATCGACGTCGGCGCCCACCGGGATCTTGCGCAGGTGAACCTGAAGGATGCCCTCGCGGCCACGTACATCGGGCCGGGAGACCACCACGCGCCGATCGAAGCGACCGGGACGAAGCAGGGCCGGGTCGAGAACGTCGGGACGGTTGGTGGCCGCCACCAGGATGACTCCCTCGGTGCCTTCGAAACCGTCCATCTCGACGAGGAGCTGATTCAGGGTCTGTTCGCGCTCGTCGTGACCACCGCCGAGGCCCGCGCCGCGATGGCGGCCCACCGCGTCGATCTCATCGATGAAGACGATGCAGGGGGCGCTCTTCTTGCCCTGTTCGAACAGGTCGCGGACCCGCGAGGCGCCCACCCCCACGAACATCTCGACGAAGTCCGAGCCCGAAATGGAGAAGAACGGCACGTTCGCCTCCCCGGCGATGGCGCGAGCCAGCAGGGTCTTGCCGGTCCCCGGCGGGCCCATGAGCAGAACTCCCTTGGGAATCCGGCCGCCGAGCTTCTGGAACTTCAGCGGCTCCTTGAGGAACTCGATGATTTCCTGCAGTTCTTCCTTGGCTTCCTCGACCCCGGCCACATCCTTGAAGGTGATCTTCCGCTGCTGGGCAGCGAGGAGTCGGGCCTTCGATTTTCCGAACGACATCGCCTTGTTGCCGCCCGCCTGCATCTGGCGCATGAAGAAGATCCAGATACCGAGGAGGATGGCGTAGGGCGCGAACGTGATCAGGACGGTGGTGAACGTGGGCGCCTGGTCGTTTATGACGGAAACCTGAACCTTCCTGGCCAGGAGGGAATCGAGAGGCTTGTCGTAGCCGTAGGGGACCACCGTCTTGAACGCATCTCCGGATGCCCTCTTTCCGCGGATCTCGTTCCCGTTGACCGTAACTTCCTTGATGTCCCCGGCTTCCACCTGGGTCATGAAGTCCGAGAAATTGATCGCCGCGTCCTTCTTCTGGATGTTGGAAAAATTCCAAAGGGCCAGGAGCAGGACGAAGCAGGACGCCCATAGAAGTGCGGTCTTAAAAGTCGAGTTCAATGCGGTTCCCCTGGGTACATGAGTTGGTACGGATTCCGGGCCGGCAAATGTTCAGTGTCAACCGTCTAGGAAACAGGTCGTTGGAGGACTCCCACGTAGGGGAGCCCTCGATAATAGTCGGCGTGGTCGAGGCCATACCCGACCAGAAACCGCTCGTCGTCATCGGCCTCGATGCGAAAGGCCGACCACTCGGGAACCAGCTGCGTCTTTCGAGTGGCGGTTCGGTCGATCAGCACGGCGATGCGAAGGCTCTTCGGGCTGCGCGTGGCCAGGTGGTCACGCACATAGGCGAGGGTCACCCCGGTGTCCACGACATCGTCCACGATCAGAACGTTCTGGCCTTCAACCGGCACCGCCGCACCGTAGAGCACCTGGACCGCGGTGGGACCTCCCCGGGACTCCGACACATGGACGATGCGCAGGGTGTAGCTGCGGAACGGAATGGGGATGGCGCGCATCAGGTCGGCCAGGAAAACCAGGCTGTTTTTCAGCAGACCTACGATCACCAACTCCTCGCCGGCATAGGTCGACTCGATCTGCCGGCCCATCACATTGACGCGGGCGGCGATGTCTTCGGCGGTAAAGAGCGGGGTGGGTGAAGGGTGGAGTTTCATGGCTTTTGGCAATCTCGATGCAAGACTATGACAGGAAAGGCTTTTCTCTGGAATCCCCAATCGCCTCCGGGCCCTTTCCGGTCAGAATCAGACGCCCGCGGCTCACCGTCGCGGTGCGCGACCCCGGGAGGGGCAGAGAGGATCCGCCCCGGCCCTGGTTCACCAGACCCCAGAGCCGCTCGATGTGGATGAAGGACACGGACCGGAGACCTCCGAACCGGCGCAGAGCCTCTCGGAGCGCGGTCTTGCCCAGGCCTTCAGGCGCGGATTTGAGAACCGAGAGCTCGAACGCGGCTCCCTCCACCGATGACGCGGCGGCCCGGTCCAGAAGTTGGGCCGCGACCTCGCGCAGGGCCGAATGCTCTTCGGCCAGGGTCCGGGCCGTCCGGCCCAGGGCTTCGGCGATATTGGGATTGAATTTCTGCTCGAGCAGGGGAATCAGTTCGTGCCGAACCCGATTGCGCATGAAAGCGGTATCAGTGTTGGTGGGATCCGAGCGATAAGGAAGCCGATAGGCGCTCAGATGTGCCATCACCGCCTCGCGCCGGGAGTCGAGAAGGGGCCTCAGCAGTTCCCCGTCCCAGGGCTTCATGGCCGACAATCCAAGAGCGCCGCTTCCCCGCACCAGTCGCATGAGCACGGTCTCGGCCTGATCGTCAAGGGTGTGGCCGAGCACAATGGCGCTTGCGTGTTCCTCGCGAGCGACCCGCCGCAGGAACGAATAGCGGGTCAGCCGGGCCGCCTCTTCGAGGCCCCCCTCCCGCATGGCCGAGGCGGTGGGACGCGAGCGCCCGGATCGGAGCCGGACTTTCAGCCGGTCACAAAGCTCTTCGCAGAACTGCGCATCCGCCCGGGAATCCTTGCGAAGCGCATGGTCGAGATGGGCGGCCACCACGGTCATTCCCGGCTTCCGAGCGGCGCGAAGGAGCGAATCGAGAAGGGCCACGGAGTCGGGACCTCCGGAGAGCGCCGCGACAACCGAAACCCCGGGCCGGAGGAGGCCCACGAAATCGAGGCTCTTCCGGACGGCTGATACCAGGGGAGGTGTCGGCATGCGAGCCCCGATACCTTACGCCAAGCTGGGGCCTCCGAGACCCATTGGGCCAAGCGCAGGCCGAGCCGAGCGGAGGCGGGATTCCTGAGCGGCTCCGCTCCGCGGACCCACTCCAGAGCAAAGTCGCTCGCTGGCGCTCGCTCGTTTGTCACTCCCGCCGTAGCGCCGGGGGTGTGGGGGGCTAAGCACCGCACTCCGTGCTGCGCCTGCGACCGCAGCCCGAGCCAAGCGGAGGCCGAATTGACTTCGGCCGTAGCGCCGGGGGTGTGGGGGGCTGAGCACCGCACTCCGTTCGGCTATCTGCGGCCCCCCACCTCAAGGTGGTGGCGGTGCAGGGACTTGAACCCCGGACATTGCGGATATGAGCCGCACGCTCTAACCAGCTGAGCTACACCGCCGTCGTCAGTGTTCCTGGACGGTCTCCCGGAACCCCTCAGAGGCTGCGCAGTTTACATGAGCGCCCAACGTGGACGGTTGGGCAACAGCGGGTGACGGGCCAGGGAACGCGCGGCAGGCCTCGTTCTGAGCTTCTACAGATCTTCGCTCAATCGGTGCGCGGCGACCGCGGTAATGTTCTTGGCGAGCGGGAACGTCTCTTCCCCAGCGTGGAGCACGTAGGCGTGGCGCAAGCGAAGGACCTCGATGGAGGAGAGCAGAGATTTCGTGATCTGCGGAGCGCTCGTTCGTTTCGCTTCGAACCCGATCCGGTTCTGGCCCCTGACCCAGAGGAGGTCGATCTCGGCCCCGCCGTGAGTGGCCCAGAAAAAGACCTCTTCCGGTGCGGCGCCCAGGTGCCTGGTCGCCTGCTGAAGAACGAACCCCTCAAAGGACGCTCCCAGCCGCGGATGGCGCTCCAGATCGCGCATCGACACGATGCCGAGCAGACTGTGAAGAAGGCCCGTATCGCGAACGTAGACCTTGGGAGCCTTGACCTGCCGTCGGTCAATGTTCTCGTGCCAGGGCTTCAAGATGCGGACGACGAGACCTTTTTCCAGAACCTCAAGGTAGTGACGAACCGTCTTTTCGCTCACCGCGAGCGATCCCGCGAACTCGGCGGAATTCCAAGTCTGAGCGTGATAGTGCGCGAGCATGCACCAGAACCGAGACAAGCGGGGGGATTCGAGCCGGAAACCGAGTTGAGGGATGTCCCGTTCGATGAACGTCCGGATGAAGTTCTGCCTCCACAGTGCGCTCAAGGGGTCGGACTTGGCCACGAAACTCGCCGGGAAGCCCCCGCGAAGCCAGAGGCGATTCAAGTGGGCTTTGCTCACATCCTCGATGCGGAATCCATCGAGGGTGTGGAAGGCGATGCGGCCCGCCAGCGTCTCAGAGGACTGCCGCAGGAGATCGGGTGAAGCGCTGCCGAGAATCAAGAAGCGGGCTGGGCTGGGTCTTCGATCGGCAAGCACGCGGAGGATTTCAAAAAGGCCCGGCCGGCGCTGGATCTCGTCGAGCACCACCAGCCCGCGAAGCGGCTTCAGGGCAAGGCCTGGATCCATCAGCCTCGCGAGGTCCGCGGGATCCTCCAGATCGAAGAACTCCGCGTGACCATGCTTCTGGGCGATCCTGCGCGCCAGGGTGGTCTTTCCCGCCTGGCGCGGTCCCAACAACGCGACAACCGGGAAGTGCTTTAGCAGGCGGAGGACGACGGCCAGGTCGGCAGCGCGTTGGATCACGAAAGAATTGTACTATGAAAAACGGGAGTCAGACTCCCGTTTTTCACAGATGTGACCGGGCCGCTCCGAAGCGGGTCAGGTGGCTTCGGCTTCGCTCAGCCACCGGGGTTCAGCGTCGCTCATTGGTTCGGCTTCGCTCAGCCACCGGGGCGGCGTCAGTTGAACAGATGCCAGTCGGAGGTTCGGGTGAGGTAGTCGCTGATCGTAATCAGAATCAGGAAAGCCAGCCAGATCACGCTCGCCACCACGGCCAGCCCCACCAGCTTGTTCTCGTACTTCACATGCATAAAGAAGAGAACGACCAGGGCGGCCTTGGTGCAGGCGATGCCGAGAGCCACCGCGTTGTTCACCAGACCGCCCATCTGAGCGCCCAGCATCGGAGCAAAGTCGAACTTGGCGGCGAGAACGGTGGTGACGGTGAGAACACTCAGGGCGAAAAAGATGGCGAAGTACATCTTCACGGTGGGACCGTGATGCTCTTCGTGGGGGGTCGAGGCGTCCATCAATGGGCTCCGTGGGCTCCGATGAGATACAGCAGGGGGAAGAGGAATATCCAGACGATGTCGACAAAGTGCCAGTAAAGACCGGTCATCTCGACCGGAGTGTAGTACTCCGGACCATACTTCCCCCGCAGACCATTTATGGCCAGGGTGGCGAGAATCGGAATGCCGATGATCATGTGGATGGCGTGCAGCCCAGTCATCGCGAAATAGAGGGCAAAGTAGAGAGCAAAGCCCGTGGGACGAGGCAGGTGGGTCTCATGATCGAACTTGAGCCCTTCGTCGTGGATCCCGGGGATGAGGCCGTGATCCCACTTCTCCTTGTATTCCACCACCTTGACCCCGAGAAAGACGCTGCCAAAGAGGATGGTCAGAAGCAGCCAGAAGGCGATGCCGCCGCGGTTGCCCTTGGAGGCGGCGTGAACGGCCATGGCCATGGTCAGGGACGAGCAGATCAGCACGATGGTGTTGACGCCGCCGAGATTGACGTTGAGAAGACCACTGGCCTCGGCGAAGGCATGGGAGTACTGAGTCCGGAAGACCACGTAGGTCACGAACAGGCCGCCGAAGAACATGACTTCCTGAACCAGGAAGGACCACATTCCCAGAACCGCCGCCTCTTTCTGCTGCTTGAAATCGGCGAAGTGGTGCTGGAGCGACGCAGCCAGGCTAGACATGACGCGCTCCTAAGGGCTCCGGGGTGGCCGAGAGCGGCAGCGACTGGTAGTCGTAGGCCTCGGTGGTCACCACCGGGGTCTCATGGAAGTTGTGCGGAGGCGGAGGCGATGAGGTCTGCCACTCGAGACCGGTGGCTCCCCAGGGATTCGCCGGCGCTTTCTTCCCAAAGAACACGCTGTAGGTGAAGTAGATCGCGGGCAGCACATAGCCGATGGCCAGGATCGAGGCGCCCATGGTCGACATCACATTCAGAACCTGCCACTCTTCAGGATAGGAGTGATAGCGGCGCGGCATTCCCATGTAGCCCAGGATGAACTGGGGGAAGAAAGTGAAGTTGAAGCCGGCGAAGATGAGCATCGCGGAGAGCTTCGACCAGAACTGCGAGTACATCTTTCCGACGATCTTGGGCCACCAGAAGTGAAGGCCGCCCATATACCCCATCACGCCGCCGCCCACCATGACGTAGTGGAAGTGCGACACCACGAAGTAGGTATCCTGAAGGTGAATGTCCATGCCCATGGTGGCGAGGAAGAGCCCGGTCAGACCGCCGATAAGGAACAAGCCCATGAAACCGAAGGCGAAGAGCATGGGCGTCTCCCAGACCACCGAACCCTTGTAGAGGGTGGCGGTCCAGTTGAAAGCCTTGATGGCGGAGGGAATGGCGACCAGGAAGGTGAGGGCCGAGAAGAGGATGCCGGTGTAGGCGGACTGGCTGGTGGTGAACATGTGGTGGCCCCAGACCAGGAAGCCCAGGATCGCGATAGCCAGTGAGGACATGGCCACGAAGCTGTAACCGAACAGCTTCTGGCGGGAGAAGGTGGAGATGATTTCGGAGATCACGCCCATGGCGGGCAGGATCATGATGTAGACGGCGGGGTGGGAATAGAACCAGAAGAGGTGCTGGAACAGAACGGGATCGCCACCCTTGGCCGGATCGAAGAACCCAAAACCAAAAACCCGCTCGAGCCCCAGCAAAACCATGGTGATGGCGATGACCGGTGTGCCCAGAACCATGACCAGCGACGTGGCGTAGTGCGCCCAGATGAAAAGGGGCAGGCGGAACCAGGTGAGACCGGGCGCGCGCATGCGATGGACGGTGGCGATGAAGTTCACGCCGGTGAGAATGGAGGCAAAACCTGCGATGAAGACGCCGGCCACCGCCCAAGTCACCCGCGACTGGGAGTAGGTGGACGAGTAGGGCGGGTAGAGCGTCCAGCCGGTGTCGAGACCGCCGGTAAGAACCGCGAATATCGCACAGCCGGCCCCGACAATGAAGATGTACCAGCTGGCGAGGTTGATACGCGGGAAGGCAAGGTCCTTGGCCCCCACCATCAGAGGAACCAGGAAGTTCCCGAGCACCGCGGGAACGACCGGAATCAGGAAGAAGAAGATCATCATCACGCCGTGGGACGTGAAGGCCTGGTTGTACAACTCGGAGGTGAGGAAGTCCCCCGCCGGGGTCAGCAGCTCAATGCGGACCAGCATGGCGAAGAAACCGCCGATGGTAAAGAAGATGGTCACGGAGAGCAGATAGAGGAGAGCGATCCTCTTGTGATCCTTGGTGAGCAGCCACGATTGGATAGACGTGTCGTGGGTGAGGTAGTTCTCTTCCTCGTGATGGGGTGAGGCGGCGTGATTAGGCGTGCTCATGGTTTCTCAACGTATCTTGCTTTCGCTCGCCGGGGGTGGCGCGGACGAGACCGGGAGTCCGGTGGAATTGGGGGCCCCGGGAAGAGCGCCCGGCGCCGTCTTGAGTGGGTCTGCCTTCCCAAGAGTGTCCCGGACATAGGCCAGCAGCGAATTCACCTGCTCTTCGGAAAGCTGGCTCAAATAGACGGGCATGAGCGGCTCATACCCATTGACGATCTTCGCGGTAGGGTTCACGATCGACTCGCGCAGATAGGCGTCGTCGGCCACCACTATGCCTCCACCCTTGAGTGGCACAATCTTCCCGAAGAGTCCTTCGAGCACCGGCCCGCGCTGATTCGGGCCGTTGCGATGGCAGGAAACGCAGTTCAACTCTTCGAAGAGTTTGGCGCCTTGAACCGCCGGAGGAAGGCCGGCATTCGGCCCGGAAAGCCATCGCTGGTAGGCATCCTTCTCCATAACGTAGATGGTGCCGCCCATGGTGGAGTGCTTGGTCCCGCAGTATTCCGCGCAGAAGAGGTGGTACTCGCCGGTCTTGGTGGCGTTGAACCACATGGTGGTCATGGTTCCCGGAATCACGTCGCGCTTGACCCGGAACGCCGGCATCGAGAAGGCATGAATCACGTCTTCGGAAGTGAGAAGCAGCCGGACGGGCACGCCAATGGGAACGTGGAGTTCGTTGATCTCGCGCGCGCCACTCATGTGCTGAATCTTCCACATCCAGCGCTTGCCCACCACGTGGATGGTGATGGCGTCTTTGGGGGGCGTGTAGATCTTGAAGTAGAGCTGGACGCCCCAAACGAACAGGACCAGGCAGATGAGAAGGGGGACGACACTCCAGGCTATTTCGAGCCACACCGGAGGATGGACCTGGATGGGACGGTCCGCTTCGCTCTTCCTGGCGTACTTGAGGCCGAAGTACAGGAACAGACCCGCGACCAGGAACGTGAAGAAGGCGGTGATCGCCACCAGAAGCGCATAGAGCGCGTCGACCTCAACCGCGACGGTTGAAGCTTGGGGTGGGAAGAGTGGAGGGAAAGACGTGCCCATAGGTCAGTTCTGGTTCGGCCTCAGGCAGGAGTTTGGGAGGAAGCCGCTTTACGCTCGCGGCGGAGACTGATCAAGACGAAGCTCGCGAGGGCGATCATCGTAAAGACAGCGGAGAGGCGGATCGTCCGCATGATGGCCGCGCCGTAGCGGCCGCTGGATTCGTTGTATTGATAACAGTAAAGGATGACTCGATCGACCACGGTGCCGATCTGGCCCTGCGACGCTTCCAGCAACGCGAACTGAAGGTCACGGGGAAAGGGCTCGATGCCGGGAAGAAAGCGGGCCATCCGGCCATCGGGAGCGAGGAGCAGGACGCCGGTGGCGTGGGCCCACTGTTTCGATTCCTCGTCCCAATAGTAGCGGTAGCCGGCGGAGGCGGTGATGCGCTTGATGACATCGGGAGCGCCGGTGAGGAAGTGGAAGCCGGCCTCGCTTCCCGACTGACCGTAGGCATTGGTGACCTTGCGCTTTGCCTTGGCCGATCCCTCTACGGTGTCGCTCGGGTCCATGGACACGGCCAGGAAAGTGAAGTCGCGATTGACGATGTACTTGGTCCCCTTGAGCGAGGCGACCACGCTCTCGAGCTGCAAAGAGCAAAGCATGGGACAGGACTGATAGTAAAAGACCATGAGCACGGGCTTGGTGGGCGAAAGAAAGGAACCAAGAGAAACCGTGGAACCGTCCTCGGTGGTCACCAGAGCTTCGAGGGGAAGCGCGTTCCCGAGTTTCGGCTCGTATCCGACTTCCTGCTGCAAACGGACGGAAGGCGGCTGCACCGGGCCCGCGGGTTTGGTGAAACCGGCCTGTTGAGCCTCCGCCCCAAAGGCGGTGAGGAGGAGAATGATCGCGGAGAGAAATCTCTTCACGGGCGAGGCGCCTTCCCGGTTGGTTTGGCTACCGGCTTGGGCGAGATCGCGGGTGCGGCGGGATCACCCCCAACCGGCAAGCCGCGCTCGACCGTGAGTTTCATCGCCTCTTCGATCGGAATGCGGAAGGCGCCCTTCTCCCGATCCACGATGCCGTAGGTCGAGAGGATCTCGGCCTCTTCCTTCTTGAAGGCGGCAAGATCCATGGGCTCACGGGTCTGGAGCCTGGGGGCCGGGGGCTGCTGGGAACCCTGGGGCTCGGCCATGATCGCCGGCTGGGAGGCCTGTTCACGCCAGGACTCGAGTCCGCGAAGGACGAGTCCGGCGAAAACCGCGGTGAGGATAGTGATGACCGAAATCCAGAATAGGAACTGGTAGAGCGGGCGCGCGGTGGCGTCGGTCTTTTCGTACCGAACGTCGGGGTTCGAGGCGTGAGCAGACGGTGGGAGCTCAGTGTGCATGGGCGGCCAGCTCCTCCATCTCATGAACCTGGGGGTCGTGTTTCACCAGCAGCGGCGCCCGCTCGAGCTGGCGGGCGAAGAGGTAGAGCCAGGCTCCCCCTACCGCCACCGGCATCAGCAGGTCAAGGGGATGCACGGAGAAGTGCTCGTGCTTGAAGATGGGTGCGATGTTCCAGAAGAGGTCGACGTAGCGCAGGACGAAGAGGAAGCCCGCCACCACGGCCAGCCGGCTCGCGTTCTTCTTGAGTCCGGCGGAGAGAAGGGTGAAGAAGGGGAGGAAGAAGTGAAGGCTCACGAGGAGGTAGGTCAACTGGCGCCACCCGCCCTTCGACCGATCCAGGTACCAGACGTTCTCCTCGGGCAGGTTGCCCGACCAGATGATCAGGAACTGCGAGAGGTTGACGTAGCCCCACAGCATCACGAAGGCGAAGAGGAACTTACCGAGATCGTGAAACAGCGTGGATGAGGCCACCCGGTTGAGGGGGGGATGAGTGTAGAGACGGGAGACCAGCATGATGCACACGCACCAGGCGGAAAGAGCCTGACCCACCATGAAGAGAATCCCCCAGATGGTGGAGAACCAGTGGGGGTCGAGCGACATGCCCCAGTCGATCCCGGCGAACGTGATCACCAGGGCCTGGGCCAGAAGTCCCCAGCCCGACATGCGGCGCATCTTCTCCGCATACTCCCGGTCGCCGGTTTCGTCGTATTTCCAGGAGTGGGAGGTGAGGGTGCGAGCCATCAGGCCCCAGAAGACGAAGTAGAACGCGGCCCGGGCGATGAAGAAAGGCACGTTGAGATACGCCCCTTTCTTCTCGACGATCTCACCGAGTCCTCGAACATCGAGGTTCCCGAGCGCGGGGTTGGCCCACGGGAAGAGGTACGTCATTCCGAGCAGGATGGGAATGAAGAAAACCGGCGCGAAGTAGATCGTGCGCGCCCCCGCCTCGAACAATCGACGGAGCAGAATGCCCCAGTGACCGCCCGACTGATGCTGGATCATCAGCATCGACAGGCACCCGATGGAGACGCCGAACCACAGGAGGAACGCGGGCAGATAGCTCTGAAGAAGCTGCTGGGGATTGGAGTAGCCGACGAGGCTTCCGGCCGCACCCGCGAGGGCCACGAGACCGGCGACCCGCCGGAGGGAAACCACCGGAGCGGGCGCGGAAGAGGTGGGGGCCACGGGATCGGACGTGACCGCGGCTTCGTGGGCGGACATCAGTGCCTGGTCTCCGGGCTCTTGGGGGCGGATTCCGCTGCGGGGACGGGTTGACCGCCCTCGCCCGGGGGAGTCGCCAGGTGCAGGCCTTCGCCCTTCGGAAGCGTGCGGCCGGAGAGAAGAGCCTCGCGCTCGGCCGCGGGGACGTCCTCGGCCGTGGCGTTCCTGGAAAGCTGGAGCGCCCGGACGTAGGCGATGATGGCCCAGCGATCGTTGACGGGAATCTGCGCCGCGTAGCCGAACATCACCCCGAAGCCGTTGGTGATGACGTCGAACCAGTAACCGACGGGAGCGAAGCGCAGACGCTCGATGTGATGCGAGGCCGCCTTGACCTTGAAGCCGCGCTGGATCACCATGCCGTTGCCGAGGCCGGTGGCGCCATGGCAGGGCGTGCAGTAGATGGTGTAGCGCTCGCGCCCCCGCTCCATCACCGCCGCGTCGATCTTGAAGGGGAAAGTGGTCACGAAGACGCCGTCCACCTTGCCGCGATAGAGGTGGTCGTCTTCACGGAGTTGACCGCGCGCCACCGTGCCCTCGACGGGAAGGCGACCGGTGCGGCCATCGGCGAAGAACTTCGACTTCGACTGGGGCTTCGCCTTCGGCTGATCGTGCATGTCCTGGCGGCAGGAAACGCCGGCCAGGGCCAGCAAGGAAGTCAGAACCAGCAAGGAGGATCGGGTCACGCGGGGATCTCCTTGACAAAAGTGGCACTGAGGGATTTCAAGAATTCGGCGGTCTTTTCGGCATCGAATCTCGGGTCGGTGGCCTCGATGACCAGGTAGAACTTGTCGTTGGAGGCGCTCTTGGCGAACTCCTCGATGTTGAACACCGGGTGATACGGCCTTGGAAAACCATTGAGGGCGAGCATTCCCAGGACCGCGCCAAAGGAAGCGAAGAGAATGGTGGTCTCGAAGGCGGGGGGTATGAAGGAGACCCAGGAGTGAAACGGACGTCCACCGATATTCATCGGATACTCGATAACCGAGGACCAGTATTCAAGTCCGTAACCGGCGAGAAAGCCGCTCAGCCCGCCACCCAGAACGATGGTTGGAACCCACGAATGATGCTGGTCGAGTTCGTGGATGAGGGATTCCATCGGATACGGGGAGTAGCCGTCCACTTTCCGGTAGCCCGCGGTCCGAACCTGACGCGCCGCCGTCACCAGGTCATCGGGATTCGCGAACTCGGCCATCAGACCGTAGACGCCCACCGTGGCCGGGGCCTGCGCCCACGCCTTGAGCTCCTTGAGGTCGTGGATCAGGCGGGACGGGGTGTAACCGGAGTCGCTCACCGCTTGGCCCTCCCTTCCGCACCGGGCAGGATCATCTTCACTTCGGACATGGGGATCGCAGGCAGGAACCGGACGAAGAGAAGCATCAGGGTGAGGAAGAGGCCGCCCGTCCCCACGAAGAACATCCAGTCGAAGACCGTGGCCTTGTAGTAGCCCCAGGACGAGGGCATGTAGTCACGGTAGAGCGAAGTCACGATGATGACGAACCGCTCCAGCCACATGCCCACGCCCACGAAGAGCGAAACGATGAAGAGCCAGACCGTGCTGGTGCGCGCCTTCTTCCACCACAGGGTGTTGGGCGCGATCACGTTGCAGACGATCAGGGCCGCGTACGACCAGCCATAGGGTCCGAACACGCGGTTCTTCATCATGAAGCGCTCGAAGAAGTCCCCCGAGTACCAGGCCATGAAGAGCTCCATCAGGTAGCCGTAGTTCACGATGAGGCCGGTGGCGAGCATGACCTTCCCCATGTTCTCCAGGTGGCGCATGGTGATCACGTCTTCCAGCCGATAGAGCCACCGCAGGGGGATGGCCAGGTTCAACACCATGGCGAAGCCGGCGAACACCGCGCCCGCGACGAAGTAGGGAGGGAAGATGGTGGTGTGCCAGCCCGGCACCAGCGAAACCGCGAAGTCGAAGCTCACCACCGAGTGGACGGAAAGCACGAGGGGGGTGGAGAGGCCGGCGAGAAGCAGATAGGCCTTCTCATAGTTCGACCAGTGCCGCGCCGAGTTGCGCCATCCCATGGCGCCCATTCCATAGAGGACCTTCATGATCGGGTTCTTCGCGCGATCACGCAGAGTTCCAAGGTCGGGGATCAGGCCCACGTACCAGAAGAGCAGAGAGACGGTTCCATAGGTGGACACCGCGAAAACGTCCCAGATCAGCGGAGAGCGGAAGTTCGGCCAGAGTCCCATGGTGTTGGGATAGGGCAGGAGCCAGTAAAAGGCCAGCCACGGACGGCCGGTATGGAACAGGGGATATTGCAGCGCACACAGCACCGCGCACAAAGTCATGGCTTCAGCGAAGCGGTTGATCGAGTTGCGCCATTTCTGTTTGAACAGAAGCAGGATGGCCGAGATCAGGGTACCGGCGTGGCCGATGCCGATCCACCAGACGAAGTTGATGATGTCCATTCCCCAGCCCACGGGGACGTTGGGGCCCCAAAGCCCGATACCGACAAAGAGCAAACCGAGGATGGCAACCCCGAGACCGCTGGCCATGGACATGGCGATGAGAAGGGACAGCCACCACGCGCGGGGCGTCTCCTTGTCCATGGTCATGTGCGAAATCTTCTCGGTCACCGAGTCGTTGGTGTGACCCGGGGCGACCAGAGGAAGCGGCACGTACCGCGGATCCATGGCGGGCGTCCCGGCCGAGGAGCGGCTGCTATCCATGGTGCGGCTCCGCCCCCTTGCTTTCCGGGGTGGTGGGATTGAGCTCGGGGTTCGGATTCTTCACCGAAGCGAGATAGGAGGTGCGAGGACGGGTGTTGAGTTCGCCGAGAAGGACGTAGTTGCGCGGAGAGGCCTTCTTCTTCGAAACCGCGGACTCGCTCTGGTTGAGATCGCCGAAGACAATGGCCTGGGTCGGGCACACCTGCTGGCAGGCGGTCTTGATCTCGCCCTCGCGGATGTCACGGCCTTCATTCCGGGAGTTGATCCGCGCTTCGTTGACGCGCTGCACGCAGTAGGTGCACTTCTCCATGACCCCGCGGCTTCGCACCGTGACATCGGGGTTCTTCTGAAGCTTGATGCTTTCCGTATCCCAGTCGGAATAGAGGAAGAAATTGAACCGTCGAACCTTGTAGGCGCAGTTGTTGGAGCAGTACCGCGTGCCCACGCAACGGTTGTAGACCATGTCGTTGAGGCCTTCGTCGCTGTGGGTGGTGGCGGCCACCGGGCAGACCACTTCGCAGCTCGCGTTCTCGCACTGCATGCAGGGGACGGGCTGGTGGTGAACCGCGGGCGCTTCCGAATCGCCTTCGTAGTAGCGGTCTATGCGCAGCCACTGCATTTCGCGGCCGCGCACGATGTTCTCCTTGCCCACGACCGGGATGTTGTTCTCGCTCTGGCAGGCGGTGATGCAGGCGTTGCAGCCGATGCAGGCCGACAGGTCGATGGACATCCCCCACTTGTTGCCGTTGTAGGGATGGGCCGGATACATCGAACCCATGGTGGTTGGCTCGTCGGGGTGCTGAGCAAATTCCGGATTGGCCTTGAACTGTTCGTAGCTTCCGGTCCTCAGGAGGCCGCGCTCGGAAGCGTCCTCCATCTTCCAATGATCCTGGGTGCAACCCATCGCGTACCGAACACCTTCGCGGGTGATCGACGCGCCCGCACTCAACCATGGCGCTTTTGAAGTGCGCAGGGGCTGGACATCGACACCCACACCCTGACCCACCTTGCCGGAACGCTTGCGCCCTCCGCCCAAATGGACGGTCACGGTGTCATCAGGATGGCCGGGCACCACCCAGGTGGGGATGGAGACCGAGGCCCCCCCGACCTTCAGGGTCACGCGATCGACGAAGGAGCCGCGGGCCGTGCCTTCCGGATCGGGAATGGAGAGGCGTTTCGCCGTCTTCGGCGAGACCAGGGCGGCGTTGTCCCAGGTCAGCTTGGTGAGCGGCTTCGGAAGCTCCTGCATCCAGCCGTTGTTGGCGTAGCGGCCGTCGAGGACATTCGGGTCGAGCCGGAAGGCAACATCGAGATCGCCTTGATTCGAAGAGGGTTTCGACGCCATCCAGGCGCCAAGCGTGGCCTTCACCGCGACGGCGGGAAACGCCGAGGCGGGCAGGAGGCCATCGTGAACGATAAGGCGCCAGCTCTTCTCGAAGTTCGCCGTAGCGGGAACCCGGTCTTTCCACGCGGTCCGGACGATTTCGTATCCGGTGGTGGTCGAGTCTCCGAGCAACGCCTGAACCAGCTCGTGAGCGCTCTTTCCGTCATAAAGAGGAGCGATCAGAGGCTGCTGGACCGAGAGGGTCCCGTCGAAGGCGCGGGCGTCGCTCCAGGCCTCGAGCGCGTGCGCTTCGGGAATCTGCCAGTGACAAAGCTCGGAGGTTTCGTCGTCGAAAAGACCGAGGCGGACGCGAAGGCCGACTTTGGTCTGGTCCTTCATGGCCGCCGCGAAACCGCTATCGGGCACTGCGGTCGCCACCGGATTGCCACCGATGATGAAGAGGGCGCCTACCTTCCCCGCGCTCATGTCGGCGGAGAGGGCCTCGATCGAGTTCTCGGCGGACGGCGGATTGGCTTCGACCGGCTCGGTCAGAACGAGGGCGGCGCCAAGGCTGCCAAGTTTTTCGTTGATGGCGAAACCGAGAGCATGAACGAACGCCGGCTGCGACTCACCCACCATCACCAGCGTTTTGGCCGGCCGGGCCTTCGCGTCCTTGATCATCGCGGCCACGATGGACTTCGCCATGGTGGAGGCGGGCAGGGCGCCTTTCTCCACGGCCAGGCCCAACTCAGAGGCAAGCTCACGCGCGATGCCTTCGACTTCCGCAGCACGCACCGCCATGCGGTGATCGGCGCTCGCTCCGGTGATGGAAACCGAACTCTCCGCCATATAGAGGCGGTTCATCGCTTTGTCGGCCACGGTATCGAAGGATCGGCGGGCCGTGAAGGCGCGAGCGTTCGAGACTTTGTCGCCGCCGAGGCCAAGGAAGTCGGCATCGAGAGAAATGATGACGTCGGCTTCCGCGAAGTTGTAGACCGGCTGAAGCGGGCGACCGAAGGCGGCGCGAGCCCCGTCCATGGCGTTGCGACGCGCGGTGGGATCGTGGACATGCCACTTCGCCATCGGATACTGCTGGAGAAGCGCGGTGATCTGCGCAGCCATCGTCGGCGAAGTGACCGTGGTGGTGAGCAAACGGAGGCCTTCGCCCTTAAGCGCGTTCTGCGCTTCCAGAACCGGTCGGATCGCGGCAATGAAGTCGGCCCAGGCGCGGGTTTCCGTCCGATAGGTGACGTCTTTGGACCGATCCGGATCGTACAGATTCAGGATCTCCGCCTGAGCAAAGTGATCCGTAGACCCAAGGCTCCCGGGATGATCGGGATTGCCCTCGATCTTCGTGGGCCGGCCCATGTGGCTTTCCACCAGGACGCCCTGGGCCGCGCCGTCGGTGGAAAGTACGGTGGCGAAATAGACCGGCTTGCCGGGGATGAACTGTTCGGGAGCCTTGGCGTAGGGGATGATCGCCTCGGCGGGCTGACGCGTGCACGCGGAGGAAAGGCCGGCCAGCGCCACGGAGGCGCCCATCAACTGAAGGAACTGACGGCGCCCTTCCGGATCGGTGAACTCGGAGGCCTTCTCCGGGAACTCGCGATGCAACCAGACTTTGATGTCGTCCGAATCGGAGAGCTCATCAAGGCTGCGCCAGAACTTGGGCTTGGCGCCCGAAGCGCCCTTCGACACACGCGCTACCTGCGAAATCGGTATGTGAACGTCGCTCATGGGTTCCGTTCTTGAGGCCTAACGATGACAGGTGGAGCAGGAAAGGCGGGGATTCGCGTGGTATTCGGCTTTCAACTTCAGGCCGATCTCCAGCTGGTTCACGGGCGGATTCCAGACCGGGGCGGTGACTTCCGACTTGGGCCGGAGGAATTGCTCCGGATTACGATGGCAGGCCAGGCACCACTCCATCTGAAGAGACTGGGCCTGATAGACGACCGGCATTTCGCCGATCTGCCCGTGACAGGTGGTGCAGCCGACACCCTTGTTCACGTGGGCGGAGTGATTGAAGTAGGCGAAGTCGGGAAGGTCGTTCACCTTCCGCCATTCGAGAGATTTGCCGGTGCGATAGCTTTCGCGCACCGGTTCCAGCATGGGCGCGGTAGTCCAGATCTGCGAATGGCAATTCATGCATGTCTGGGTGGGCGGAATCGAGGCGGTGGCGGAAGTCTCGACCGAGGTGTGGCAGTACCGGCAGTCGATGCCTACGCCGGTGGTGTGGTGATTGTGCGAAAAAGGAACGGGCTGATCGTAGGGCGTCCCCTCCCCGGTGGCGTAGCCGGACCTCGCAAGAATAAAAAGAGCCAGAAGAACGGCCCCACCGGCCGCAGCCCCGGCCGCGATGCTCGCCTGAGAAAGACCGTTGGCCTGCTTCGGGAAAAGTTGCGCCATGGCGTAAGTGCCGGATTCTATGTGGGCGACGCTCGGCCAATCAAGAGCCTTGAAGTTTTTTCGATTGACTGAACCTGCCTAGGGCTTCAGCGAATAGAACCGGACCGGAAAAATTGCACGTAGGCTGAGCCACCCTCATGATCGACCCATCGCGCAAGGAGAAGATGCACCCGCGAAACCGCTTCCGCGCCGGCTACGATTTCCGGGCGCTCATCGAATCGAGCCCGCCGCTTGCCGCCTTCGTCCAGCCCAATGCGCATGGGAATGAGTCCATCGACTATGCGAACCCGGAGGCGGTCAAGGCGCTCAACCGGGCGCTGCTCAACAACGCCTACGGGTTGCAGGCGTGGGACCTGCCGCGGGGCTACTTGTGCCCCCCCATCCCGGGACGCAGTGACTATGTTCACTACGTCGCCGACCTGCTCGGGGACGGAAAGGAAGCCGCCATCCCCCGGGGCAGGGCAGTCATGGTGCTGGATATCGGTGTGGGCGCGAACTGCATCTACCCACTGATCGGCGCGCGCGAATATGGGTGGCGCTTTGTGGGCTCGGAGACCGATCCTGTGGCCCTGCGCTGGGCGGAGAAGCTGGTGGCTTCCAACCCTTCTGTGGCCGGCTTAATCGAGTGCCGACGGCAATCCTCCGTGAGGGAATGTTTCAAAGACGTGATCAAGCCCGGCGAGCGGTTCGATCTGTCGATGTGCAATCCGCCCTTCCACTCCTCTGCGGCGGAAGCCGCGGCCGGCAACCAGCGAAAACGCCGGAACCTGGGCACGTCCAGGTCCGGGTCGAGCGTCCTGAACTTTGGCGGCCGGGCCAGCGAACTGTGGTGCCCCGGGGGCGAGCGAGCGTTCGTTCTTAGAATGATCGCTCAGAGCGTCGCGGTTCGCGATCAGTGCCGCTGGTTCACCACCCTGGTCTCGAGTAGCGCGCAGCTCCCCCGCCTCCATCGAGCACTGCGTGACGTGAAGCCGGCCGAAGTAAAGACCATGGCGATGGTCCAAGGCCAGAAACAGAGCCGGATCCTGGCCTGGACATTCATGAGGCAGGATGAAGGCGCGCCGTGCTACGTATCTTGCCGCTGAACTGTCGGAAGATGACGATGGAATAGAAGATAGAAAGGGCCATGGCCGCTGGCCACCAGAGGATGGCGAGACGGAGCCCCCCGCCGCCCACCGCTCCCGCTTGAGCGGTGATCGAATAAGCGGAGTCGAACGTCGAGTGGAGCATCACTGGGAAAACGCCGGCCGCGGCGGCGCCCAGCAGACCGACAATGAAGCCACAGCCGCCCAGGAAAGCGAGCAACTCGCGCTCCCGACGCTGACCGATGACAATCGCGATCGACCCCGCGACCGCCAGACCCACGGCGAGCCAGGCGAGGGGCCGGCGCATCATCTCCGTGAAGATCTCCCCACGGACGATTGCCGTCTCCACGGTGATTGCCGGCATCAAGACAAACACTCCGAGCCATAGCCTTCGAGCCAGGTCCCGGCTGCGGTCATGAACCGCACCCTCGGTCTTCCACACAAGATAGGAGGCCCCGTGAGCCGCGAGACAAACCAGAGTGAAGACCGCGACGGAAAACGTGTACCAGTCGAGGATGCCCACTTCGCCTCGGGTTCTGAAGTCCGTGAAAAAGGCCAGGCTGAACTTACCGGAAGCCTGAAGCGGCACGCCCCGCAGCAGATTTCCGAGAGCCGCCCCGAGAAGCAGAGCGATGAGGACATTGACGACGGCGAAGGCGACGTCCCAGAACGTACGCCACAGCGGATCGTCAAGATGGCCGCCGAACTCGAGCGAGAGACCACGACCGACCATGCACCAGAGCAGGACAAACACCGCGAGATAGAAACCGGGGAGGGCCACGGCCAGGACACGAGGAAAGGCCACGAAGAGCACGCCTCCTGCGGCCACCAGCCAAACCTCATGCCATGTCCACAACGGACCGATTGCGCTCACCACCTGGCGTCGTTCTGCCTCGGTCTTGGCGACCAGGAATTGCACCACACCGCAACCAATGTTCCACCCATCCAGCACGGCGTAGGTGGCCAGCATCAGGCTCAGGATGGCGAACCAGACTTCAACCATGGACGGTCTCCGGGTAGAGGTTCGGCGGTTCGCCGTGACCCGACGAGGGTCCGTGGAATAGCTCGCGGCCGACCATGAACAGATAGAGCAGACCGACCGCGGCATACAACCCGGCAAAACCGATCAGAGTGAAGAGCGCATCACCCTGACTCACGATGTCGCTGTAGCCCTGCGAGGTGCGGAAGAGGCCGTAGATCAGCCAGGGCTGGCGCCCGAGTTCGGCGGTGAGCCATCCCGCGGTGTTGGCGATGAACGGGAAGGGGAAGGCCAGCATCAGAGCCCACAACAGGAGAGGTGTCGTGGTCAGCCGCCCGCGCAGGCGCTGCAGGTTCGCCAGAGCCATCAGACCGATGAAGATGGTGCCCAGCCCGGCCATGACGTGGAAGGAGTAGTAGAGCAACTCGATGTTCGTGGGCCACTGGTCGGGCGGAAAATCATTGAGGCCGCGAACGTTGCTGTGGAACGTGCCGAAGGCCAGAAAGCTCAGCATGCCGGGAAGGGCTATTGGATTGTCCAGACGTCGCATCTTCACGTTGGGCTGGCCAATGAGGTTGAGCCGGGCCTCGGTCCCGCTCTCGAACCGTCCTTCCATGGCGGCGAGTGACACCTCCTGATACTTGGCCACGAACTTGGCCTGGACATCACCGGTGGGGAAGGCCACGAGCACCGCGGCGACAAGTCCGACCGCGGTGCCCCACTCGACATACACCCTCGATTGCGCCTTGTGCTCGGCTCGGAGAGTGTAGAAAGCGCCGACCGCGGCCACCACGAACGCTCCGGTGACCAGGGCGGCCGCCTGGTTGTGGGCGAGGAGGACGAAGGCCCAGGGATTGAGGAGATAGGTAAGGGCGTCGCCGATCAGAAGCGATCCGTCGGGGGCGAGGGTGTGGCCCACCGGATGTTGCATGAACGCGTTTGTGACCAGGATGAAGTAGGCGGAGAGCCAGCT
>JANLSZ010000278.1:0-4169 GCA_031362685.1 Vicinamibacteria bacterium | reverse complement strand
TCCTTGGGGGCGGCTTTTTGAAAGGCGCGCGCGCGGATGGTGCCCGAGGTGAAAGCGCCAAAGAGCGCCGCCGGGACGCCCTTGCCCGCCACGTCGCCGATGGCGAGGCCGAGACGATCTTCGGCGAGGTCGTAGAAGTCGAAGAGGTCGCCGGCGAGTTCTCTCGCGGGGAGAAAGTGCGCTGACGCCTCCCACCTTGCACCCTTGGGAGATTCCTCCGGGAACAGCCCCTCCTGAATCCGCTGTGCGATCAGGAGTTCTTTCCGGTAGCGGGTCTCTCGCTTCGTGATGTCCTCGTAAAGCCGGGCGTTTTCGATGGCCACCGCGACTTGTGACGCGAGCGGGGTCAGCACCTTGATGTGCTCGTGGGTGAATCGATTCAGTTCGCGCGATTCGAGGTCGAACACGCCGACCACCCGCCCTTTGAAGACGAGGGGGATGACCAGTTCCGATCGCACTTCCGGCTCGACCGCGATGTACCGCGGGTCCTCTCGAACGTCGCCCACAATCACCGGCTCTTTTGAACTGGCCGCGGCGCCGGTGAGGCCTTCGTTGAGAGCGATGCGCCGCCTCGGGGCAATCGTTGCCATCTGACGCGCGGTCTTGAGCACCAGCTCGTTGGCCTTTTCGTCGACCAGGAAGATGGCGAACATTTCGTAATCCACCACCCGGTGGACGAGTTCGGCGACGTGATCGCACAAGGCGTCAAGCTCGAGGATCGAGCCCATCTCCTTGCCCGCTTCGTAGAGCATGGCCAGAAGGCCGGCATACCAGCGCGCATCGCGATGAAGCGCCGCATTCTCGATCGCGGTGGCGAGGTTGCCCGCAATCATCTGGACCAGAGAGACGCCGCGTTTGCCGAAGGTCCGGCTCTGGTTCGCTTCCAGGCCGAGAACGCCTACGAGCTTTTCGCCATAGAGAAGCGGCTGGGTCAGGACGTGAATCGAATCATGCGACCGCACGAAAGCCTCGCGCTTCTCCACCGTCTCGGTGATCTGGGCGCCGCCGGTTGCGGGGTTCGAAAGAGCCTTAGGCTCGCCCGCACCGTGCGCCAGGTTCAGGCCGCCCTCCGGACTTACGAGGTAGAGCACCAGCGCCTCGTATTTCACCAGGCCGCGGAGCTGCTTGGCGATGGCCGGCAGCAACGCTTCGGGATCGAGGACGGACTCGATCCGCGCGACCGCCGGAAGGATCTGGGCGACTTCAGACTCGGTGAGAGTTTCTCCTTCGTTGATGGTGGACACGGAACCCGAGATGCTACCGCGCGGTGGTTGAATAGACTTCATTCTTCCATGTCTCGCGGGGCGCACCCGCCGCCATTGCGAAATGGTCACGGACGATGTCCGTGACGCCAGGGCGAGAAACCCACCACCGTCACCTTCGAGGGACGTTCTCGGCCCGCGATGACGGCTGTGGCCGTGCGAGCCGCGACTACGGCGGGAAGTGCTCTACGCGCACACTGCCATACGGCCCGCGCTTGACGATTCCGGAATCGGTTGTGAGGAGAAGTTCGCAGTCGGTGATCTGCGCCGTCGCTACCTGAATGGCGTCAACCATCTTGAGCCCTTGGTGGGCGCGGATCGCCGTGGCCATCGCCAGAATCTCGGTCGTCACACTGATCATCTCGATGCCGCTTTCGGCAAAGAAGTCGAGAAACTCCTGGTAGCGCCCGGTGTTGTGCTCACGAATGGGCATCACCAGGCATTCGGCGCGGGCGAGTTGAGAGGCCACGATGCCGCCACCGGGGCTTTGCTCTGCCCGCCGCAGGATTTGGACGACAGAAGCCCTAACCTCAGGAAGCCCTTCGACCCCGCGCATCAGCAAGCCGGTGTCGAGACAAAGCCTCATTCGGGCCAGGAGTCTCTCTCGGCCTTGACCTGACGATCAATCTCCTCACCGGTGCGGTTGCCGGGCGGGAGCGATTCGAGGTAGGCGGCGACGGAGCGGGCTTTGGCCGAACCCGAAGTCGGGGCCACCCGCGCGCGCACCTCGACCCACTCAATGTTCTTCGGGAGCGGCGCATCCAGAGCGATGTTGCCGTTCTCGATATGGGCGGGGATGGTGAGAGTTTCGGTCATTTCGGAGAACCTCGGTTCCATTTGAGGATACAACGAGGCTTTTGTCTCACCTCGCGGCCCCCCAAACCTGGTCTGACCCGGTTCAGCGCTTCTTCGATTGTGTCGCCCTGAGTTGTTGTGCCGGTCTCAGGGTTCAGAGCAATGAACCCTCGGTCGAATAGACTTCGATGGTTCCATGACCACGCTGGCCCTGCCCATTGAGATCGAAGGCATCAAGAAGATCCTTCCTCACCGCCACCCGTTTCTTTTTGTCGATCGCATCATTGCCCTCGAGCCCGACAAGCGAATCGTGGGCATCAAGAACGTGACCTCCGACGAGCGGTACTTCATCGGGGGGCCTGGGGGGATTCCGGTTCTTCCCGCTTCCATTCTCACGGAGGCCCTGGCCCAGGTGGGCGCCGTCCTCGTCCTTTCGAAGGCCGAGAACCGGTCGCGCCTCGTCTACTTCATGGGGATCGATCGGGTGCGCTACCGGCGTCCGGTGCGGGCCGGCGATACCGTGGAACTCGAAGCCATCGTCTTGAGGCTCCGGGCGAAGATGGGCTCGTTTCGTGGCATCGCGCGGGTGGCGGGGGTGGTCGTCTGCGAGGGTCAGATGACCTTCGCGCTGGGAGACGCCGTTCCTGAACCACCGGCTTAGTCCCACGCCTCGGCGTGCGGTCAGCCTGCCCCGTGCTCTTTCGAAGCTTGGGCTGTGCTCGCGGACCCAGGCCTTCGACTACATTGCCGCCGGTCGCGTCGCCGTAAACGGGCAGGTCTCCAAGGACGCTTCACTCCGCGTGTCCCTGGAAGGCGACCGCATTTCCGTCGATGGCAAAGCCGTGAAGGCGTCGCGCGGGCCCATCGTGATCGCCTTGCACAAGCCGGTTGGTTATGTGACAACGCGCTCCGATCCGCAGGGCCGCAAGACGGTCTATGACCTGCTGCCGGACCTCGACCGGTTCGTGTTTCCGGTGGGTCGTCTCGACAAGGAGACATCCGGCCTCCTGATCTTGACCGACGACCATCGCCTGGGCGAGGCGCTCACGAACCCAGAGAGGCATGTCCCCAAGACCTATGAAGTGCTGGTTGATCACGTACCCGACAAGCCCCAACTCAAGGCCCTTCGCGGTCGCCTCGACATCGGCCGAGGCGAGACAACGAGAGAGGCCCAGGTCGAACTTCTCGGTGAGAGAACCGAAGGCCCATCGCTTAGAATTGTTCTCGATGAGGGCAAGAACCGACAGATTCGACGCATGCTTTCTGCGGTGGGCTTGTCGGTTCTGAAGCTGTCCAGGGTCGCGATTGGCGGTTGTGAACTGGGCGCGATGCTTCCGGGAGATCACCGGCTCCTTTCAGAAGCAGACCAGGCTGGCCTCCTGAGTTCATCTCACGCGGCGGGCGAGAGCAAGCGAAAAGCTCTCAGAGCCCAGGGAAAGACATGAGACAGAGATTGATTCACGCCGGGTCTGGCGCGCTCTGGTTGGGCACTCTCGGCGTTGTAGTCGGATGGATCGCCGAGAGGGTCGTGCTTTCCCACCCGTCATCTTTGGGAACCCTGGCCTTCTATTTCTTCTGCGGGTGGGCGACAGGCTTCGCCTACGGGATTCTCAGCAACCGGGTGATCCCTCCAATTGGAGCGGTCATTCTGGTGACGGGCGTCTTCTCGCTTTATCCCCTGAACATATTTTGGCTGGCCGGCGAGCCATGGTCGTCGACGCTAAGCCTCGGAGCGGGCGTGCTGTTGTTCTCCGCGTTTCTACTTCTGATCTTCCTGCTAAGGGCGTGGTCCGTGCGCCCAGGACCCTCGGGGCGCCGGTTTTCACTTCTCGGTTTGGGTCTATTCGCGGCGAGCAGTGCTTATCTGTTTTCAGGATCAACGCCGCCGGCCTTGGACCGGGCGGGGAAGGGCCCCGACATACTGCTGATCGCGTTGGATTCTGTGCGAAGAGACCACGTCAATTTTCTTGGCTACCCTCGGCAAACCACCGGACGCTTCGATCCGTACATTCCGGAGGCCAGGGTCTACGAGAATGCCTATTCCACGGCTTCATGGACGGTCCCGTCCACGCTGGACATTCTGGGCGCCGAGGAAGGCCAGGGCGCCGCGTC
>JANLSZ010000270.1:0-14460 GCA_031362685.1 Vicinamibacteria bacterium | reverse complement strand
GGAAGGTTCGGTGACCCTCAGCGTCGATGTGGTCAATGGCCAGAAGACCGGCACCTTCCTCGACCAGTCGGCGAATCACGTGCTGTTCGGGAGGCTCGCGCGCGGCCGCGTTCTCGACGCGTTCTGCCACGACGGCGGTTTCGGCCTGCAGGCCGCGCGGAACCCTGCAGTCACCGAGGTCGTCGCGGTCGACATCTCCACCGAGGCCCTGATCCGCGCTCAGGCCAATGCCCGTGGGAATGCGCTGACTCTTCAGACCATCGAAGCCAACGTCTTCGACTTCCTCACCGACGAAGTTGCCGGTGGTTCACGCTACGACACCATCGCCCTCGATCCTCCGGCCTTCGCGAAGACCAAGAGCGCGCGCGACGCCGCCTGGCGCGGCTACAAGGAAATCAACCGACGCGCCCTTCAGCTCCTCGAGCCGGGCGGCCTGCTCCTGACCTGCTCATGTTCGTACCACGTCAGCGAGGAGGAGTTCGAAGCGGTGGTCGCCGACGCCGCCGCGGACTCCGGCATCACCGCCCAGGTCATCGAACGCCGCTCCCAGTCCCCCGACCACCCCGTCCGCCTCGGCATGCCGGAGACCCGCTACCTGAAAGCGCTCGTAGTCAGGAAGCTGGAATAACGAGGCTGCTGACGGGGTTGGTAGTGGTGGGCGGGGGTTGCTTCGTCGCAGTCCAAACGGAGTGGCTCCTCGCAATGACGTGAGGGGGTACAGACGGGCAGCACGGAGTTGGAAGCTGGGACCGCCGTGTGCGGTACCGCCCCCCCCACACCGCCCGCCGTCTCACACCGCGCGCCACCCCACTACCAAGCTCGTGCTGTCCGTTCTGTACCCCCCTCACGTCATTGCGAGGAGCCAGTCTGTTGGTACCGCGACGAAGCAACCCCCTCCCACCACCACCGTCCCCCCCGTCACTTCCTCTTCATCGTCATCGGATTGCGCAACGACAATTCCGTCACTTTGCCATTGGCGAGCTTCTCGAGGGTGATGTCGTGCTTGCCGTCGCCCTTGCTGATCTCGGCCTGATTGCCCACCACCAGCGTGATCATCTTCTCGGGCACCAGATACTGCTTCGCCACGCGCTGAACATCGGCCGCGGTCACCGCCTGAATCTTGTCGCGGTAGGTGGTCCAGAAGAGCGGATCGCGTTTGGTGTACTCATCCGCCGCGAACGTGCCCGCCTGCTGCGCCTTCGACTCGAAGTTGCTGGGGAAGGTCTGGATGATGTTGTTCTTGATGGTGACGAGTTCCTCGTCGGTCACCGGCGTGTCGCGGATCTTCCTGATCTCCTCGAACACGAGCTGCAGCGCATAGGCGACGGTCGAGCTCTTCGACTGGAAGGACGCGCGGAACCGTCCAGGGAAGTACGTCCCGAAACCGATCCCGCTGCCCGCCGAGTAGGCGAGGCCCTCGTTCGATCGCACCGTCTTGGTGATGCGCGAGGTGAAACCGCTCCCGCCGAGGATCTCGTTCATCACTTCGAGCGCGTAGATGTCGGGCGATGTGCGCAGTACCGAGGGAATGCCCACCGACACCCGACCCTGATTCACATCCTTGTTGATCCGGTAGAACCCGGGCGACGCACTCTTGATCCCCGAAGGAATGGCCCCCACCACGCGCTTGGGCGAAGGCCAGTTCGCAAACGCCTCCTCGAGCTTCTTCACCATCTCCGCTTTGGTGAACGAGCCCGACACCGCGAGGGTCATATTGGCCGGGTAGTAGTACATGTCGTGGAACGCCTTCAGATCCGCGGACGCGATCGAGTTGATCGACGCCTCGGTGCTGAACTTGTTGCTGACATGGTCGTCGCCATAGAGAAGGACCGAGAACTCGCGGCCTTCGATGTCGGTCGACTCGTCGTTCCGCTTCTTCATGTCCTGCAGGATCTGGTCCTTGGCGAGCTTCAGCCGGTCTTCCTGATAGCGCGGCTCGCGCAGCATTTCGATGAAAAGCTTCAGAGAATCGTCGAGGTTATCGGCGAGACAGTTGAGCGATGCGCCCGCCTGGGTGTCGCCCATGGAACTTCCCATCGACGCGGCCAGAAAGTCTGCTTTCTCGTCGAACTGTTCGGCGGTGAGCGACTTGGTTCCCCCTGCTCTCATCTGCGATCCGGTCAGTCGGGCCAAGCCCTCTTTACCCGCGGGCTCGAGCCAGACGCCCGCGCGCACCATCACCTGAATGTTCACCAGGGGAAGGGCGCGGTCTTCAACCAGGTAGGCGACCATGCCGTTCTTCAAGACCACGCGATGGTCCTTGGCCACGGGCGGCGTGTAGGTGAGCGGTGCGAAGGTGAGCTTCTCCGGGTTGTCCGCAACCGACTGAGCGGAGGTGAGCGAAGCAGCGAGAACGGCCGGAAGGCCAAGGGCCACGATTCGTGTGAGGTTCATGACTACTTCTTCCCTTCCTTCTCGAGCTCGGCAAGTCTTTCTTCGGCCTTCTTCAGCATGAGGTCGAACATGGGTTTCATCTGCGGCGGCACCTGGCTCGCCTGACCTCGCATCTGCTCGAGCTGGGCCTTGATCTTGCTCGCATCCGTCTCACTCTTGAGTCGCGCCAACGCCTGCCTGGCCATCGGTCGCGCCGGTTCGGGAAGGGCGGCGATGTCCGGATCCTCGGATTCGGCCGCCCCGCCTGCGTCCGCAGCCTTGCGGGTGAAGATCCCCACCGCGCGTGTCTCCTTGGTGAGGTACTGCTTCGCCGCCCGCTGAATGTCCGCCGCACTGACCGCGTCCACCGCCTCGGACTGGCTGTTGATCATCTTCCAGTCTCCCGACCCTTCGTTCTGCAGCAGCTGGAACATGATGAACGTGCCGTTCGAGAGCCGACGATAAGCGTTCGCTTTGGCCTGGTTCTTCACCTTCTGGAGTTCCTGATCGGGCACCGGATCTGTCTTCAGCTTGTCCATGACCTCGAAGAGCGCTGCCTCCACCGCGGCCGGCTCCTGGCCGTCCTTCACCGTGGCCTCGGCTTCGATGATGCCGCCGTACTTCTGACCGTTCACGGACGCGGACGCATTGTTCGCAATCTTCTTGTCCAGGACCAGAGCCTTGGTGAGGCGCCCGGTGCGGCCGGAGAGGACGTCGGTCATCAGGTCGAGGACCGCGAAGTCCTTGTGAACAACCGCCACACCCTGCCACCACACGCGAACGGTGGGAGAGGTCTCGGCCTCGGCATAGAAACGCTTCTCCCCCAGCGACTTCGGCTCGAGAGTCACGACCTCGGGAGCCACCGGCCCGCGCTTCAGCCGCCCGAAGTAGCGCTCGAGCAGCGGCTTGATCTCCGCGGCCTTGAAGTCGCCGACCAGAACGCCGGTGATGTTGTTGGGCGCGTAGTAGGTCGCGAAGTAGTCCTTGGCCTGCTGCAGCGTGTACATGGGAAGGTCGGACGCCCAGCCCACCACTGGCCAGCTGTAGGGATGCGCATCCCAGAACATCGAGTTGAACTGCTCGTCGAACTTCCCGAGCGGTGTCGACTCGGTACGCAGCCGGCGCTCTTCGAAGACGACATCACGCTCGGAATAGAACTCGCGGAAGACGGGATTCAGAAGGCGATCCGACTCGAGCCAGGCCCAAAGCTCCAGCTTGTTCTTGGGCAGACGAATGAAGTAGGCGGTCAGGTCTTCGGTGGTGAAGGCGTTCAGATTCTCGCCGCCGTTCTTGGTGTAGATCTGGTCCATCTGATCCTTGATGAGGTTGTCTCGTTGCTGGAGGACCAGGGCGTCGAACTTCGCTTCCAGTTCCTTGTACCTCGCGGTCTTGGCCGCGGGATCGTCCATGCCGGCGATCTCACCGCGGCGGAGCTTCTCGCGCATGATCGACATCTCCTTGCGCATCTCGGTCCGCACCTGCTCCTGCTCGTCGATGAGCTTGAGGTCGAGAGCGATGTCTTTGGTGCCGATCGTGTTGGTGCCCTTGAACATCATGTGCTCGAAGAAGTGCGAGATGCCGGTGATGCCGGGCCGCTCGTTGGCCGATCCCACATGGGCTACCCATCCGGTGGCGATGGTGGGGGCATCGTGGCGCTCGTAGAGCAGCCACTTCATTCCGTTCGGCATCGTCCACTCTTCCACCTCGATCCGCGGCTTCTCGGCCGCCGGGACCAGGACGGAAAGGGCAACAAACGACAAAGAGAGCGCAACTCTCCTCGAGTTCAAAATCATGAACATCTCCTTTGCAGTGAAGATCATACGTGGTGCGATCCAGTCGAACCGATACCATGGCGGGCGTGAGGTAGAGGAGCAGCAGGGTCGGGTCGTGAATCCGCAGGGCGGGCTACTAGAATCCTCCCGTGGCGGAAAAGAAGGTCGGCACGATCACCAGCTGGGTGGACATCGCATCCGGGCTCTCGACCTTCACGCTGAAGCCTCATCCGGGAAACTCGTTTCCCGATTACCAGGCGGGCCAGTACATCGCCCTCACCCGCGAGAACTGCAAGCTCACCGCCCGGGTCAAGGACCCGGATGGGCGCGTTCACTACGATCCGGCCCTGAATGAAGACGGCACGCCGAAAATCGGTCCGGTCACGCACTCCTACTCGATCGCCTCCGCGCCCTACGAGACGAAGGAAGGCGGCCAACTCGATATCTACATCACCTTGGAGAAACTCCCGAGCGGACGGCTCGGGCGATTCACGGAGTCGCTGTTCAAAGCGCCCTCTCACGTCGGCGACACCCTCGGCTACGTCGATCGGATCGTGGGCAACTTCACCCTCGAGCACCGGGCCTCGGGCGCCGAGCATGTGGTCATGGTCGGCACCGGCACGGGTCTCGCCCCCTTCGTGGGCATGATGAAACAGGCGGCCCATGATGCGAAGTCGGGACAAGGGTCGCCGGTTCGCTACACTCTGATTCACGCGAACCGCACGGCCAGCGAACTCGGGTACGACGCGGTCCTCCAGCGACTGAACGCCGAGACCATCCCGGGCTTCGACTTCCACTACATCCGTTCGGTGAGCCGACCGACCACGGCCGACGGAAATGATCCGCAGCTGTGTCAAGGCCGGGCCAACAATCTGTTTCGCTCGATGCTTGCCCTGCCCACGCGCGAGCAGGAGGTGGTTGAGGAGGTCCACGCCGCGGGAGGCGATCTGGCCGCCGCGCAGCTGGCGCTCGACAAGTCCACCAAACCCCGGTTCGGCTCAGGCGTCGATGGCGCGGCGCTCAAGGTCCGCATGCCCGAGGGTCGAACCACCGTCCTCACCTGCGGCAACAGCGAGGGGATGGAAGACATCAAGCGGATCTGCGGGAAGGCCCGCTTCAAGTTCGAGATGGAAGAGTGGTAGGCGGCGCTTAGCCCGGTTCTGGAGCGGTCTCGACTTCCACGCGCTCCAGCTTGCCGGTGAACGGGAACGGCGCCTTGTAGGGGCCGACCGGCGAGGCCGAATCTTCGCCGACGTCGAACGTCTCGTCATACGCGTAGGCGACCGGCACGGTGTGAGCGAGCTTTCCCTCACCCGCCGCCTTTCCATTCACCAGGAGTGTGATCTTCGCGCGGCGGCCTCGGCCGCCGCCGTCGTATTCGAAGCGCAGGACGATGGTGGAGGGTCCGCGCGGCAGCGGCTCGGCGGCGGTGATGGTCGTGACCTCTCGTCGGAAGTAGTTGTAGGTGTAGGCCGGTCGGCCATTCTGGATGTAAAGGGAGAAACCGGACGAAGCGCCGCCTTCAGCCACCAGGACACCATCGGCCCCGCCCGCATCGATGTCCACGTACGCCCGAATCTCGTGCGTGCGGTTGCAGGTCGCGGGGGCCAGGGCATCGTAGAGACGCGTCGCGCCTTGATAGAAGGTGAAGAACGGGCGTCCGTTCGGCGGCGCGGGTGTGGAGTGCTCCCGGCCCGCCACCCGAGGATCGATGGGAAAGACCTTGTTTTTCTGCGCCTCGCGGTCGAATAGCGATCGGAGCTCCTGCAACTTCCCAGGGTTCGCGGCGGCAAGATCGTGCGCTTCAGAGTAGTCGCTGCGGAGGTCGTAGAGTTCCCACGGCGTTGGCGCGATGGTCCCGGTGCGAATCCACGGCAGAAGGCCCGAACGCTGCGCTGCGACCCAGCCGGCGTCGTAGATGGAGAGATTCCCATGCGTCTCGGAATACTGGGTCCGGTGCCGATCAGGGGCGGATTCGTCCGTGAATGTATACAGCAGGCTCGTGCCGTCGATACTCTGCTGGGCGACGCCATTGACGCTCGAGGGAGCCGGAAGACCTGCCGCCTCGAGAATCGTCGGAACGATGTCGATCACGTGACCGTATTGCGAGCGCACGCGGCCGGGATCGGAGATGTGGCCGGGCCACGCAACCACCATGGGATCGCGCGTCCCGCCCAGATGTGACCCAATACGCTTGCCCCATTGGAAGGGTGTGTTTCCCGCCCAGGCCCAGGCCACGGGATAGTGCGGATTGCTCGTGGGGCCGCCGATCTCGTCGAGATGCGCGAGCATGTCCGCGGTCGTGGTGCCCAGTCCATTGACTTCCGCCATGACGTTGTCGGTTCCATTGACGCCCCCTTCGAGGCTCGCGCCGTTGTCGCCCGCTATGTAAAAGATCAGCGTGTTGTCGAGGCGCCCGGTCTGGCGCAGGCTGTCGATGACGCGTCCCACCTCGAAATCGGCCTGGGCCATGAGAGCCGCGAAGACTTCCATCAGTCGGGCCGCCACTATCTTCTGGTCCGGAGAGAGGGAATCCCACGCGGGTATCTCGGGAGGGCGAGGGGTCAGGACCGTGCTTGCCGGGACCACACCCAGTCCCTTCTGGCGCTCGAGGACGACCTCGCGATAACGGTCCCAACCCATGTCGAACTGGCCCCGGAACTTCTGAATCCAGGCCGGGGGCGCCTGAAGGGGCGCGTGCGCCGCACCGGGAGCGTAGTACATGAAGACCGGGCGGTCCGGCGCGAGCGCGCTCTGCTGGAAGATCCACTTCCGCGCATGCTCGGCAAGGTCTTCGTTCAACGTGTAGTCGCTCTCCCGCCCGGGGGGCGGCTGCATCTCGAGCGGATGCGTGCCTTCGACCAGCTCGGGGCGCCATTGATCGGTCTCGCCGCCGAGGAAGCCGTAGTAGTAGTCGAAGCCCTGCCGGGTGGGCCAGTGATCGAACGGGCCGGCGAGGGTCGTCTCGGGGTCGGGGATAAGGTGCCACTTGCCGATGGCCGCGGTGGCATAGCCGCTGCCGCGCAGCATCTCGGACACCAACGCGGCGCTCCTGGGAATCACGGCGTTATAGCCGGGCTGGTCGACCGACCAGTTGCTGATGGTCCCCATCCCCACCGCGTGAGAGTTGCGTCCGGTGAGCAGCGCGGCGCGCGTCGGGGAACACAGAGCCATCACATGGAACTGGTTGTAGCGAAGGCCCCGGGCGGCGAGCGTATCCAGCGTCGGCGTGGGGATCAGTCCGCCGAACGTCCCGGCCTGACCGAAACCGGCATCGTCGATCAGGACGACGAGGACATTGGGCGCCCGGTGAATCGCGTCCTGCGAGGCGGCGCTCAGGGAAAGGATGCACATCACAACGACGGATGCCCGGGAAACGCCGGGCCGGCGAACGCGAAGATTCATGCGCCCGGAGGATAGCGCGGCCTCGGTTTGCAACCAGTTCGGGTACGCTCCGCGGCGTGATTCTCACCGGACCTCCCAAAGTCACCCTCCGGGCCGCGAGGCCCCGCGCCTACGACGGCGCGATCGCGGCCGCGCGCACCTGCTACTCGCCGCGGGTGATCGAGGACTCGGAGATCACCGACAAGCAGCGCGACTCCATCGGCCCCCTCACCTTCGCCGCCGGACACCACACCGTCTTCCAGCACGCCACCTTCGAGTTCGGTCTCGAGAACGTCTCGCGGCAGTTCGTGTGGGCCTTCCTCCACTCGCATCCCTTCTACAACTCCGAGCAGTCGTCGCAACGTTTCGTGAAGCTGGGCGAGGCTCGGGCGTATGTGCCCGATGGGCTATCGACGGAGGCCCGGGCGGTCTACGAGGCGTCGATCGAGAAGGGCTGGGAGGCCTACGCACGCCTTTCCCAGATCCTGGTCAAGGACACCACCGAGATCATCGGCGACATCCGGCACGTCACCGCTACCGCCTCGGAGGCGCGGCGGAAGAAAGTGGGGCGCGAGGCCGAGAAGAAGGCGATCGAAGTCGCTCGGTACGTGATCCCCATCGGCGCTTTCACGTCGATGGTGCATTCGATCTCGGGTCTGGTCCTGCATCGTCTCTATCGAATGTCGCGGTCCTCCGACACGCCGACCGAGGCGAGCGCGATCATCGGCGAGATGGTGCGCCTGGCCCGTGAGCACGACCCCGCATTCTTCGAGCGCGTGGGCGAGGCGCCCTTCGATGGCGATCAGATCGTGGAGTCGCGCTGGCCCCGGTCGGCCGCCGCCGCGGCATCCACGGCGGCGGAAATCGACGCGCAACTCGGCTCGCGCGTCTCCCTGCTGGTGGATCACACCGGCAACGCCGAGAAGATCACCGCCGACGCGATGCGGGCCGTCCTCGGTGTCGACCGTGCCGCACTTTCTGATGACGACGCGATCGAGCACGCCCTTTCCCCGGGACTCAACCAGTACCGTCTCGATGCGCTCGACCTCTCGCCCTACTCCCCTATCTCGCGCGTCTCCCATCACGCGAACTACACCTTCCTCAAAAAGCTCTCCCACACCGCCGACTCGCAGGATCAGCGCCATCGCATGACCCCCGCCTCCCGGCCCATGCTCACCCTCACCCACACCAGGGCGCCCGATGTGATCGTGCCCCCGCTCATCGCCGCCAATGCCGAAGCGCGAGGGGTGTTCGAGGATGCGGTGGCTCATGCGTGGGCGGCCAAGGAGACCCTGCTCTCGATGGGCGTCCGCGATGAACTCGCGGTCTACGTGCTCCCGAATGCGACGGCGCTGCGGTTCCACGAGTCCGGCTCGCTCATGTATCTCGCCCACAAGTGGGTGATGCGGACGTGCCTGAACGCGCAGGAAGAGATCTACCGCGCATCGATGGACGAGCTGGAGCAGGTCCGCGCCGTGCACCCGCGTCTGGCCCGGCACATGGGCCCGCCCTGCGTCCTGCGCCGCAATCGGATCACCCCGACCTGCACCGAGGGCGAGCACTTCTGTGGCATTCCGGTCTGGCGCGACTTCCCGAACATCACGCGGCGGCTTTAAGCAACGTCATTGCGAGGCCCCGTCCGTTTCGCTGGGCCGAAGCAACCCCGTCCCACCGCTACAAACCCTGCGGGCTGATAGCCTTGAAGCTTCCGTGAGCCAGGAACCAATGCTGTCGGGATGGGGTCGCGTCTTCGGCCCAGGACGCGAGGTGTCGTCCGAAGACATCGAGGCGGTCACCGAGGGCGCGACGCTCACGCGCGGACTGGCGCGTTCGTATGGCGACTCGTCACTCCCTGATCCCCGGGATGGCGTAGTTGCTTCGTGTCGACTCGCCGATCGCATCCTCTCGTTCGACGAAGCCACCGGCGTGATCCGGGCCGAGGCCGGTTTCTCCCTCCTTCAACTCAACCGCACGTTCTGGAAGCGCAACTTCGCGGCGCCGGTGGCGCCGGGCACCCAGTTCATCACCCTCGGCGGCATGGTTTCGGCGGACGTCCACGGCAAGGACCACCACGCGACGGGCGGCTTCGGGGCTCACGTGCGCGAGATGCGGATGCGACTGGCCAGCGGCGACATCGTGAAAGCTTCACGCTTGGAGAACGCCGACCTCTTCAAGGCCACGATCGGCGGCATGGGCCTGCTCGGCCACATCCTCGACGTCACTTTCAAGATGCCGAAGATCTCCTCGCCCTGGGTGGCCATCGAGACCGAGAAGATGCCCGACCTCGAGTCCTATCTCGCCGGACTCAAGGATGCGGCGAAGCGCTTTCCCTTCACCATGGGCTGGATCGACACCCTGGGCGCCACCGGCAAACTCGGGCGCGGCATCCTGATGCGCGGCCGATGGGCGGAAGCGCACGAAGCGCGACCGGGCGTGCCACAGCCCCTTCAACGTCCCGGCCTGCCTTTCGTCCTGCCCGAGTTCGCGATCTCGCGTTTCACTGTCTCGGTTTTCAACACGCTCTACTACGGCGTTCATCCAAAGACCATGCGCCGCAAGGTCGAACACCCAGAGACCTTCTTCTACCCGCTCGACGCCATACGCAACTGGAACCGGCTCTACGGCCGCCGCGGCTTCACCCAGTATCAGTGCGTCATCCCGGACACCGCGGGCCCGGAAGGGGTCAAGAGCTTCGTGCAATTGCTTCGACGAACGGGAGGCAGTTCCATGGTCTCCGTCATCAAGGACTGCGGAGACGAGGGAGAAGGGATGCTGTCCTTCCCCATGCGGGGCACTTCGGTGGCCGTCGACTTCCCGGCCCGCGACGACGTCCAGAGGATCGTCGACACCCTGAACGCGCATCTGATCGAACTGGGCGGCCGGGTGTACCTCACCAAGGACCGCTACACGCGCGCCGCCGATTACCGGCGGATGGACCCGCGGATCAACGCGTGGCTCGCGGTCAAGCAGAAGTACGACCCTCAGGGTCGACTTCGCAGTGCGCAATCGGCGAGACTGGAACTCGCATGAAAGTGGTGATGCTGGGGGCGACGCGGGGCATGGGTCGCTCTCTCGCCCGATTGCTCGCGTCTCGCGGCGATTCTCTCCACATCCTGGGCCGGAACCTCGATGACCTCGCGAAGTGCGCCGAGGACCTCCAGATCCGGGGCGCGGCCGCGGTCTCGACCGGGCCATGCGATCTGATGGCTCCGAACACGTTCGCGCCCGCTCTGGACGCGGCTGACGCGGCCGTCGGTGGTTTCGATACCGTGATCGTGAGCGCGGGCCTCTTCGGCACCCAGGACGAACTGGCGAACGATCGCGCGCGCGCCGCGGCCGTCCTCACCGCGAACTTCACCAACACCATTCTTTTTTGCGAGGAAGCGCGCGTGCGGTTGCTGGCTCGAGGCGGAGGCCGACTGGCCGTCTTCTCCTCGGTGGCGGGCGAACGCGGTCGCAAGCCGGTGGTCATCTACGGCGCCACCAAGGCCGGCCTCTCCGCCTATCTCGAAGGCCTCGACCATCTCTATCGCGCAAAGGGCCTGATCACCACCACGGTGAAGCCCGGCTTCGTGCGCACTTCGATGACCCAGGGCCTCAAAGAGCCTCCTTTCGCCGGCGACCCCGACGATGTGGCGAAGACCGTCCTCTCCGCCATCCTTCGCGGGGCGCCCGTGGTGTACGCGCCTTCGATGTGGGCTCTGGTGATGATGGTGATACGCCTTCTGCCCCGAGCGGTGATGCGTCGTGTGAAGTTCTGAGGCGTCGGCGACAAGCTCATGGGGTCAACCTCGCTGCTGGTGGCGGTCACCGCGATCGGCGCCCTGGCCTTCTTCGCCCGCACCGCCGTCCTGATTGGACGAGAGCCCGGAGGCGTCGACGCCTGGTACTACCTCGCCTATGCGCGGTCGTTTCGAAAGAACCCAGGGTTCCGGGTCCGTATCACCCAATACCTGCTTCAGGATCAGGAGCAATCGTACGCACCGCTGTTCCCCTCCCTTCTGGCCCTCCTCCCCGAGAAGGTCCTGGCTCGGAGTTTCTGGGCCATCTCACCCGGCATCGATTGCCTGACCCTGGTGTTTCTGTTTCTCCTGGCCCTCAAACTCACGGCCGCTCCGACGGTGGCTCTGGTGGCCGCACTCGCCTACGCGGTTTCGCCCACTCTGATCTCGGAAACGCGGGCGCTCTCACCCCGCAGTTTCGGGGTGTTCCTTCACTCGGTCGGCCTGGTCCTGCTGCTCCGGGCGGTCATCGGCGTGCCGCACTGGACGTGGACCGCGGGGGCGCTGGTCGCGGGAGCCTTGATCTTTCTGGCCTCCGCCACGGCCATGGCGTCTTATCTGTTCGTAGCGGGTTCACTCTCCCTCGCCCTGGCCGAGCCGCGCTATCTCCTGATCGCTCTCGCGTCGATGGGAATGGCGTGGGTTCTTTCGTGGGGCCATCTTGGCCGTGTCTTTGCGAACTATGCCCACGCCGTTCAGTTCTGGAGTCGGCAAAGAAGGCTCTTCGGATCGCATCCCATCCTCGATTCACCGATCTACGGCGGACCGCGAAAGCCTTCGACCACGTGGCCGCGGGAGCTGGGCTTCCTCGGCCAGGGACTTGGCCCCCAGATGCTGAGGCTGCTCGGCGAAAACCCTTTTCTCCTGGTTCTCCCGCTCGCCGGTCCGGCGCAGGGGGCATGGCCCCTGAGCCTGTTTATCTGGGCCGGCTCGCTGTCTGCCTTCGCCGTAATCTCCACCGTGGTCTGGCCGTTGCGGGCCTTCGGGCCGGGCCGGAACTACATGAAGTCCGCGATCTTTCCGACCGCCTACGTCCTCGCCGCCGCCATCGGAAGCCCGTCGGGCCTGCTCAGACCGTCGGGCCTCGCCACCCTGGCCGCTCTGGGCGCGAGCGCAGTGTCCGTCATCTTCTTCCTGGTGTACATGCGAGGAAAGAAGAACGAATTGACCGCCCATGTACCGCCCGGATTACGCAGGCTGACGGCGAGGCTGTCATCGTTTCCGAAAGGAGGTGTGGCCTGCCTGCCCGGCGGCTATAGCGATTACGTCGCCTATCAGACGGAGCGCGAGGTCCTGTGGGGTTCTCATAGTGGCTCACTGAAGAAGTTCGAGCTGGTGTCGCCGGTCTGGCGCGAGCGCGTGGAGGACGCGGCGAGGAGGCTGGACGTCCGCTATCTCATCGTGGAACGCGCGTTCGTCGATCCCGCGGTGCTGGCCCTCGATGCGCGCTGCGCCCTCATCGCCCAGGATGAAGGCTTCGACCTCTACGACCTTCAGGCCGCGCCGGCCAACCCATGAACGCATTCTCTCTGCACATCGTGCTGGTCGAACCGGAGATCCACTTCAACACCGGCAACGTTGGTCGTACCTGCCTGGCCACCGGCGCGAAGCTGCATCTGGTGAAGCCTCTCGGCTTCTCTCTCGATGACGCCCAGGTCAAACGCGCCGGCCTCGATTACTGGCCCGCGGTGAACCCGGTAGTGTGGGAGAACTTCGCCGCAATCGAGGATGTCCTTCCCCGCCTCGGAACCCCGGTCTTCTTCTCGGCGGAGGCCGCGAGGCCGTACTGGGACGTTTCCTACCTCGGACCCACGGTGCTGGTGTTCGGTCGGGAGAGCGTGGGCCTGAGCAGTGCGGTGCGAGTGAAGTATCGCGAATCTCTGGTGTGTCTCCCACAAGAACCGGACTCGGTGAGGTCGCTGAATCTTTCGAACACCGTGGCGGTGGCCGCGTATGAGGTGCTGCGCCAGCGGCGCTGAGCCAACCGTTGATCCTCGCGGCTGTGGTGGAGCTGCCGCCGAGGGGCACGGACGCGCCCT
This sequence comes from Vicinamibacteria bacterium, assembly GCA_031362685.1. Classification (GTDB taxonomy): domain Bacteria; phylum Acidobacteriota; class Vicinamibacteria; order Fen-336; family JAGNNV01; genus JAGNNV01. The sequence goes on along the minus strand of JANLSZ010000270.1, from coordinate 1,110 downwards.
CACATACGTGGGCTGCAATGCGTCCTCGCCGGAACGGCGTGCCCCCTCCACCCCACGATTGCAGAGGTGCGTCGCGGCCCACTTCTGATCGTGCGGCCGCACTTTCATATGGCGTTCGTCCGTTGCAAGGTTCGGACATACGACCGCCTCCTCTGGTGGCTTCCACAGGACCGGCGCATCATTGCGACGGAACCTATCCAGAATTGCGTTCGTTCCACATATTGGGCAGCTGGCGTCAGGCCGCCTTGTTGAACATGTAGCGGGCGATCTTCCACCCGCCCCCCTCACGACGGAAGATGAACACTTCGCGATTCGCCTCGGGGTTGGTCGAGCCGGTCGCGAGAATCGTCACCTCGCCGTTGCTCCGGGTCAGCGCGTAGGCCGTGTCGTTACCCGCGATCACCAGTTCGTCGACAGAAAAGGTGACCTTGAGCCGGATTGCGGCGAAGATGTTGGCGTAGGCCGTCCGCAGTTCCTTGCCGGCAGCTGTGGGCAGCGTGGTGGGCATGAAGATACCGTCGGCCGTGTAGCAAGACGCGGCCAGATCCGCGTTACTCATGTTCAGGGATCGCTCGTATGTGGCCAGCAGACCGTGAATTGGTTCGGAATCGTTCGACATAGAAATCCTCCAGAAATTGGTTTAATGGAACGCAATGGGTTGTATTATCTTCCATGGAATATATATTGTCAAGAGGGGCATCGTGGATTCAGCCTTACTGTTTAGCGACCTGATTCGGTTCGAGACCGAGCTGTGGAACACGGTGGCTGCACGCCTAAGATCCGAGCACGGGCTAGAGCTTCACTACTTCGAACCCATACAGGTGATCGCGCGTACGGCGGACTGCCGGGTTCAGGAAATCGCGGACGCGCTTTCGATTACCGTGGGCGGGACCAGCAAGCTCGTCGATCGGATCGAGGCGGCCGGGTGGTGTCGGCGGCGGGAGAATCCGAGGGATCGCCGTTCGTCGCACGTCGACCTGACGCCGGCGGGGCGGCGGTTGCTGGCCGCGGCGGGGCGCACCTTCGCCGAGGAGGTCGAGGGCCGGCTCCGGTCCCCACTATCATCGCGCCAGTTTCAGGAATTCGCCGCCACGATCCGCCAACTGCGGC
>JANLSZ010000339.1:0-2695 GCA_031362685.1 Vicinamibacteria bacterium | reverse complement strand
ACCGCGACCCAATGATCGGGAGCGCCTTTGCCCTTGCCCATTCGAGTTTCCTGGGGCTTTTTGGTGACCGGCTTGTCCGGAAAGATGCGGATCCACATCCGGCCCTCGCGCTTGACGTGGCGGGAGATGGCGATGCGGGCCGCTTCGATCTGACGGTCGGTCACCCACGCGACTTCGGTCGACTTAAGACCGTAGTCTCCAAAGGACACGGAGCTTCCGGACCAGGCTTTACCGGCGCGCTTGCCGCGCTGCTGCTTTCGGTACTTGACCTTCTTGGGCACCAGCATGGTCTTAGACTCCCGCTCCGAGCGTCGAGCCAGCCTGGGCCATGTTGCGGGTTCGCGCCGAAACCGGCTCGGATTCGCCGTTGTAGATCCAGCACTTCACGCCGATGCGCCCGTAGGTGGTCTTGGCTTCCGAGAAGCCGTAGTCGATGTCCGCGCGGATGGTGTGCAGCGGCAGCTGGCCGTGCAGATACCATTCGGAGCGCGCGATCTCGGCGCCGTTGAGCCGGCCGGAAACGCGGATCTTGATGCCCTTGGCCCCGAAGCGGAGGGCGGATTCGACCGCCTTACGCATGGCCCGGCGGAAGGCGATGCGCTTCTCGAGCTGACCGGAGACCGATTCGGACACCAGCTGAGCGTCGAGCTCGGGCTTGAGGATCTCCTGGATGTTGATGAAGACCTCTTTGCCGGTGCTCTTCTGGAGCTCCTGCTTGAGCTTCTCGACTTCCTGGCCCTTCTTGCCGATGATGATCCCGGGGCGTGACGTGAAGATCCCGACCTTGAGCTTGTTGGTGGCGCGCTCGATTTCGATCTTCGCCACGCCGGCATGCTGAAAGCGAGCCTTGAGTTCCTTCTTGAGCTTGAGGTCTTCGTGAAGGAGCTTCGCATAGTCGGCGGCCGCGAACCAGCGGCTGCGCCAGGGTTTGTTGTATCCGAGCCGCAGGCCCGTGGGGTGAACTTTTTGACCCATGGTGAGCGTTATTCCTTTTCCGCCAGATGCACAACAATGTGGGTGGTCCGCTTGATCGTCTGGTACGCGCGGCCCATGGGAGCGGGACGCACGCGCTTGAACGAAGGGCCCTGGTTCGCGTACGCCTGCGAAACCACCAGATCCTCTTCGTCCAGACGACGCTGCTGAACGCGCTCGGCTTCCTGCGTCGCATTCGCGATCGCGGAACGAAGCACCTTCTCGACGCTCTTTGCGACCTTCTTCTCGGAGAACTGGAGCACCGCAATGGCGTCGCTCACAGACTTGCCTCGAATGGTCTCAAGGACCAGGCCCGTCTTTTGGGCCGAGGTGCGGATGTATTTGGCTTCAGCCTTGACTTCAAGCATGGTCGGTTACTTTCCAGGACCGGCCGCAGCGGCCGTCTTCGCCACCTTCTCGACCTTCGAGGAGTGGCTCTTGAACGTGCGGGTCGGAGAGAACTCGCCGAGCTTGTGCCCGACCATGTTTTCGGAGATGTACACCGGGACGAACTTCTTCCCGTTGTAGACCGCGATGGTCTGACCCACCATCTCCGGGAAGATGGTGGACCGGCGCGACCAGGTCTTGATGACCTTCTTGTCGTTCGTCTTGTTCTGCTCTTCGACCTTCTTGAGCAGATGGCCGTCGATGAACGGGCCTTTTGAAGTTGATCTAGCCATTGAAGTCCTACTTCCGCCTCTTCACAATCATGGATTGCGTGCGCTTGTTGCGGCGCGTCTTGTAACCCTTGGTGGGCTTGCCCCACGGCGTCACAGGATGACGACCGCCGGAGGTACGGCCCTCGCCACCACCGTGCGGGTGGTCGACCGGGTTCATGGAGACGCCTCGGTTGTGCGGCTTCTTGCCCAGCCACCGCTTGCGGCCGGCCTTGCCGTGCTTCACGTTCTTGTGCTCGGCATTGCCGACCTGGCCAATCGTCGCCTTGCAGAGAACATGCACTTTGCGGATCTCGCCCGAAGGGAGCTTGACCTGCGAATAGTCGCCTTCCTTCGCCACAAGCTGCGCGCCTACGCCCGCGCTGCGGACCATCTGCGCACCTTTGCCGGGCCGAAGCTCGATATTGTGGATGATGGTGCCCGCGGGAATCTGCTGAATGGGCATCGAGTTGCCGGGAAGGATGTCGGCGCCAGGTCCCGAGATCACGGTTTTCCCGACCACGAGGCCGTCCGGGCACAGGATGTATCGCTTTTCGCCATCGGTGTAGTGCAAAAGGGCGAGGCGAGCCGAACGGTTCGGATCGTATTCGATCGCCGCCACCTTCGCGGTGATGCCGTCCTTGTTGCGCTTGAAGTCGATAACGCGGTAGCGACGCTTGTGGCCGCCCCCTCTGAACCGGATGGTGAGGCGTCCGCGAGAGTCGCGTCCACCCGACTTCCGAAGAGGCTCGGTGAGCGCCTTCTCGGGCCGGGTCTTGGTGATCTCGTCAAAGGACGGGGTCGCCATGACACGGCGGCTTGGGGTTGTAGGAGCGTAGGTCTTGAGAGCCATTGTGGTTTCTTAGTTAGACGGCAGCCTTAGACTGCTTCTTAGACTGCTTCTTAGACAGCTTCATGGAACTCGATCATCTTTTCGCCCTCTTTGAGGAGGACGTAGGCCTTCTTCCAGTCGGGACGATGCCCCTGGTAGCGGCCCTGCCGGCGAAGCTTTCCGGGAAGATTCGCCGTGCGAACCTGCTCGACTTTCACGCTGAAGAGCTTCTCGA
>JANLSZ010000084.1:0-2768 GCA_031362685.1 Vicinamibacteria bacterium | reverse complement strand
AAAGGTAGAAACATGCCACTAAGCATCAAGGACGCGGAAACCGAGAAGATGGCGACCGAGATCGCCCTTCGGATGGGTGAATCCAAAACCGAAGCGATCCGAAAGGCCCTTCACGAGAGGCGGCTGCGGCTGGTCGTGCCTGCGGCGCGCGAGGAGCGCTGGGCTCGCGTCCAGAGACTTCTTCGTGAGGAGATCTGGCCGGAGGTCGATCGCCTCCACCTGAAGAAGACAAGCCGGAAAGAGAAGGAGCGGATCCTGGGCTACGGAAAGGCCGGGGTTTAAGTGATCCTCGACGCATCGGCGATCGTGGCTATCCTGCTGAAGGAGACCGGGCACGACATCCTCCTTTCGAAGCTCGCCTCGGCGGACTACGTCGCGGTCGGAGCGCCCACTCTTGCCGAAACCGCGATCGTGCTCCTTGCCAGGATCGGGCCAGGCGGGCGCCGCGCCCTGGCCGCTTTTCTCTCCGAGTCGGAGATCTCCGTGGTCGACTTCTCGGGCGCTCACTGGCGGGCCGCCGCCGACGCCTACGGCCGCTTCGGGAAAGGCCGCCATCGCGCCGCGCTCGACTTCGGAGACTGCCTGACTTACGCAGTCGCAAAGCTCTCATCGCAGCCCCTGCTCGCGACCGGAAAAGACTTCTCGCGGACCGACCTGACCCTGGCTTGAGCCGACGCTCGCAAGGGAGCCCGCGACTTTGCCGGATTAATACTGCGGGAACTACGCGTCGCGCAGCGCCCGGGTGATGGGCATGCGCGCCGCGCGCAGGGCGGGGAGCAAGCCGCCCACCAGGCCCATCAGGGCCGCGAAGACCATGCCGGTATCAGGATGGCCGGGGTCAGCCGGAACGAGAACGCCACTTCGCTGAAACTCTGGGTCTGCGCGGTGGCGGCGGAGAAGCCATTCATGGGCAGGGCGAGACGGCAGCCGATGGCTCCGGCCAGAGTCGCGAGAAACACCGACTCCATCACGAAGGAATACAGGATGGAGCGCGGCGAGAAACCGAGCGCGCGTAGGGTTCCGATCTCACGGTTGGGCGAGGCCACGATCGCGTACATGGTATTCATGGCCCCGAACACCGCGCCCTGCAACTCAAGGATCCGAACCGCGCGGGCAAGGGTGCGGCGACCACGGTGGTGCGGCGCGGCAACCAGCGCAGCGAAACCGTGCGCACGCCGGAGTGGCGCTACACGCGCTGGAGCGACGGAACGGTGGAACTCTACGATGAGCGGCACGATCCCGAGGAGACGTGCAACCTGGCCGCGGATCCCGCACACGCCGCGACCCGCGCCCGCGTGCAGGGCCGGCTCGCCGCCTTAGCTCCGCTAACCCGAGAGTCAGTAGTTCAGGTCGATACCTGGGATCCGGCGCGATTTCCCGTGAACCGAGGGTTCACCGGAACTTCGCCGCCGGCTTTTTTGATGCGACGTGCCAACTCGTCGGGGACACTGATCCGTTTGATTCGGGCCGGCGCGGCTCACAAAAGAGGCCCTTCCGCAACAGTCTTTTTTCCGATACTGACGATAGGAATTAGCTATTGGTGGGGTCCTAGAACTGCCTCGTATCATCCTGACTCACCCCAAGAGTTCATGAATCGAAGGAGTCGTCTATGAAAACACCTAATCTCGCCACGGCAATCGCCCTGACGCTGCTGTCTACCTCACCGGCACTGGCCCAACGTTCCCCGGCTTTTGGCCAAAATGTCGTTAACTCCAATGTTACTGAAGCCGAGGTTCAAGCCGCGGAAGAAGCCTGGGGAAAGGCGCTCATCCAGATCAGCAAGGACTTTGATACCGGCGGCATCGAAAAGGCCACTCAAACTGCCAACGCAGTGTTAGAGGTGGCCTACGGCTACAACATGGGAACCGTCCTGTTCAAGCCGACCTTGACTCACGGCGACCAGACTTTTCGGACTACCAAGGAAGGCGCGCTTGCCTACTTTGTCGGAGGCAACAAGGAGTTTCCCAACGATTCCGGTTTCGCCCTCAAAGGGTGGGAGAAGTACGAATACAAGAATGCCGGAGTCATCATTGATGGAGACATGGCCATGACCATGGGGAATGTGTTCTTGCACGACAAGAAGGGCCAAGTCACGAAAGTTGACAAGACCTGGGGGTTCAAAAAGGACGCTCAGGGCAAGCTCAGAATCGTCCTACACCACTCTTCCCTCCCCTTCACTCCCGACGCCAAGAAGTAGGCGCGGAAGTTCGGCTCCGCGGCGAAGGCGATCACGTGGCCCGTGGCCAACGGCCCGTCGATTAGGAACGCTTTCTGCCTGTAGGAGTCCTTGTTCTGTTTCCAGGCAATGCGTGTCTTTCCGTTGCGCATGCGCAGCTTTCGCCGCGACTGGTTCTTTTGCGGAAGCGAGGAGACCGTCTCCTGGCCAGGCGAGCCGTGGAGATCGCGCAAGAGCATGCGCTTGTTGCGCGACAGGGGATTGAAGGCTCTGACCGTCCGGCCGTCTTTGGTCGGTGCGTTGGTCGTCAACGCTTCAGATCCCGCACGGCGGGAGTGGGATCTTGTACCTGGCTCAAGGCTTCCAGGTATCTGACATTGTTTTGGGTCGAGATCTCTCGATATCGGAACAACAACGTCACGCTAGAAGGTTCGCGCGCTCGCGGCTTTGCCGGATTAGTACGGCCGGAACTACGCGTCGCGCAGCGCCCGGGTGATGGGCATCCGGGCCGCGCGCAGAGCGGGCAGCAATCCGCCCACCAGGCCCATCAAGGTTGCGAAGACCATACCGGTGATCAGGATGGCCGGGGTCA
>JANLSZ010000033.1:0-19045 GCA_031362685.1 Vicinamibacteria bacterium | reverse complement strand
TGAGCCGAAGTTCCGGGATCGAGTGAAGCAATCTCTCGGGAGATTGCTTCAGGCCAACCAGACCGATCTGGCCTTCGCAATGACGGTGTGGGGTTTCTCCCAATAGTCACGTCCGACGGACGTCCACGGCTCGCAATGACGGAAATGGGCTCCGTCCCGCCACTACCATCCGGCGATCGCGGGTAGTGGTTTTGGGGGGGATCGCTTCGTCTCGCTCCTTTTCGGTGGCCTCCTCGCGATCGCGGGGGGAGGGCGCTTCAGATGACAGCGCCCTCCCCCCTAAAATGCAGTGGTGAAAGCCATTCGTGCCAACGATCTTGCGCCCGGACAGGCCACCAGTGTCATGCTGGAGGGCACCAAGGTGGCGCTGTTCAACATTGGCGGCGCCTTTCATGCCATCGAGAACCGATGCGCTCACCGGGCCGGACCCTTGGCCGAGGGGTTCGTCTCCGGGAACATCGTTTTCTGTCCCTGGCATGACTGGCAATATGACGTGACCACCGGAGCCTGCCTGAATGCCCCCGGTTTCCAGGTTCGATCTTTTTCCGTCTCTGTTCAAGACGGTGACGTCTTAGTGGATGTAACTGGAGTGTGAAGACCTTATGAAGTTGTTTGATTCTCGAAACGCTGTGGTCGCCGCCCTCCTGGCGGGAATGAGCGTTCTCTCTTTTGCCCAGGGAGCCAAGCCCCAGCCGTCGCCTACCGCGACCCCGGACTCGGCGATCCAGTTTCCGGCCGCGGTCGAGCTGGTCACGGTGGACGCGGTGGTGACCGACAAGAAGAACGTCCCCGTCGAGAACCTGACCCGCGAGTCATTCCAGGTCTTCGAGGACGGCAAGCCTCAGGCCATCGCCAGCTTCGAGGCTGTGGTCCTGCCCGAAGCGCCGCCCTCGGCTCCTCGAAAGCTGCGCACCATCTCGAGCAACCAGGGGGCCGAGGTACGGACCGGCCGGACCTTCGTCATCGTTTTCGACGACGTCCACCTGCACCCATTCCAATCCAACCGCGCGAAGGCCGCCATCGACCAGTTTCTCAAGACCGGCACCCGCGAGGGCGATCGCGTCACTCTGCTGGCCAGCGGCGGGGGAGCGTGGTGGAGCACCCGCATGCCCGAGGGCTACAAGGAGCTGACGGCTTTGCTGAAGCGTCTCGAAGGCCGCGACATTCCGGACACCGGCCAGGACCGCGTGACCGAATGGGAAGCCATGCGCATTCACATCTACCGGGACAAGCAGGTCGAGGAGCGGGTCACCCGCCGCTTTGAAACCTATGGCGTCAATCCCAGCCGGCGGGATCAGAGCCAGAACGCACAGCAGTTCGATGGCGATCCTCTCGTTCAAGGGCGCGCGTCCGAGGTCTATTACCAGGCGACGGCCAAGAACAAGATCACCCTCAACTCGGTCGAACGGGCACTCTCCTCCCTGGCCGGCAGCAAGGGACGGAAGTCGCTGATTCTGGTGTCCCAGGGTTTCATCTACGACCCCAATCTCGATGAGTTCAAGAACGTGGTTCAGGCGTCACGCCGCGGCAACTGCGCCGTCTATTTCGTCGACACCATGGGGCTTGGAGGCATGCCCACCGCCATGACCGCGGAGTTCGGGCCCGCCATCGACACTCAGGACATCGGGGCCGCCTTCGCGGAAAACATCGAACGGTCGGAAGGCGCCGAGTCGATCGCCGCGGACAGCGGCGGTTTCTCGGTGAAGAACTCCAACGACCTCTCGAAGGGGCTCCTTCGCATTGCGGATGAGACCAGGGTCTACTACCTGATCGGCTACAACCCCACCAACACGAACCAGGACGGCAAGTTCCGGAAGATCCAACTCAAGGTTGAGGGGAAGGACATCAAGGTGCGAGCGCGCAAGGGCTACTTCGCCACCCTCGATGGCGAGACCAAGGTGGCCAAGACGAAGGCCGAGGGCGTTACCGATACTCGTTTCCAAGAGGCTCTCGATTCTCCTTTTGAGATGCCCGATCTCCCCATTCGCCTGACCTCGTATGTCTTCGATGAGACCCTCCTGGGAAAGGCCAGCGCCATTCTCCATGCCGATGTCGATCTGTCCGCGTTCTCGTTCACGGAGAAGGACGGCCGACTCACGAACACTCTGGAGTTCCTTCTGGTCGTGGCCCACCGCGAGACCGGCGAGTTCAACCGGTACGACCAGAAGATCGACATGAACCTCCGACCAGAGACCAGGGAGAGGTACGTGAAGTCCTGGTTCCCGATCCAGCGCGACTTCGAGCTCTTGCCCGGGGCCTACCAGGCGAAGATCGTGATCCGGGACAAGAACTCCTCGAAGATAGGCACGGTCATTCACGACTTTGAGATACCCGACCTTGCCTCCTGGCGAATCTCCACCCCGGTCCTGACCGACAGCACTCAACCGGTTCAGAAGGGTCAGGAGAATGGGCCGCCCAAGCTCGTCCTTCTCGCGCGCCGCGATTTTGAAACCGGGTCCCGGCTCTTCTGTCAGTTCGATGTCTACAATCCCATGAAGGACAAGGCCACGGGCATGCCCAGGGTGACCGCGGGCTACACCATCCGAAAGAAGGGCGACGGCCAGGTGTTCGTCAAGATCAACGCGAGCATGATCCAGCCCACCTCTTTGGGCCGGCTCTCCCGCATGATCGGGCCATCGCTGGAAGGGGCCGAGCCGGGCGAATACGAGTTCGAGCTGAACCTGAAGGACGAACTGTCGGGGAAGATCATGGACTTCAAGGAAGACTTCACCGTGGTTCCGAAGCCGGACGTGGTGATCGGGCCAAGCGCCAAGTAGGGTCGCGACCGGCCACGGAATCAGACCGGAGCCCACGCTCATGCGCCGCGCGGCTCGACGGCTGGTCCGGGGAATTGCTTTTGCCCTGCTGAGAATCTCCAGAGCGGTGGAGCGCGCAAGCCGAAGTCTCGCTCTGGCCTCGTTCACGGCGGCCGAACTCGACGCCTTGAGGGTGGCGGAGTGGGAGGCTTTCGGTGAAGCGGGGGCCGCGGTGGGCGATGAGCTTTTCTTCTGGGAAACCGACCTCTTCGCCAAGCACATCCGCAGGGACGATTCGATTCTGGTGGTGGGTGCGGGAACCGGCCGCGATGTCATTCCTCTTCTGGCCGCAGGTCACGCCGTGACCGCTCTCGACATCACCCCGCGCGCCCTCGCCACCCTCACCGAGAAGGCCAGGCGCCGGGGCCTGGGGGTGACCACGATTCACTCCTCCATCGTAGAGGCCGAGCTTCCTCAGGATGCCTTCGAGGTGGTTTTCTTCTCCTGGTTCAGTTTCAACTATCTGCGCGGCCCGCTTGAGCGGCGAGCCGCGCTCCTGCGGGGTCGGGCCGCTCTCAAGAAGGGGGGCAGGATTGTGCTGTCCTACTCCTTGCGCAAGGACGCTCGCTCGGCCGGCTCTTCCACCCTCCTCGGCCGCCAGGCGGCCCGATGGCTGGGCGGCATCGAAACGGAACCGGGCGACGAGTTCAACGTGACTGGGAGTTCAGCGCAACCGAGTGTCTACTTCGAGCACGTGTTCGACCCGGAAGAAATCGAAGCGGAGGTGCGGGGGGCAGGTTTGACCGTGGTTTCCCACGCTCGGCCCACCGGCGGAACCGGCGTTCTGGTTCTGGTTCGCAATTCGGAGTCGGCTCAATGATTCCGGGCTTCGTTGCGGTGCTGGCTGCGCTCCTTCACCTGTTTGCCGAGGACGCCCTTGGGCCATTGGGTCCGCTGGTCAAGGCGGTTCCGGCCGCCACGCTTGGTGCGCTGGTCTTGAGGTCGCGCCCTGCGCCGGAAGGAAGACGGGCGGGGTTCGGTCTTCTCATCGCCGCGGTCGCGGACTTCGTTATCGAATTCAGTTTTCTCGGTGGCCTCGTGGTCTTCCTCCTCGCTCACCTCTTCTACATCGCGGCGTTCACCGGGATCGCGCCGCGCCTTCGCCTGGGGCGTCTCGTGCCCATCGCGGCCTGGGCCGCGCTTGCCCTCCCCGTTCTGGTGGGCCACGCCGGTTCGCTCGCCATCCCCGTCCTGATCTATGGCCTCGTCATCTTCGTGATGATCTGGCGTGCGGCCGCGGCGGTGACTGTCCTCGGCTGGAACCCCGGCCTGATCGGCCTCATGGGGGCGGTGGTGTTCGGGATTTCCGACACCCTCCTTGGCTACTCGCGCTTCGTGGCCCCAGGGCAGGCTGGCGCGCTGCCCCCGCTGGCCATGTCGGACTTTCTGATCATGGGAACCTACTGGGCGGGGCAGACCCTCATCGCTACAAGCTTCCTCCGCGCGAAGTAGTCCGCACCCAGGACCACCGGCCGGTCCACGATCAATGAACGATGCGGGCCTGAACTTTTTCCTTGGTGGCCAGAGAGAACTTCGGGTCGGTCGGGCCGCCCTTGGTGACCCGGTCGGCCACGTACGCGCCCAGGCCAGGGCCGTGTTTGAAGCCGTGCCCTGAACCACCGCCCACCAGCCACACGTTCGAATGCCGGGGATGCTCATCGACCAGGAAATCGCCGTTCGACGAGTTCTCGTACTGGCACACTTCGGTTCCGACGATGGGCGCATCCTTGAGGCCGGGGAATCGCTCGGCCACGAATTGCCTGACCATCGCGGTGCTCTCGGCGGTCACCAGGCGTTCGCCCGAATCGGGGTCGAATTTCGGGCCGTGCTTGTCGATGGCCACCTTGAAGCCCTTGCTCTCGACATCGGGAATTCCGTACATTTCAGCGCCGAAGTCGATCCAGGTCGGCATTTTGGGCGGACCGAATCGGTCGTCTCCTGGGGGCACGCCGAAGTAGAAGACTTCCTGGCGGGTGGAGAAGATGCGGTCGCCCAGGACCTCGGGGAACACTTTGCCCAGCCAGGGCCCGCAGGCGAAGACGAATTTCCCGGCCGTCACGGTCTGATCGCCGACCTTTATGGACGTGATGGCGGCATCACTGGCCGGGGCTTCGGCGCGTCCGAGGATCATCCGCCCCCCCGCCTTCTCGAACTCCCGAACCACCACCTGAACCGCGCGGCGGGCGAACAGGGCGCCCGACCGTGGTTCGTTGACCCCCCACGTGATCGGCCCGAAGTCGATCTGGGGATACCGCGCCACGAGTTCGGGCCGTTCCAGTTTCTCGTGAGGGATGCCGACCTTCTGAAGCATGGCCAAGGTGTCGGTGGTGAGGGCGTCGCGGCCGCGGGCCAGAAAGAGCACTCCGGTTTCCGTGAAGATCCGTTCACCGGTGGCGCGCTGGAGCGCTTTCCATTGGGTCAGCGAGTCCCACGACATCCGGGTGTAGATCTCCTGAGATCCGTAGCCCATGCGAATGATGCGGGTTTCGCCTCCCGAACTTGCTCTCGAACTTCCCGGGCCATAGGCGTCGATGAGGGCCACGCGTAGTCCGCGGGTCTGAAGGTGCCGCGCGGTCCAGGCTCCAAAGACTCCCGCGCCCACCACCGCGACATCGAAGCGGGCGCTCTTTACGGATCGTGCCGCCGAAGATCCCTTCGCCCCGGTCTGCCTCGCCGAAGCGCCGGCGGCTCCCGCAACCACCGCCGCACCCACGAATGTTCGACGACTCACCTTTGGATTCACTTTTCTTCTCCTCGGTTTCACCGCCACGGGTCGGGGCACGTCGAAAGCCTAGCCCAGATTATTTCACGTTGAATAGTGGCGCCCGGGGCTATGCTCACCTGGAAGTGAAGGAGGTCCTTCCATGACCACAGCGGGTTCGTCGGTCCGTGCCAACGTGAGCGAGGCCGAATGGGAGCAGCGCGTCGATCTCGCCGCCTGCTACCGCCTGGTGGCCCACTACCACTGGGACGATCTGATCTTCACCCACATCTCCGCCCGCGTGCCCGGTCCCGACCATCACTTCCTGATCAATCCGTACGGGATGCTCTTCGAGGAGATCAACGCTTCGAGTCTGGTCAAGGTGGATCTGAATGGGCAGACGGTGATGCCCGGGCCCAACCAGATCAATCCCGCGGGCTTCACCATCCACAGCGCGGTCCACGCGGCGCGGGAGGACGCGAAGTGCGTTCTGCACCTGCACAGTCTGAATGGCGTCGCCGTGGGTGCGCAGAAAGGAGGGGTGCTGCCCATCTCGCAGCAGTCGATCTTTGTCCTCTCCTCGCTCGGCTATCACAACTACGAAGGCGTGGCGCTCAATGAGGCCGAGAAGCCGCGGCTGGTGGCCGACCTGGGCGACAAGAGCTTCCTGATGCTGCGCAACCACGGCCTGCTCACCGTGGCCGACAACATCCCGGACGCGTTCGTCTTCATGTACATCTTCGAGGCGGCCTGCACGATTCAGGTGCGCGCCCTGGCCGGTGGCGGCGAGCTGATTCCCATCGACCCTCGGATCATCGCGGGAGCGCAGGCTCAGGCGAAGCAGGTGACGCGCGGCGCGGGCGGCGGACTCGCCTGGGCGGGTCTGCTCCGGATGCTCGATCGCCGCGACAACTCGTTTAGGAGTTGAGGCTAGTGTCCCGTCACAGAAATACAGCACATAATTCGCCGCCGATGCATCCCTGATCGCGGCGTTGCTCGTGGCCCAAGGCCAAGCCTCCCTCAGGGTTACATTATTGATGGCCGGTCGATACGCCACGCCCCACGGCAAGCCCGGCACGTGGTACCATTCCGCAGTCGGTATCCGCTTGAAACCGAAGCGACCAGCCGGAGCGCGAAGAGGTGAAAGTCATGAAGATGAAGGCCATCGCCGTGTCCTGGATGTTGAGCAGCCTCGTTTACGCGCAGTCGGTTCCGCCCGTCCGGGAGCAGCCTGCTCCAACCCGGGTCTTCGCGGGAGCGAAGATCTTCATCGAGGACCAAGGCGAATTCGCCATGGCGCTTGGCGCGTCGTTCATCGAAAAGAAGGTGCCGGTGACCGTCGTCAACATCCGAGAGAAGGCGGATTTCACCATGAAGGCCACCTCGGACGATCGCAAGGCGAGTACTGCGGGGAAACTCTTCGGCGTCGCACGTGACCGCTTCCACGGTACCGTCTCCATCTTCAATAAGGAAGGTGCTCTCGTCTTCGCCTACAGCGTGAAGAAGGGGACCTTCCAGGACGCGGCAAACAGCACCGCGAACGAGATCAACAAGAAGCAGATCCAAGGCCGTTAAGTTCGACCGCAAATAGGACATCACACACACGCACCTCACGGGCCGGCACCTCGCCCAGGGCCGGCCCTTCGTGGCCTCGACAACTCGCCTGAGTTGATGCGCCGTCGCTGTAGATCCGCGACCGCCACTCGCGGGAGCCTCGCGCTCCGGCCTCATGGGCGCCGACTTATGCACCGTGCTTCTGTTACGAGACGCTAGAAGCGGAAGCTGATCCCCAACGAGAAGCGCTTGTCCACGTTCACTAGCGGGGTTCCGGAGAGGCTGATTTTGCGAAACTCGGCGCGCAGCTTGGCCTTTCCGATGGGCACGCGGACACCGCCGAATACCGCGATCACACTGCCCCAATCACTCTGCGTCCCGTTCTTCTGCCGATACACGCCGAGGCCCAGCCCAACGAACGGGGCGACCTTGAGCGAGGGCGGATTCAACTCCACCTGAGCGCTATAGGTCTCGATCGAAACCAGCGGATTCTCGCCCCGAATCCGCGCGAATTCTCCTCCGGCCTGAAGAAAGGGCAGGGAGATGACCGCGCCATGGAAACCGAATCCGGTGCCCCAGTCCTTCGTCGGGGTGGGCCAGGTCAAAAACGCCCCGATCTCCCCGGCGGCTGAGGGGCCGGCGAGCAGCACCAACGCGAGCGCCACCGGAGCGAAGGCGCGCCTGATCCGCTCTTGTTTCGCCATGTCGTAATCTCCGCTTTTCACTATCTGCGGGACGCCTGTCGTTCCTGGTGGACCGTCCAGGCGATAGGCAGCAACGAGAGCCCGATGATCACGAGGGCGATCTTGTCGATATTCGCGGCGAGATCGAAGCCGGGAGCCACCGTCTTGAGGATGGGAGGCAGGAAGTAGCCGGCCAGAACCATGCTCCACACCCAGGTGAAGGCGCCCAGCACGTTGTAGGTGACGAAGGTTGAGAAACGCATCCGGACCATGCCGGCCACGATGGGCGCGAACGTTCGCACGATCGGCACCCAGCGTCCGGCAACGATAAAGAACGTGCCCCAGCGCCCGTAGAACTCCTCGGTCCGAGTCAGGTAGACGCGCTTGTAGATCGGTATGCCGAGGAAGCTCTTTTCGGGCCAGGTATAGAGCGCCTTGCCGAACCACGATCCGATCCAGTAGCCGACCTGATCTCCGAGGACGCCGCAGGCCGGCACGATGCTGAGAAGCGCCCACAGCGGCAGGAGGGGCTGGCCGTCAGCCCCGGTGGTCGCGGCAAAAATCCCGCACAGCACCAGGAGAGAATCGCCGGGCAGCAGGGCGAAGAAGCCGGTCTCCGCGAAGATGATCAGGCAGATCACCGGGAGCCCGCCGGTCTGGATCAGCCACTGAATGCCCTCGGGCTTGAGGAACCACAAAAGTTGATGGACGATCTCCAAACGGCCTCCGATCGGGAACGCGAAACCGGCAGTCTAGTTGTCCCGGCTCAGGAGCCGGAATTCTTCCAATGGGGGTGAAATCGACGCCCTTTATCCCGCGGCCCGCCTCAGAGATGCCTGAGAGATTGCTTCAGGCCATGACGGACAGACAGTGGCCTTCGCAATGACGGTCATGGGGTTCCTTCCCAAAGTCACGGAGCGCGCAGCCTGGCCTTGGGCGCGCGCAGCCTGGCCTTGGGCCACACGTAGTCCGTGTCCCGCTGAAACGACGGCGGGGGGCTGCCCGGGGTCCCGGACGAAGTCCGTGAGGTGACTCGCAACGATTGGCGCTAGAGCGGGCCGATGGTCTCTTTGAGCATGAGGTCGAGGTGCGCGTAGCGTCCCATGTAGTCGTCGCGCGATCGCTGGATGACGTCGAGTGCTTCGACGCGGTCGTACACGTGCGTGATTTCGCAGGTCGGGGTCAAGGCGTCGGGAGCCTGCTTGTAGGTGAGGAAGTAGTGGCGGAGGCGCTCGATGACCACGGGCGGGCAATCCGAGATCTCCCGGAGATGACCGTAGGTTGCGTCGCCTTCCAGAACGGCCACGATCTTGTCGTCGGCTTCACCGCGGTCGAGCATGCGCATGCCGCCGATCGGGATCGCCCGCACCAGGATGTTGCCGTGGGAGATGGCGCGCTCGGTGAGGACGCAGATGTCCAGCGGGTCGCCATCGCCCACGATGCCTCGGCGGCCGGCACGTTCGGCGGCCTTGGCGGCGACCTGACCGGCGCAGAGCGTCTGCGGCACCAGACCGTAGAGACTTGGACAGTAGTTCGAGTACTTCTGCGGACGATCGACCTTCAGCAGGCCGGTCAGTTTGTCGATCTCGTACTTGACGGTGTCCGTGGGGACGATCTCGATGTACGCGGTCACCACGTTCGGAGCGTCTTTCCCGATGGGTACGCCGTGCCAGGGATGGGCCTGAAAGAGGGGGCCCAGGGCCGGCCACTTGTTCTCCATGCGCTCTCCTTCAAAGGTCGTCGGGACTAACCCACCGGATCGATACGGTACACCTCGCCGTCGTAGTCCACGATGTAGATCTCCCCATCGGGGTCCACGCCGAAAGAACTCGGGTTGCGAATCACCCGAGAGGCGCCGCTCAATGCGGCGGTCCAGTCGCGTGGTTCGACCGCGCGGCCTCCTTCCAGCCGAAACGACCGGATGATTCCGCTGCCGTAGTCCGCATAGAAGTACTGACCGGAGTAACCGGGCATGCGGCAGCCCCGATAGACCACGCCGCCGGTGACGGAAAAGCCGTCGCTGCGTCCGTAGTCGGTGACGGGAAGAGTCAGTCCCGACATGTTGCAGCCGCTCGAAGGGCTGAAGCAGCGCGTTCCCTCCATGGTGTTCCAGCCGTAGTTTTCGCCCCCCCGCCGCCCCGACAGGCCCACGTCGATCTCTTCAAGGGTGTTCTGGCCGACATCGCCGACGTAAAGGTCGCCGGTGCTGCGATCGAACGAGAACCGCCACGGATTTCTCAGGCCATAGGCCCAGATCTCGGGCAGGGCCCCGGCTCGACTCACAAACGGATTGTCGGAGGGAACGGCGTAGGGCGAAGCACCGTTGACGTCGATTCGCAACAGCTTGCCCAGGCGCGTGCCCAGGTTCTGCCCGTTGCCCTGCGGGTCGCCGCCGGAGCCTCCGTCGCCGAGCCCGATGTAAAGGAAGCCATCGGGACCAAACGCGAGGCCGCCGCCGTTGTGGTTTGAAAACGGCTGGCCTACGAACAGAAGTTCGCGCTCCGTCGCGGCGTCGGCGGTGTCCGCGCTGGGGGTGGGCGCCCGGAACTCCGAGACATGAGTGTCGCCGCTGCGATCGGTGTAGTTGACGAAGAATCGCCCGTTCGACGAAAACTGCGGATGAAAAGCCAGGCCGAGCAGACCGCGCTCGCCTCCCGAGGCGATGCGCGCCGAGATGTCGAGAAACGGTGCGGCCGTAAGCGCCCCGCCACGGATCACCCGAATCCTTCCCACCTGCTCGACCACAAACAGGCGCGCGCGGTCTGCCGGCGCAGACTGCAGGTCCAGAGGCGAACTCAGTCCCGCGACCACCCGCGTGGCCATGAGAGCAGGGGCCCCTTGCACAATCGCGCCCGCCGCACAGGAGGCCGGGGCAGGCGTGGCGCTGGGAGACGACGGCGAGGACGTGTCACCACCGCAAGCGGCGACGCCCAGGCCAAGTCCGGCCAGAACGGAAAAGCGAAAGGGAAGCAGGGGAGGGGTCGTGCTCATGCCTGGTTGGATTCTAGGTGGCGAGGATTCGAAGCCGATCCTGTTGATCCTTGGGACCAAGGGTGATGAGAATGTCACCCTCAGCGATGGTCGATTCCGGAGCGGGGTTGAAGAGCATCTTTCCGCTGGAGCGCTTGATGGCGACGACGATCAACCCGAGGTCCTGGCGTAACCCGGTGTCACGAAGAGCCTGGCCGCACAGAGGGCTGGCGGGCCGGATCTCGGTTTCCTCTATCTGCAGGGCCATGTGGTCGCTGCGGGTGGCGAGTTCGATGAAGTCGACCACGCTGGGACGAAGCACGGCCTGGGCCACCCGCTGTCCCCCGATCACATACGGCGAGATCACCCGGCTCGCCCCCGCCCGAACCAGCTTCCGCTCCGCCCCTTCGTCCTCGGCGCGGGCCACGATGAACGCGCGGTCAGACATCAGGCGTGCGCTCATGGTGATGAACAGGTTGTCGGCATCGGAGGCCGCGAGGGTGACCAGGGTGCGCGCCCGGTCGATCCCTGCGCGCCGGAGGGTTTCGTCGTGGGTGGCGTCGCCGGCCAGAGCCACGCCGTGGTCGACTCGGAAGTCGGCCAGCAGTTCGTGGTTGCGCTCGATCACCACGAAAGGGATGGCCTGCTGAGAGAACTCCTGAGCGACCAGGCGGCCCATGCGACCGTACCCGCAGATGATGATGTGATCCTTGAGAGACTGAAGTTTCTTTTCCATACGACTCCTGCCAAATTGACCGGTGAGTTCGCCGCCCACGATGGAACGGATCGCCGAGGTGGCGGCATAGAACAACGAGAAGACGCCGGTGAGAAGAAGGCCCATGGTGAAGAGCCGTCCCTGGGCGCTTAAGGGGTGAACTTCGAGGAAACCGACGCTGGTCAGGGTGATGACGGACATGTAAAGGGAGTCGAAGAATGACCATCCCTCCACGAACATGTACCCGAGAGTTCCCCCCATCACCAGAATGAAAACCACCAGAAGCGCCTCGGCGATCGCGCGGTATCCGGGGGGAACGGGCTTCATGGGTGACCGTCTTTCCAGGGCGCCATATCCGCCCCCATCATAGGTCTCCCTCGAGGTGTAGAGTTTGAAGCGACGGTCCTGCCGCGGCTGAGCCATGTTTCTCTTGAAAGAAGGATTTCTGACTCTCCTGGAACTGGGTGAAGGCGAGACGGCGGCCATCCATGCCCTGCACAGCGAGGGGGTCACCCGGCGGCGCATTCAGTCGTTGGGGCTCTTCGAGGGCCGGCGAGTGTGCGTTATCGCACGCGCTCCCTTCTCCGGCCCTTTGCTGGTGGAGGATGTGGTCACGGGCGCACGGATCATGATCGCTCGTGACCTGGCCGAACACATCGAGGTGGCCGGTGACGCCGAAAACACGGCCTGACGAAGTCGTCATCGCCCTCGCCGGGCAGCCCAACTGTGGGAAATCGACCCTCTTCAACGCGGTGGCCGGCTTCAAGGTCGACGTGGGGAACTTCGCGGGGACATCGGTGGCCTACGCCGAGACCACCGTGACCTTCGAAGGCCAGCGGATCCGTCTGATCGATCTGCCCGGCACGTACTCGATCTCGTCCCATGACCTCGCGGAGAAGGTGGCCCGCGACTTCCTGCTTTCGGGCGAGGTGGACGCCCTCATCAACGTGGTCGATGCCTCGATGCTCTCGCGTTCGCTCGAGTTCACCGTGCAGCTGGTGGAAATGCGAGTGCCCATGGTGATCTGTCTCAACATGATGGACGAGGCCCAGCGCAAGGGGATGGAGATCGATACCTCGCGACTGGAAGAGCTGCTGGGCATGCCGGTGCGGACCGCGGTGGCGGTGGTGGGGACGGGAATCGACGAGGTCTTCCGGCAGGCGATCCGGGCGTCCAGGCGCGTCGGTGTTCCGGTAGAACCTCGCTACGACCGAGACATCGAACAGGCCCTCGCCCGACTGCTGAACGAGTATCCGAAGTCGCTTCGAGATTCCCTGCCCCTCTCGGAACGTTTCGTCGTCCTGCGCCTTCTGGAGATGGACGAGGACTTCGAGAGAAGGGTCCAGGCCGCGAGTCCGGAGTTTCTGGCCCGGGCGACCGGGGAGAGACGAGGGCTGGCCGAGCGCGACGGCCGAACGGAATCTCTCGCTCTAGGGTCGCATCGACACAGCCTCGTCCTTGACCTGTATGAAAAAGTCGTCCGCCATCGACGCGGGAACGTCCTGGGCACGCGTGAGAAGGTGGACCGTTTCATCATTCACCCCCTCGGCGGAGCGATCACGGTGGTGGGCTCCTTGTTGCTCACTTTCTTCCTCGCCTTCTTTCTAGGCAACGCAATCGCCTCCCTGGTCGACGTTCCCTTCGCCTCGCTTCGAGCGGGCATTCAGGCCCTGCCCTCGGGAATAGGGCCGGCCCTCCTCCTGGGTCTGTTCGAGGGAGTGGTGGCGGGTGCGGGGATCGTGCTGCCTTACCTCGTTCCTCTACTGGTGCTTCTCGCCACCTTCGAAGACACCGGGCTTCTGCCGCGGATCGCCTTCATGGTCGACGGGATTCTTCACCGGGTCGGCCTGCACGGCAGTTCCGTGGTCCCGCTCATCCTCGGCTTCGGCTGCAACGTCCCGTCGATCATGGCCACCCGCACCCTCGAGAACCCGCACGACCGTTTTGTCACCATGATGGTGGCCCCCTTCGTGACCTGCTCGGCGCGCAGCGTGGTCATCATCGCCCTGGCCGGGAAGTACCTGGGCGTTCTGGCCACGGTGGGTCTGTATCTCTTTGGTGGCCTGATGTCGATGGCGGTGTCGTACTCCCTCACCAGGTCGAAGAAACGGCGGTCCCTGGGCGTCATCATGGAGGTGCCTCCGCTGCGCCGGCCGTACCCCAAGATCGTGGCCCGCAAAGTCTGGATGAGGCTGCGCGAGTTCGTCATGGTGGCGTGGCCGGTGCTGATCGTGTCGAGCATGGCTCTTTCCCTCATGTCCTATGCGGGCATGGACGCCTCCGTGAATCGAATGTTGTCGCCTCTGACCGTGAGCTGGTTGAACCTTCCGGTGGCCGTGGGCATCCCTCTCTTCCTTGGCCTCTTCCGAAAGGAATTGACCCTGGTGATGCTGGGGGCCGCCCTCGGCACCGACGCCATCGGGACGGTGCTATCGCATGGGCAGATTCTGGTGCTGGTGGTCTTCACCATGCTCTATGTCCCCTGTGTCGCCACCCTGGCCGCTCAGTGGCGGGAAGGTGGATGGAGAACCGCCGCGGCGTCAGCCCTTCTGAATCTGGGCGTGTCGATTGCAGTGGCTGGGGGTGTCGCGCGGTTGATCCCCGTCTGAGCTGCCGCTCCCGCTCAAGCTCTATACTCCCCGCCCCCAGACAGACCGACAAGATCGAGGAGAGACGGCTGGCGTGAGCGTCGTAACCCGGATTCGAACCAAGGAGGAACTCACGGTCCCGTTCTCGCCTGAAGAGGTGTGGAGCGTGCTCGTCGACGTCTCCGCCTACCCAATCTGGTGGCCCGCGCGGGCCGAGGCCAGGGCCCTCGGCGATCAACCGGGCCTTCTGGGAACGCAGATCGAGGTGCGGCCCTTGATGGGTAGAGCTTTCTGCTTTCGGTTGGAAGAACTGGATGAAATCCGCAGCCTGCGCCTTCGCTTTTTCGGCGGTTCGCTGGAAGGCCCTGGCGGTTTTCATCTCGAGCCCGCGACCGGCGGCACCCGCGTGAGCTACGAGGTTGACGTATTCGCTCGAGGGTTGGATATCGCCTTGTTCAGCCAGATTCTTCCCGTCCACTGGATTCAGGCGTCTCAAATGCGCAGTGTCCTGAGGAGTCTGCGGAAGCAGCTCAAGGTCCGACGCCGGATCGCAGCTCGAGCGGAAGTTGTCGCGAAAAGCGGAACGCTGGTCGAAACGCCAGCGCAGGCCTCCAACCTCGCGGTTGCGAGAATCCCCGCGTTGGCAAGGCGAGTCGCCGCGTGGTTCATGGAAAGCCCGCCGGACGCGTCTAAGGCGTCGGCGGTTACGGTAGCGAACACGGCCGTTTCAGAGCCGACGTCCAACTTCGACATCGCCCGCGATTACCTTCACGCCTTGTCGTCCGCCGCCGCGCCCGCTGATATGGCCCGGTTCTTCCACGAAGACGTGACGGAGGAGGAGTTTCCAAACTTGATGCTTCCGGTGGGAGCCACCCGTGATCTCTCGGCAATTCTCGCGGCGCGATCCCGCGCCGAGTCGCTCTGGAGGGACCAGAGGTTCGAGTTGCGTGGAGCCACGGGCGGCGGCTCTCAAGTGGCGATGGAGGTCGGGTGGACCGGCTCGGCGACCTGCCGAACCGACGCGTACGCGGCGGGCGAGAGAGCCGAGGCGCGCCTGGCCATCTTCCTGAAGTTCCAGGATCAGCGAATCGTCCGGCAGCGCACGTATGTTTGCTTTGCGGCGATGGGAGGTGACGGGACCGAGGCCGATCCGGACGTCCGCCCCACCCCGGCCTCCTCCACCGGTGAGCCGGCGTCTGCCTCGCCGGTCCCGAAGGCCCGTGATTCGAACTTCGAGATCGCTCGCCGTTACCTCGAGGCCCTTTCGGCCGGCGCCGACGCCGAGGCGATCGCGCAGTTCTTCGCCGGGGATGCGATTCAGGAAGAACGGCCCGATCGATTCATCCCGCGGGGAGCGACCCGGAGTCTGGAGGCCATAAAGCGAGCGAGGGAGAAGAAGCTGGCTTTCTTCGACTCACAACACTACGACCTGCGCGGCGCCACCGGCGGCGGGTCCCAGGTGGCCATGGAGGTCCACTGGACCGGAACCGTTGGACTGGACCACGACTCCTTCGTGGCCGGTCAGAAGCTGGAGGCGCACTCGGCGATCTTCCTGAAGTTCCGCGACGGCCTGATCGTCCGACAGCGAAACTACGAGTCGCTCATTCCAGAGCGTGCTCATCTGGCCGGTCCCGCGAGGGCCGGGGAAATGTGACTGAGTCAAGGCAGCGATGCCTTGAGGAGCCGGCGGACATTGCCGCCCATTACTCCTTCGATCTTTGTCTGATCCAAGCCGGCGTCGAGCAGGGCCTGGGTAATCTGCGGGAAGCCGGTGGCATCGAAGGGCGCGGTCACCGCGCCGTCGAAGTCCGAGCCGAGGGCCACGTGTTCGAACCCGGCCACGTTGATGGCGTGCTCGATGGCCTTCGCGATCGCGCGCGCATCCTCACCGCAGACCGCGGTTTCCCACACCCCGATCCCGATGACCCCGCCATTCGCGGAGATGGCCACGAGTTGAGCATCCGACAGATTGCGCTGGTTGTCGCAGGTTCCGCTCACTCCGGTGTGGGATACCACCACCGGCCGGCTGGCCATCTTCAGAACGTCGTCAATGGTCGCCGCGGAGGCGTGGGCGAGGTCGATCACCATCTTCTTTGACTCCATCCTCTTCACCCATTCGCGCCCCAGGGGCGTCAGTCCGCCATGGCTGACTCCATGGGCTGAGCCGCCGATCTCGGTGTCGAAGAAATGCGTGGGCGCCATCATGCGGACACCCGCGTCGAAGAGGCGGTCGAGATTGGCGAGGTCGCCGGTTAGCGCGTGAGCGCCTTCCACCCCGATGAAGGCGGCCACCGCCGTCCGGTCGGCGGATCGCTTCGCTTCGAAAGCCGCGAGGTCAGAGGCGGTTCGAATCACCGTCAACTGTCCGTGGGAGCGCGCGGCCGCATCGGTCACTCGAGAGGCCTGATAAAGCGCCCGCTCGGTCAGGTCGGTCCAGGTGCGCGGTGGCCAGAGTTCCGCGACGGAGAGCAGGGTGATGTTGTCGGTCTCGGCGGTGTTTCGCTCGATGTTCATGCTCCGTGGCGTCTTGGTCACGATGGTGAACGCCTGGAGGGCCACCCCTCCCTCGATCAGGCGGGGAATGTCGACATGGCCGCGCGTGCCCCGCGCAAGCAGGTCGCGGTCCCACAACGTCGTGTCGGCATGAAGGTCAGCTACGAAGAGCTTTTCGTGAATGGCACGGGCCCGATCCGTCACCGCTATGGACCGGTTCGTGACCTTGTTCATCCGTCGCTCAACCAGGGACGGAGCCAGCGCCCACGCTCCGAGTAGAACCACTGCCGCCAGGACGCCGATCTTCCCGCTTCGCTTCATTGGATCAAGCCTATCTCGGCGGATCGGCGTCGTAGACTCTCTGGCCTGCGATGCACACGCCCCAGGCATTTGGAAGAGCTGCGGATCGAGATGGTTGAAACGTGACCAGGAAGGACCTGCGCACCCTCGACGACCTGTTGGAATTTCTGCGCACGCCGGACCACGACTGGTCCAAGATCATTCTGCTCGGACTCGACCTGCGGCCGCCGGATGTGGACGACGCTCTTCTAAAGGAGGAGTTCGATCCGAGCACCGCCTTTCTCGGCTGTGCGATGAGTGTCGCCCTGTCCCGCAAGGTGGCCTCCGCGGGCGCTCTGGTGGTTCCGGCGCGCCCCGGGCTCCTCTTCAATCCGTTTCGAAGCAGGCTCTATGGGTCGGGGGACCTGCTCAAGGGCTACGATTCCCGCGAGGCCGCGAGCTACCTCAAGACCCCCGACTGGGTCTGTTACCTCGCGGCCATGGACGAGGGAACCAAGCGGAAGCGGGTCGACCTCGGGATAGACGACGCGGTCTTCCTCCGGCTCCACGATCTCGCCATCGAGGATGCGCTCAACGAGTACCTGAAGCCCCATGGAGACCACACCGGCGCATCAAAGCGGGTGGTTGGGATCATGGGAGGCCACGATCGGGAGCGACTGGAGAAGTTGAGAGACGGGGACGGAGTTCCGACCTCCGCGGATGCTCCCTACATGCAGGTGGCCCTTCTGGCCTGGAGGCTGGCCCGAGAGGGATTCACGGTGGCCACGGGCGGCGGCCCGGGGGCGATGGAGGCGTCGAACCTGGGCGCCTGGTTCGCGAGCCGACGGGAAACCGATCTACGCGCCGCCGTCCGTATTCTGGAGCGTGTGCCCAAGGTCAAGCCGGTCCGCCCAGGCTCGTCGGAGTGGAACAGCGGCGAGTGGCTGGGTCCGGCCTTCGAGGTGATGGACCTCTACCCTCGCGAGACCCTTGACCGGCGCACCGAAAGCGTGGGTGTTCCCACCTGGTTCTACGGCCACGAGCCTCCGAATCCGTTCGCCAGCCACATCGCGAAGTTCTTTGAAAACAGCATTCGCGAGGAAGGCGTCCTGGCCATCGCTACTCACGGCATCATCTTCGCAGAGGGCAGCGCGGGCACGGTTCAGGAGATCTTCCAAGACGCCTGTCAGAACTACTACACCACTCATGGCGCGGCTTCTCCCATGGTGTTGCTGGGCTCCCACTATTGGAATCGCGATCCCGAATCGGGTGCGGGCTCGAAGGGGAAGTCGGCCTGGCCCCTGCTCCAGCAGTTGGGTGCGGAAAAAGGGTTCGCCCATCTTCTGCGTCTCACCGACGATCTCGACGAGGTTGTGAGTTTCATATCGAACTCCGGAGCCTAGGTGAGCGGCCGGGCGGGGGCGGCGTGGGAAACTTGCTGCCCTCGCCATGTCGACTCTCGAGCAAGAAGCCACGCCCATGATCGGCCGCGCCTGGAAGGCACTGGGCAGCGCAGGGTTGCTGGTAACCGGGACGGTGTGGGCCGCCTTCGCCACCCTGAGCGCGGCTGCGCAGTCAGCCGGTTCCCCACCATCTTCCCGGGCCGACCGCACCGCCATTCTCCTCGCCATCAACGATGTCTACCGGATCGAAGGGCTCGAGGATGGGGCCGTCGGAGGCCTCCCGCGGGTGAGAGCCTTGCGCAAGGAACTCGAGATGAAGGTGGCGGAGCAATCGGTGCGGGGCTGGCCGGGAGAACGGCAGCTGGCTGCAGATCGCCGGTTTCGCGTTCCGTCATGACACCACGAAGCGCTCGGCGTCCGGCCTGACCTGGCTGCGCTCGGGTCCGATCCGTCCGGTCGCCGCCGGGGATCCGGTCCTGGCCGTGACCTCGGACTATCTGATCAATCCGGACATCGGCGATCGGGACGGCTATCAGATGCTGAAGCGGGACCAGATCGTAAGCGACTGCGCGCGGAACGGCGTGGACGTCAAGGAGCTGGTGATCGAGGACCTCAAGGCCGCGAGTCGCACCGGAATCGCGCCGCGGGCCGAAGGTCGCATCTGCCAGGGTGCGGCGGGCGCTCCCGGTCTCGCGGTCGCTCGCTAGTGTCCTGCCTCATAAATTCGCGTAACACGCTGGATGCTGCGCAGAATCGTGTGAGCCGACTTCGTCCAGCGGAATGGCTTCGCGTTCTCGTTCCAGTGGGCGAGGTAACGCAGTATGGCTCGCTCAAGGGCGCGCA
>JANLSZ010000029.1:0-11717 GCA_031362685.1 Vicinamibacteria bacterium | reverse complement strand
TGCGCGCCCTTGAGCGAGCCATACTGCGTTACCTCGCCCACTGGAACGAGAACGCGAAGCCATTCCGCTGGACGAAGTCGGCTCACACGATTCTGCGCAGCATCCAGCGTGTTACGCGAATTTATGAGGCAGGACACTAGTGTCCCGTCTCGTAAGTCCGCGATACATGCGACCGTCGAGGCGCCCGGAGGGCAAGGCGCCGAGGAGGCCGCATATCCAGCATGTGCAACGACGAGCAACGCAGCGATCCGGGATGCATCGGCGGTCCCATGTGTCGCGCACTTGCGAGACTGGACACTAGGTCCTCCGGCCCGACGCCATGGAAGCGCCCTTGCCAAAGTTTGCCAAGACGCTCTAATCTAGGCGCATGAGCACGATGAACATTTCGCTGCCGGGAGGGCTTAAGTCGTTCGTGGATGAACAGGTCAATCAGCGCGGATATGGGACATCGAGCGAATACGTTCGGGAGTTGATTCGCATGGACCAGGATCGGCTGCAACTCCGCAGCCTGCTGCTGGAGGGCGCCGCCTCTGCCGCCGCGGAGCCGATGGGCCCTGCCTATTTCGAGCGCCTGAGGCGCAAGGCGGGTCGCGTCGCCAAAGCTCGTCCGCGCCGTTGAAGGTCCATCCGGTTGTCCCGCGTGAGCGGGCGAATCGGGACATCGAGGAAGCGCTTGCGCACTATTCGGCCGAGGCGTCCCGGGAGGCTGCTCTGGGATTCGTTCGGGCGCTGGAACTGGCTTTCGATCACCTCAGCCGCCATCCGGGCAGCGGGTCCCAACGCTACGCGTGCGAGCTGAATCTGCCCGGACTCCGTTTCTGGCCCCTGAAGCGTTATCCGTATCTGATCTTCTATGTTGAACGGGCCGGCCATGTCGATGTTTGGCGAGTGCTCCATGCCCAGCGCGACATGCCCGCCTGGATGCCTGGCGCCGAAAAGCCCTGATCTGGCGGCCGGGGCCAATGAACGGGCCGCATCGCGTTGAATTCAGCGCGGCGTCCGGTCAGAAGCCGAAGCGCTGACCGAAGCCCGCCAGGGTTGCGATTCCCAGGATGGCGAAGATCGCGGCGGCGAGCCGGTGCACCAGCTTGACCGGCATGCGATTGGCGATCCGATCGCCAAGGAGGACGGCCGGGACGTTCGCGATCATCATTCCGAAGGTGGTTCCCGCCACCACCGAGACCAGCGCCTGGTACTGCGCGGCAAGGGCCACGGTGGCGATCTGCGTCTTGTCGCCCATTTCGGCCAGGAAGAATGCCACCAGCGTCGTGCCGAACACGCCGAACTGCGCGATCTTCGCATCGCCCTCCTCGAACCTGTCCGGAATCAAGGTCCAAATCGCCATGCCGATGAATGAGATCCCAAGAACAAAGCGCAGCGTCTCGGGTCCCAGCAGCAGGGTAATCCACGAGCCAATCGCTCCCGCGGCGCTGTGGTTCGCCAGAGTCGCCACCAGAATGCCGAGGATGATCGGGGCGGGCTTGCGGAACTTGGCGGCCAGGATGAACGCGAGAAGCTGGGTCTTATCGCCGATTTCGGCGAGGGCAACGATGCCGGTTGAAACGAGGAACGCTTCCACCCGGGAGCTAGTTCTTCAGCGCATGACTGGGAAACGCGTCCATCAGAATTGCGTAGGCTCGGTCGAGGGCCTGATCGCCCGCGCGTTCGCCCTTGTAGTGGCCGAGGCGCACCACCACCAGATCGTGAGTGGGAATGATCATGGTGGACTGGCCGCCCGCGCCTCTCATTGAGAACGCGGACTTCGGCACCGCGTCGGCGCCGTCTCCGTTGACCCAGAAGAAACCGCCGCCGTAGACCGGGCGTCCATCCGCCTGCCAGGCCGGGGCCACGGTTCGCGCGTACTCGACGTAGCCCTCGGGCAGCAGGCGCTCACCATTCCAAACGCCGTCCTGGAGGTAGAGGTTCCCGAGACGGGCCCAGTCGCGAGCGGAGGCGAACTCATAACCCTGGGTCAGGAAGTTTCCATACGGATCGGTTTCCATGACCATGGTGCGCATGCCAATCTTGTCGAGCAGACCGCGACGGGGGAAGGACAGATAGTCCTCGCCGCGTTTCTCCACGGCCAGGCGCACGAGATAGCCGCCGAGCACCGGATCGGTGTTGCGATAGCGGCCGATGGTGTTGGGCGGCCACTGGGGGGGACGAGTCGCTGCGTATTGGTAGGAGTTGGCGCCTCCGGTGTAGAGGTAGAGGTGATCGGGATAGCCCGGTGCGGGATCGAAGTCCGGATCCTGGGGCGCGCGGATCCGCAGCCCGCTCGACATTCGCATGATGTCGCCGATGCGGATTTTCGCCCGCGGATCGCCCGGGGTCTTCTGCCACTCGGGGATCGGTGCGGGATCCCAGAGTTTGTAGGCGCCTTGCTGGATCAGCCGTGCGATCAGTGTGCCAGTGAGACTCTTGCCCATCGACCAGCTCTCGAGCGGAGTTGTGTGGGTGATGCCCTGGCCATATCGCTCGGCGACGAGGCGGCCTTTGTAGGTCACTACGAAGGCCGCGGTCATTCCGGCCGGGTCGAAGGCAGCCTCCACCGCCGCGTTCAGTTTGGCTTGATTGACTTCTTTGGGAAGGGGCGAGGTGTCCAGGACGTCGCCCATGGGCCAGGCTTGCGTGCCTGGATCGGGCAGGGACGTCGGCAGGTTGACCGGCTTGAAGAAAAGTTCCTTCTTGCCCTCGGGGTAGGTGATGCAACCCTGACCCCCGGTGTACACGGCGGTGCGGATCACGCCGTTCGGCAGAGTGATCGAAACGGTTTTCGCCACGCGATCGACCACCGGCTTCGAGACCTTCTTGCGCTCCGCGTAGGGCGCGGCGAAGTAGCCCACGTTCTCCGCCGCAAAGTCGGGATCGAGACCCGTGATGAACACCGCGGAACACATGATCTTGGCGAAGCCCGAAGTGTTGTGGGAGAGAGCGTCCCCCGGCGGCGGCACGTAGGCAGTGGGGAGTTCCGCCGCCCGGGCTCGTGCGAGCATGGCCTTCTTCGCGTCGTCCGCGTTCGATACCGGGCTGGCGGGCGCGCCGCCCGGGGTCTGCGCGGAGGCGAGGGAGGCAAAGAGGCTCAAGAGCAACGGGGCCCATCGTATCGATGAGTTGCGTGGCGTGGATTGGCGCTGTGCTTTCATGTCACTCCTCCAGGTCCGACCGTCCGGTTGCCTCGCGGATTTTGCCGTCGAACTTCCCTGGCGTGATTGCCAGCACCGGATGATAAGCGGTGGCCGAGCCGGCGAGGACCGCCGGCCCATCCTTCCTCGGTGTCTTGTGGCAGAGTAGGCGTTGGAAAAGGAGCGAATCATGGCGCGCACTACCAGGAAGCCCAGGACCCGGCAGAAGGCGATTCTCAATCGGAGGCTAACTTTCCTGAGGCCGGCCCCTGCGAGGAAAGTCGTGGTGCTCGTCGCTACCCGCAAGGGTGCGTGGCTCTACCACGGCGATCCGGCGAGAAAGACCTGGCGGGTGAACGGTCCGCACTTTCTCGGACACATCGTCCACCACATGGTTCTTGACCCCCGAGACGGTCGAACCCTTCTAGCCGCGGCCAAGACCGGCCATCTCGGTCCCACCGTATTCCGCTCGACCGACTTCGGCCGCACCTGGAAGGAGGCGGCTAAGCCACCCGCGTTCGCGAAACCGACTGCCGGTTCCACCGTGCCCGCGCGCTCGGTCGATCACACGTTCTGGCTGACGCCCGCCCATGGCAACCAGCCCAACGTCTGGTACGCCGGCACCTCACCTCAGGGCCTCTTCCGTTCTGAAGATGGGGGAGTCACCTGGGACCCCTTCTCCAGCATCAACGATGACCCCCAGTACCGGGTATGGATGGGCGCACAGCAGGATGGCACGCCCGACGGGCCGAAGATGCACTCGATCATCGTCGATCCGCGCGACCCCCAGCATCTCTACTTTGCCATGTCCAGCGGCGGGGTCCACGAATCGAAGGACGGTGGAAAGACCTTCGCACCCATGGTGGCCGGCATGGAAGTGGTGGAAGGATTCGATGCCAGCACCGTCACTGTTCACGATCCTCATTGCGTTCGCCTTTGCCCGAGTAATCCCGATCGGCTCTATCAGCAGAACCACTGCGGCATCTATCGGCTCGATCGGCCGTCGACCACCTGGATTCGGATCGGCCGGGCCATGCCCGCGAAAGTGGGTGATATCGGCTTCCCGATGGTGGTCCATCCGTACGATGCCAGCACCGTCTGGGTCTTCCCGATGGATGGCACCACGGTTTGGCCGCGCACGTCGCCGGGCGGAAAGCCCGCGGCCTACGTCACCCGCAACGCGGGGAAGACCTGGAAGCGCCTGAACCAAGGCCTGCCCGAAAAGAACGCATGGTGGACGGTGAAGCGCCAGGCCATGGCCGCGGACGGTCGCGATCCCGTCGGTCTGTACTTGGGAACCACGAGCGGGGAAGTCTGGATGAGCCGCAACCAGGGCGAGAAGTGGTCCCGCATCGCGCAGCACCTTCCGGAAATCTACGCGGTGGAGACCGCCGCTTTGCGATGAAGGTTCTGATCCCCAGTCCGCTGCTCTCGTACACGAAGACCAATCGAGTCGAAGCCGAAGGCGGCACCATGGCCGCGGTGCTTCTGGACCTGGACCGTCAGTATCCGGGTTTGCGTTTCCGCGTGGTCGACGAACAGGAGCGCATGCGCCCGCACATGCGCTTCTTCGTCAACGGAAAGCAGGTCTTCGACCTCGGACTGGAACTTGGCCCCGACGATGCCGTCCACATTGTGCAGGCCCTGAGCGGGGGTTAGGAACCAGGCACTTGTACAGTATCCTTGTACCATGATTGAAGCGAGCTACAGCCAGGCGCGTCAGAACTTCAAGGTGTTTCTTGATCGGGCTGCTGATGATGGCGAAACCATCGTGGTGAAACGAAGGAATGGCGGCGATGTCGCGATGATCGCCGCCGATGAACTCTCGAGCATTCTCGAAACCGCGCATCTGCTCCGTTCGCCGGCGAACGCCAAACGACTCAACCTCGCCCTGAGGCGGGCTCGGGCGGGCAAGGGAAGGCGACTGACCCGTCCGCAACTTCGGTCTGCCGCCGGCCTGTAGCACCGTGGCCGCAGAGTTCGACGCCTGGTTTCAGAGGGAGTTTCTCGAAGATCTTCGCCATTGGGTCTCGACCGACCGGCGCGTGGCCCTGAAGATCCTGGACCTGGTTGACGCGGTGCTTCGGGATCCCTTCGAGGGAATCGGAAAGCCGGAACCGCTCAAGTACGAAGCGGCGGGCGCATGGTCACGACGGATCACCCAGGAGCATCGCCTTGTGTACCTGGTCGGAAGGGGACGGATCGATTTTCTGCAGGGTCGCTACCACTACTAGAAAATCACTCGCCGGCTACTTGGCTTTCCGCGGGTAGTCCTTGGCGCCTTCAAGCGCCCAGGTGATGAAGCTCCGGAGGTCGTCGTTGGCGTTCTTCAAGTCGGGCTTGCGGAGGTACATCATGTGGCCGCTCTCGTACCACGCGAAGCGGTAGCGGTCCTTGAACTCGCCGCCGGGCTGGAGGTGCTGCATGGTGTACATAGCGTTGAAGTAGTCGCACGCCGCGTCGTAGTAGCCCCCGGTCACCAGGACCTTGAGGTGCGGGTTGTCGCGCATGGCGGTGCGGAGCATGTCGCCGACCTTCGCCTGATCGTCTTGAGCCCAGGGGCGCACATCGCCCCAGATGTTGTACTGGATCTCCGGGTTGTACTTCAGCTCAGAGCGGAGGTACTTGTTGATGGCCGCGCCGAAGGGGCCGTTCCAATCCGCGAGTTCCGGGGAATACTCGGGACGCTCGCCGGCGGCGTCCTTGTCGATGCCGAGGTAGCGGGTGTCGAGCCGGCCGACGGTCAGGCGTTGACCGCGAAGCAGTTCCTTCCAGTGGCGGTCGTAGGTCACGCGCAGGTTGGCTTCGAGAACGAACTCCTTGCTCAGGCCGGTGTAGCGAGCGACCTTCACGGCGATGGCGTCCCGCTCCACCGCACTCAGCTGATCGCCCTTGCCCAGCGCCACCAGGTACTCGCCCATGGCGAACGCTTCGGCCTCCCCGAGCGCGCCCTTGAGCGGCTTCGACTGGAGGTCGGCCACGAGGTGCCGGTGGTACCAGGCGGTCGCGGTCTTGGTCGGGAGAGAGGTGGCGAAGTTGATCTCGGAACCACGGTCGACGTCGAGGTCGGTGGCGGAGACCAGGATCACCCCGTTCAAGTACATCTGGAAGCGCTGTTGCAGCGAGGCGGCGAGGCCCGAGGCGCGCGTAGTGCCATAACTCTCGCCGATGATGAATTTCGGCGAGGTCCAGCGGTCCTTCTTGTTGACGAAGGTGTGGATGAAGTCGCCGACCGACCGGATGTCCGCGAGTTTGCCGTGGAACTTGTGGAGGTCTTCGCCCTCGACCATGCGGCTGAAGCCGGTGCCGATGGGATCGAGATAGACGATGTCGGCGGCATCGAGGATTGCGTGAGGATTGTCTTCGAGCCCCGCGGGAGGTTTCTGCTGGAAGCCGTCGTCGTCGTAGGTCACGTGGCGCGGTCCGGTGAAGCCAAGGTGCATCCACACCGAAGCGGTGCCCGGGCCGCCGTTGAACGAGATGATGAGCGGGCGCTTGCTGAGGTCGCTGACCCCGTTCCGGGTGTACGCGACGTAGAACATCTTCGCGACCACCTTGCCCTCGTCGCGGATGGGCAGCCATCCGGCCTCGGTGGTGTACGAGACGGTCTGACCGTTGAACGTACCGCTGTGCTGCGACATGACGGGCTCGGCGGGGAGGAGGTCGGCCTCCTTCCCTGCTTTCGCTGGGCCGGCGGTCCCGGGCGGTGCGCCTTGCCGGCCCGGCTCCTGAGCGAACGCCGCGCTTGAGGCGCTGAGCAGAACGACAAGACTCACCAGGGAAGAAACGCGGTTGGCTTTCATCTGAAGTTGGCTCCCGTGTCCGGCGCGAAGGCGCTGGATCGTCGCGGAGGGACTCTATGCGGCGGTTCGGCGTTGCGTCAACGCTTCAGGTCGCGGTTGACCGCGGAGTCGGTGCCGGTGCGAAAGCTCCAACGCGCCTGAGCGTGGCCCGCTAGTTTCGGTAGGCGAAGTACGCCCCGACCTGCTCGGCCACTCGCCCGATCGCGTCTTCGAGCGCCTCGCCCGATCCGAAATGATTCGCGGTGAAAATCGAGATCACGACCGTTCGCCCTGGAGCCTCGAGGATGCCCACGTCATTGCCGATGTAAGGAAGGAAATCCCCGGTCTTGTGGGGGATGCGCCAGCCCGAGAGGAACCTGGGAATGCGCGTCCGGTAGAGCTGAGCTCGCATGATCTGGAGCATGAGATTCGACGATTCCTCATCCACCAGCGTGCCCTTCTCCATCCGCTCGAGCAGGATTCCGAGTTCGCGCGGGGTGGAAAGGCCGAAAGGCGTCTTCGCCTGACGATGGAACTCCTCGGGGCTCGACGCGGCGCGGAGATCCGCGAACCACTTCGAGGCGGGATGCGGCGCCACCGTGGCTTTGAGGCCGTAGGCCTCCATCCGTTTCGTCACCACTTCCGGACCGCCCACCATGCGATAGAGCACGTCCGTGGCGGTGTTGTCCGAAACGATGATCATGTAGGTGATGAGGTCCTTCACCGTCATCACCGCTCCCGCGTCCATGCTGCGCAGCGTCCCCGTGCCGGGGCGGATGTCTTCGGCAGCCAGCGTGTACTTGTCGGTCAGCTTGAACTTCGAGGCCTTGAGCTGCTCGAACACCTCGGCCATCAGGGGGATCTTGATCGTGCTCATGGTGTCCATCTGCCGATCGGCATCGATTGCGACCTCCTCGCCGGTTTCGAGGCATTTCACGTAGATGCCCCAGGTGGCGTTCGTGCTCTTCGTGATGCGCTCGACCGAGGCCTTCAGCCGGTCGAGCGGGGCGGGAGTCGGCGAGGGGGCGGGGGTCTGCGCCCAGCTGATCGAGGAACCGAGGACGAGAGCAAGAGCAAGGGCAGGGGTAGGTCGCATGGTGGCCTCCAGGAGAAGGCCCAAGTGTAGCGCCCGCGGTTTCGCAACACGCTCGGACCAGTTCCGCTGGAACGATCCGCTCATCCATAATCCCCAACCCGCCGCTACCGCAACCCCCTTCAACCAGGACCCAGGAGATCTCATGCTCAGAATCGGAATCATCATCGGAAGTACCCGCCCGGGACGCAAGGCCGAGGCGGTGGCACGCTGGGTTCATGAACTCGCGGCCAGGCGCACCGACGCCCAGTTCGAAGTCGTCGATATCAAGGAATTCAATCTGCCCGTCCTCGACGAGGCCACTCCGGCCGCTTACGGGAAGTACGAACACGCTCACACCAAGGCCTGGGCGGCGCGGATCGCTCCCCTCGACGGTTTCGTGTTCGTGACCCCGGAGTACAACCACGCGACCTCGGGCGCGCTCAAGAACGCCATCGACTTCCTCGGCCGCGAATGGAACAACAAGGCCGCGGGTTTTGTCGGCTACGGCAGCACCGGCGGTGTCCGCGCGGTGGAGAGCCTGCGGCTCATCATGGGCGAGCTGATGATTGCGGACGTGCGCGCCCAGGTCGCGCTCTCGATCTTCACCGACTGGGAAAATTTCAGCGTGTTCAAGCCCGCGGCCCTGCACGAAAAATCGGTGACCGCGATGCTCGATCAGGTTGTTGCCTGGTGCGGTGCGCTCAAGCCTCTGCGCGGTTAATCGCGCTATGGTCATGGCCCCATGATCGCGACCCTTCTGTTCGTGTCCGCCGTGGCGGGCGGTGAAACCGCGGTCCGCGCGGCGCGCGAGGAGTTCAATGCGGCGATCGTGCGGCGGGATGCCGGCGCGATCTCCCGGCTGCTCGCGCCCGGCTATCACATCGTCACTGGCCGCAGCGATCAATCGCACGGTGTGGAGACGCAGCGCGAGAGTTGGGCAGCCCGGTTCGTGGCCGACCCCGCGGTTTCGTATCGCCGCACCCCCCGCGAGGTTCGCGTCAACGAGGGCTGGGGCCTCGCCGAGGAAACCGGGGACTGGGTGGGGAACTACACCACGGCGGGGAAACCCGCCCGCGCCTCGGGTGTGTACTCCGCGAAATGGCAGCGTGCGGCCGAGGGTCGCTGGCTGCTTCAGGCGGAAATCTTCACGACGCTGGCCTGCGACGGCGCGATGGTTGCGTGCGCGCCTCCCGAGCCCATTGCCGTCCCGGCCGCGGGTCCGCCTCCGGCTTCGGCCCGCGCGGTCAGGCAACTCAAGGTTACGATTCTCTCCACCATGCTGGTCGGCAGCACGCAAGGTGTCGGGGAATGGGGTTTCGCGGCCCTCGTCGAAGTCGATGGCAAGCGGCTGCTCATCGACACCGGCGCGCGCGCCGAGACCGTCTCCGAGAATGCGACGGAACTGGGGATCGATCTCTCGGATGTGACCGACGTCGTGATCACCCACAATCACGCGGATCACACCGGCGGCCTTCTCACTCTGCGGCGTGAACTGCGGGCGAAGAACAAGGGGGCGCTGTCGCGAGCCCACGTGGGCGCGGGGGTCTTCGAACCGAGGCTCGCCGCCGACGGGCGCGACGGCAACGGCCTGCTGCCGATCAAGGCGGCGTATGAGGAGATGGGCGGGGAGTTTGTCGTGCACGCCCAGCCCGCGCAGCTTCTGCCGGGGGTCTGGATCACGGGGCCGGTCCCCCGTGTTCATCCGGAGCGGAACTGGAGCGGGGGTCTGAAAGTCCGGACGACCGCCGGGCTGGTCGAGGATACGGTGTCGGAGGACTCCGCCGTGGTGATCGAAGCCGCGCAGGGCCTGGTCGTCATCACGGGCTGCGGCCACGCCGGGGTTGTCAACATCGTTCAATACGCGCGGAAAGCCATCGCGGTCGCGCCCATCCACGCGGTGATCGGCGGCCTGCACCTGTTCGCGGCGACCGACGAACAGCTCGCGTGGACGGCGGCCCGGCTGCGCGAGGTGGGGGTTGTTCATCTCCTCGGAGCGCACTGCACCGGCGTCGAAGCGGTGTTTCGCATTCGAGATCTGGCCGGACTCTCACGGCGGACCGCGGTCGTGGGCGCGGTGGGCGCGTCGTTCACCCTGGGCCAAGGCATCGATCCTCTCGCCCTCGCCCGCTGAGGCGCGGCGTTGATCCGCTCCTGAATGGAAGCAGGCCGAAGCGCCCGCCGTTATTTTCTCGGTCGGCCCCCGATCAACATGGCCAGGGCTCCGAGGCACCAGCCCACCAGGGTTCCCAGCGTGGTGCCAACCAAGAGGTGCGCGAGCGCGTGTTGCAGAGGGGTGGTCTGTGCCGTGGCGAAGGGACCTCGAAATTCTGTGGCGTCGTAGATGTTGGGCAGACCCAGCACCGACAGGCCAATCCCCAGAATGGCGATACCGTTCGCGACCAGGCCCTGGTTGAAAATGAGAGGCAACAGGTGCCGGTAGCTGCCGAAACCGCCGGGCCGCACCCGCACGCCGTAGTAGATGATGCCAGCGAAACCGGCCGCGGTCATCGACGCGAACTTCACGACTGAATCGGGCTGACCCGCGATCGACAAGACCAGCCGGATGAGACCGACGACCGCCACCACCGCCAGCACCGGCGCCTGAAAACGAATGTACTCCGAGTAGGGTTTTCCGAACATGGGTCCTCCTGGTGGGAACACCCGCAGTATTTCACGTCGCCGACCGGAGCGTCCGCAACGCGGAATAGAATCGACCAGGCCGAAAGTGAGCATGCGACCTGACTGAGAGAAGCCCGCTTCGTATGAAGGTCGCGCTCGCCGAGCTGACCACGTTCGGGATTGGTGGTCCGGCCGACATCCTTCTGGATGTCGCCGGTCCGGCTGAGGCGATCGACGCCTGCGAGCGACTGCGCAAGGAGGGAACGCGCGTGACCTTCCTCGGCGGCGGCTCCAACGTGCTCGTCAGCGACCGTGGAGTACGGGGAGCGGTTCTGCGCTTCCATGGCGGCCAGATCGCGCTCGAGTCCGCGGAGGTGCTTCAGGTGGGGGCCGGGGTGACCGTGAACGGCCTCGTCCGATGGTGCATCGGGCATGGGCTCGGGGGCTTCGAGAGTTGGGCCGGCACTCCGGGAACATTGGGCGGCGCGGTCTATGGCAATGCCCATTTTCAGGAGCGGCTCATGTCCGAGGTCGTGGCGCGGGCCTGTCTTCTTGATGGGCTGGGCGAGGTACATGTTGAGCCCGTTGGGAACCTCGGCTTTGGCTACGACGCCAGTCGGCTGCAGAAGACCGGAGAAGCGCTACTGTGGGTGGAGATCCGTGTTCATGAAGAGGATCCTGCCGTCCTGAGAACGCGCGCGAAGGAGTCGTTGACTTTCCGGAAGCGCACCCAACCCCTGGCTCTCCCGAGCGCGGGCTGCATCTTTCAGAACCCGGAGGCGGAGCGGGCTCTCTTGCCGGAGGGCGTCCCCTGCTCGGCGGGAGCGCTCATCGATCGCGTCGGTTTGAAGGGCGCGCGCCGGGGCGGAGCGCAGATCTCGCCGGTTCACGCGAACTTCTTTGTGAATGAGGGCGGGGCCTCGGCGCAAGACGTGGTGGGGCTGATCGACGAAGCACGCCGGCGGGTCAAAGATGCGTTTGGAATCGAACTGCGCGAGGAGATCGTCCGGCTTGGCGATTTCACCCCCGAGCAAGGAGAGTGAGCGGATGACAACCCTGGTGGTGCTTGGCGGAAAGCCGCTCAACGGCCGGATCCGGGTAGGTGGTAACAAGAAC
>JANLSZ010000013.1:0-16062 GCA_031362685.1 Vicinamibacteria bacterium | reverse complement strand
TCCGCCAAGTATCACTCCCGAGGCCCTCGTCTCCGCGGTGGTGAAACCAAACGGCAGGCGAAGGCCCTGATACATCGCGAGACCCTGAAACTGATCCAGGCCCTTGCCGTGGTTTACTCGCCCTTCAAAACCCAGGCGTTGGGTCGCGCGTTCGAGATCGGAGTCCCGCTCCGAGCGCTTCACGTCCGCCCCCGAAAAAGCGCCGCTCCAATCCGTGGTGCCGCACGACGACGAACCGGAGGCGGCCAGAAGCCCATCGAACAGGCTGTGCCCGCGCGCGAGCGACGGAATCGGGTCGGCGGTCGTCCCGGTGGAATCGAACACGCCCAGATTCCCCTGGGCCAGGAAGTGAGTTCCCGCCGAGGGCGCAGGGGCCGGGTGGTCGTGAACGAGAACGGTTCCCTTCGAATCGGTCTTCACCTCGACTTCGCCCAGTTCGACCGATCCCCACACCAGGGCCCGGCCTCCGAAGATCGGATCGGTGACGTCGAAGCCGTCGATTTCGATGCGCGACTGCGTCCATGACCCGCCGCGAAACGCGAAACGCGAGGGCTCGGCCGGAAAGAGGCCCACACCTTCTTCGCGCTCGAGGACCAGGCCGGAGTTGAGTTGAACCACGCGCGCGGTCGCCGACCCCGCGGCGGGCAGAGCCTTGACCACATCGGGATCGAAGCGGCGCGACGGAACGGGCGAAGGCTCGGGCGAAGGCGCCACGTCCTGCGCGAACGCGTTCGTTCCCACCCACGCACCGAGCACCGACACCAGCGCCATCCGTCGTCGCTTGTTCTCCATCATTCTTCTGGCTCCAGGGTGTCCTATCGGTTCACCACCCAGGGCATCTGCCGCGGGTCCGCTCCACCCAGACGATCGATCACGGACTGCACCGCGCGCCCGGCCATGCCGACGTTCGGGTCGGGCGACAAACGCGTCTCGTACGTCCCCGAGCCAAGATGGTTGAACAGGCGCAGCTTCAGGATCAACCGTTCGTCGCGCAAGGGCGAGTCCATGGGAAGAGGCTCTTTCGCGAAGACATCCAGGGCCGCCCCGGCGATGCCTCCCTCCAGGAGAACGCGGGCCAGCGCCTCTTCGTCCACCACGGGACCGCGCGTGGTGTTCACGAGATACGCGGTGCGCTTCATCTGCCGCAGGCGCGTTTCGTTCATGAAATGAACGGTGGCATCGGGCCCGGTTTTGGTGAGAGGCAGGTGCAGGGAAACGAAGTCCGCCTCCGCCAAAGCCTGCTCGAGCGGCACGTACGCGATGGTGCGACGTTTGCCGAAGCGGAGCTCGGCGCGGAGATCCATGACCCGCTGAATGTCGGACCGGAACTTCTCGTCCTTGCTCCGCGAGTAGCAGAGGACATCCATGTCGAAACCGACGCATTTGTGAACAAACGCCTTGCCGATTCGACCTGGACCGATCACGGCCACGGTCTTGCCGGTGACGTTGTCGCCGAGCCAGGGGTGGTGCGGATGCCAGACCCCCCACCGACCGCTGCGGACCAGCTCTTCCGACGGGTAGAGCTTGCGGGCCACATCGCCCATCATGAAGAACGCGAACTCGGCGGTGGCGTCGGAGAGGACGTCGGGCGTGTTCGCGATCGGGATCCCATGACGCGTGGCCGAGGCCACGTCGATGTTGTCGTATCCCACCGCCACCTGGGCCACGATTCTCAGGCCGGCGGCGGCGCCCTGAGCCAGCAGGGGTTCGTCTACGCGGTCGCGGATGGTGGTCACGAGCCCGTCAATCCCGGCCGCGACTCGAGCCGTGAGCTGTTTGTAGGTCGGCGGTTCGATGGTGGGATGTACGTCGACGTCAAAGCCCGAGTCCACGAGGCGCTGAATGGCCTCGCCACCAATGTCAGCGGTGACGAAAACGCGAGGGGCTTTCATGGCCGAGGGATCATAAGGGCTGAATGATGTGGTTAACTTCGTTTGCGATGACCGCACTCCAGAGGATCCGCGACGAAGCTCGAAAGAGGCCAAGGAAGATCGCGCTGCCGGAAGCCGACGAACCGCGCATACTCCAGGCGACCGCAATCGCCACCCGGGAGGGCCTCGCCCATGTCTCGCTGGTGAGCGCCGATCCGGCGAAGGTGCGATCCGTGGCCTCGGGCCTCAGGGTCGACCTCGGCGGAATCGATCTGGTGGAAGTGCCGACCTCCGGCAAGGAGCACGAGAACGCCAGGAGGGTCTATCTGGAAAGGTCGCGCGCGCGCGGTCTCTCCGAGTCGGAAGCGGCCGACCATGTGCGTGACCCCATGCTCTTCGCCGCCATCGCGGTGTCGCTGGGAAGGTTCGACGGCTTCGTCGCCGGAGCAAGGTCGACGACCGCTGAAACTATTCGCGCCGCCCTTCGCGGCATCGGAGCCGCCAACGGAGTCTCCAAGATTTCGTCATTCTTCCTGATGGAGACGGGGAGCAAGGGCCTCGGTGAGGCCGGGAGTCTCATCTTCGCGGACTGCGCGGTGAATCCCGACCCCACCCCCGGCGAACTGGCGGACATCGCCTGGCTCGCCAGTCTCAACGCGAAGAGGTTCCTGGGCGTCGAACCGCGCGTGGCCCTGCTGTCCTTCTCCACCAAAGGCAGCGCCGATCATCCGCGCGTGCGCAAGGTCCGGGCCGCGTATGACATCGCTCGCGAGCGCTATCCAAGCCTCAACATCGATGGCGAGCTGCAGCTCGACGCCGCCCTGGTTCCGGATATCGGCCTTTCGAAGGCGCCCGGATCCCAGGTGGCGGGACGGGCGAACGTGCTGGTCTTCCCCGACCTCGACTCCGGCAACATCGGCTACAAGATCGCGGAACGAATCGGCGGCGCGCGCGCCGTCGGGCCGATCCTTCAAGGTCTGGCCAAACCCGCAAACGACCTTTCTCGCGGTTGTTCGGTCGATGACATCGTCGACGCCATAGCCATCACGAGCCTGCAGGCCGAATAGGGCGGTCAGGCCGGCCGCGGACGAGGAGAGAGAGCCGCGTGGCTGTTCGCGGGCTCCTGGGCGCGAAGGCCGAAGCACCGTT
Source organism: Vicinamibacteria bacterium (assembly GCA_031362685.1). Classification (GTDB taxonomy): domain Bacteria; phylum Acidobacteriota; class Vicinamibacteria; order Fen-336; family JAGNNV01; genus JAGNNV01. The sequence goes on along the minus strand of JANLSZ010000013.1, from coordinate 13,042 downwards.
CCCGAACGGAGGGGGCCGAGCGGTACCTTATTGACCGTGGGGTGGGGGCCCCACGCCGTTCTTTAGACAACGCTTCGAGGCCCCCGGATGTGAGGGAACGCCGGGTGCTTCGGCCGCAGCATCGCCACGCGAGCGCGGCGTCTGCACGCTGCCCTACGGAATTATTTCGAACTCGGTTTCCTTGACGTAGTCCTTCTTGGTCACGTTGTCGCGGAGGCGAAGCTGGGCCACGTACTTCCCGGGAGGGTAGGCACCAAGGGGCACGGGACCCGCGGAAGGTGTGGCCGGCTCGACGTCAAAGGTCTGATCGGGCGCTTTGGCGAGCGGCTTGCCGTCCTTCAGAACCTGGAACCCTCCGACCACGGAGATCTTGCCCGCCTCGTCTTTCGCCGAACCGTAGATCGCGCACAGGAGGGTCACGGCCTCGGCCTTTTTGAAAACGTTGCCATAGCGCGGGACGAATTTGGTCTGTCCGAAAATGAACTCGAAATAAGGGTCGTCCTTCACCGGGGCGGCTCCTTCCAGAATATCGGCCAGGACCATTACCGGAGAGATGGTGAGTTCGGAGCCGTATTCCTGGGTCTTGATCGCCAACTCGGCCACCGCACCTTTGCCCGACTTCGGGTCGATGGCGCCGATCTTCATGGTGTGCTCGCCCGGACGCAACGGCAGGCCGAAGGCGGAGACGAAGGTGTTGTCGCCCCCCACTTCCGCGGTGACCTCGCGGTCCAGGGACTTGAGCAAGCGTCCTTCCTTGTCGCTGGCGTGAACCGAGACAATGACCTTCGCAACCTTGCGACCCGCAACGTCCGCCACGGTCAGTCCTGCGGCGTCGCCCCTGATGAGTCCGGCCACGAAGACGGAAGCGCCATCCTGAGACCGAATCTCCATCACCGGCTTCGCCTCGAGCTTGAAGTCGGCGCGGGGTTCCTTGAGCAGAGCCTGGACGGGAGTGGGTTTCGGAAGCAGGTCGGCGAGCTTGACCAGCGCCCCCTTGGAGTCGAACTTGTAGGACAAGTTCGTTTGAATGACCTTGAACTCCGCAAGCCGATTCAGTTCATCGGAAAAGCGATTCCCCTCCGGCAACATGCAGGTGCCGTCAAGCCTGATTCCCATCGAACCGCCCTGGAATTTCATGTTGGGCCGGTCTTTGTAGGTCCAGGTCTCGGGGGAACGAAACGCCACCTCGCCGGCCGTCTCCTTCTTCACGCCATCCGGAGCGCCCAAGAGGATGTAGATCCGGCCGCAGTCGGTCAGGGAGCCTATCCGGCCTGCCGCTTTGAATTTCGCATCGGCTTCCGCGACCACCTTCAGATACTCCGCCTGGTACTCGTTCTCGGAAGTGTCGAGATTCGGATCGCGCCGCGCCCAGAAGATCTTCTGAAACTCGACGGCATCCGAGTTGTTCTTCAGACTCTTGTAGGCCTTCACTTCCTCGGGGAGGATAAGTGGACGTACCTCCTCCATCCACTTCTTGGCGTTCTTGTCGAGATCCGCGAAGGCGGGCGAGGAGAGGAGAGCGATCAGGGTCGAGGCCAGACCAAAACGTTTCATGGACAGGAGTTCCTTTGAACTGCGACTTTGAAGGGAAATCGATGGAAGCGCTGCGTCGCTTTCCGGGGAATTGACGGCTCGGGGGCGAGTGTACCGCCACCGCAACGAAACCTGGGACAGGCACGGGTCGTGATAGGTTTATAGTTTCCCCCCCAATGTCCTTCCGAACCCTCCGAAGAATCCTGGCTATCGCTTGCCTGCTGCTCGCCTTCGGGGAAGATGCGTCTGCCGCCAGGAAGGCTCACGGAAGGACGACGGCACGTGCGGTTCCCGTCTCGATTCTGATGCCTCCGGAAGCCTCGCCCTATGATCTGAGAGTGGGTGAGGCGGCGCGACTCGCGCTCCACAATCGATCGAACGTGGCTCTGGTGGCCATGGATCCCTGGACCGGCCGCGTTCTCGTGATCGGCAACCCGCAATCGGGCCTTCTCACCGCGTATCAGCCCTGCTCCGTTTTCAAACTGGTGGTGGCGGTGGCGGGCCTCACCGAGGGGCTGATAACACCTGAGTCTCGTTACAACTGCACCGACGGCTGCTGGATCAGCCCGGGCCATGGGCCCATCGATCTGCGCCGGGCGCTCGCCGTCTCCTGCAACACGTACTTTGAATGGGTCGGCCAGCGACTTGGTTTTGAGACGGTTCGCGCCTACGCGCAGAAGCTCGGCCTCGGATCCCAGACCGGCATCAACCTGCCCGGGGAAACTGCGGGGGTGGTGCCGTCGTCCATCCCCAGCCTCGGCGTAGGGCACATGTCTTCGCACGCGCAGGGCGTGAAGACGTCGGCCATGCAGCTTGCCGTGCTGATGTCAGCTCTGGTGAATGGAGGGATCATGCATGAGCCCCAGTTCGTCTCGACCGAAGGACTCAAGGTGAAGGAACGGTCCCGATTCTCGGCGCCGCCGACCCTCGCCCTCCTCTCGCCCGGACTCTTCTCTTCGGTGACCGAGGGCAGCGCGCAACGCGCGTTCGATCCGGGTTTCGTGGCCTCCGGCAAGACTGGATCGTGCGCCGGTGTCGGTTGGTTCGCCTCGTCGCTTGGCTATCCCCGCTCGGAGATGATCGTCGTCGCGTTCGTTCGCGGGGGCAACGGTTCGGCGGCCTCCGCGGTGGCCGGCGAGTTCTACCGATCGCTGCTGGGCGTTCCGGCTCAGGGCATTACCACCGTCGCGACCACATCCGGATCCCAGTAGAAATCGGGGGCGGCCCGGTGTATCACTTCTCCAGTTTGACCGTCACGCGCTTGGCCTCACGATCGATATCGACCTCGGTTTCCCGCGTCCGGTAACCTGGCCGGACAACCTCGATCCGGTGACGACCGCCGGCCAGTTCCAGGCGGGTGACCTGGGACGCCTTCCCGAAGAACTCCCCATCCACATACACCGACGCGTCGGCGGGTTCGATCTCGAGCAGCAACTCGCCCCGCTCGATTTCGCGTGAAGGCGGAACGTAGGGGCGCTCGGCGCGACCGGAATCGACTTCGCGGCTGCGGTCTGGGGCACTGGGGGACGAGTAGCGGGCCGTGTCGCTGTCCCGATCCTGATCTGGCTCCGGCCGGCGGTCGTACGCTTCGCCGATCGAATCACGGGTTTCGCCTCCGCCTTTCACCATGTCGAACCGAAGCTTGAGGGTCTGGTCGGGACTGGCGCTGGTAGAGAACGTATGAGAGGTGTAACCCTCGAGCTTGAACGTGATGTCGTGCCGGCCCGGAGAAACGTTGAGACGCTGGGTAAGGCCATCGAAGTCGTCCACGATTCCGGCATAGTAACCATCGACATAGACCCGGGCTTTGACGGGCTCCACCAGGATCCGAAGCTGCGCGACATTGGCCGCATGGCCTGCATTGCCGGTCCGATACCCATACGGCCGGTTATAGGACTGCGGATAGTACCCGTAGTAATCGCCATAGGAATAACCGTAGTCGTAGTAGCCGTACCCATACCCGTACAAGCCATAACGACCCGGATAGCCCCACGAATACGAATAGTAGGGGTTGTAGTAGTAGTTCGAGTAGGGAGAGCCGTAATAGTGACCGTAGTCATTCCCATATCGGTCGCGAGTGCCGGTTCCGGTGCCTGGCCTCGGTCGGCGCTGTGCTGCACCCGAAGTCGAGTCATTGTATTGGCTTCCGCCGCCTTGCGCGGACGATCCGCCGCCGCCCCCGGAATGGGAACTCGAGCCTGCGCTCGAGCCCGAACTGGAACCCGAAGACGAGCCTCCGGTGTGTCTGGATCCCGACGACGAGGAGGAACCGCCACCACCGCCACCCCCACCACCACGGGGGACAGCGCGATTGTCGCCCTGCGAGAAGGCAGTGGCGGCAATCAGGACCAGGGGGACCATTCCGATGATTCCTAGGGTTTTCATGGCTTTGACCTCACGAAGGCGCGCTCGGGAAGGGAGTCTGCCACCCGATAGCGTAGCAAAGGCCGTGCCGCCCCGGGGGGTGAGAAATCGGGCCATCCTGTCCCGCCCCGATGACAGACACGGTGCGACCGAGGACAAGGAGCTCCTCCGGCCTTGGTCCGCAGGCATGGGCGAACGTAAGATCGGCCGCTCGGAACCTAACCTCAGCGGGTTCCGTACTCATATTCGGGTGGGCAATAGGTAAGTTTCGCCCGTTCGCCGCACATTCTGGAGAATCCATGTCCAAGGCCAAGAAAATCGGGCTGTCCCTCCTGGCGCTGGTCGTGGTTGGAGGCGTGATCGCCGGAAGTGTAGCCCGCGAGAGCCGAAAGAAGATCGAGGTGCAGACCGGCAAGGTCGGCAAGAAGGATCTGGTATCGAAGGTCTCGGCCTCCGGAGAAATCCGCCCCAAGAAATTCGTCAACGTCTCGTCGGACGTGGCCGGCCGGATCGTTCGTCTCCTGATCAAGGAAGGCGACCGGGTGAGCCGCGGTCAGGTTTTAGCCAGAATCGACTCCAAGCGATACGAGGAGAATTCCCGGCAGTCGGAGGCCGGGCTCGCCGCCTCGAGGTCCGATCTCGACCGCACCCTCGCCGACCTCGAATTGAGCCGGCAGGGGCTCGAACGCCAGAGGAAGATGCACGCGGACAAACTGGTCTCCGATCAATTGCTGGACCAGGCCGAGTCCGAGTTCAAGATGAAGCAGGCCTCGGTCGAGTCGCAGCGCAAGCGCGTCACTCAGCAGACCGCGGTCGTGGCCACCAACCAGGACGACCTCGGAAAAACCGTGGTCATCGCCCCGATGAACGGGGTCGTCACCAGTCTGCAGAAGGAAGAGGGCGAGACGGTCATTGGCGCTCAGAGCTTCTCGCCGACCGTCATCTGCATCGTGGCGGACCTGTCGGTCATGGAAGTCGAGATCCTGGTCGACGAGACCGACATCCGGAACCTTTCGCTGGGCCAGACCGCCGAGGTGCGCGTCGATGCGCTTGAAGGTTCGATCATCAAAGGCGAAGTAACCGAGATCGGTTCGTCGGCCATCCCGCGCGGCGCCGCCGCCGCCACCGGCTCGAACGTGAACAATTCCAACCAGGCGAAGGACTTCAAGGTTACGGTGACGCTCAAGGATCCTCCGGCCACGCTCCGTCCGGGCCTCAACGCCACCGCCGACGTGATCACCGCCCGCCGCGAAGGCGTCACCGCGGCGCCCATACAGGCGGTCGTGGTTCGCCAGGTGGACAAGGACGGCAAGGTCGTCGACCCGGCGATCGGTCAAGCCGGGTCCGGCGATTCCGCCAACACGCCCGTCCGAACCGCGAAGCTCGAAGAAAAGGAGGGCGTTTTCGTGGTCCAGGCCAATAAGGCGGTCTTCAAAACGGTAAAGACCGGAATCATCGGCGACGCCGACATCGAAATCCTCGATGGCCTCAAGGACGGCGACGAGATCGTCGTCGGCTCTTACCGAACCCTAAGGACCCTCCGGAACGAGGCTCAGTTGAAGATCGAGGCTCCGGCGAGCAAAGGTCCCAAGTGACGGAGAGCACCGCGGCCTCATCCATCATCCGGTGCGTCGACCTCTGGCGCACCTATCAGATGGGCGAAGAAACCATCCACGCTCTGCGCGGGGTGACGTTTGAGATTCAGCCCAACGAGTACCTGGCCATCATGGGTCCATCGGGGTCCGGGAAGTCGACCCTGATGAACCTCATCGGCTGTCTCGATACGCCGTCGCAAGGCGAGTACTACCTGCGGAACCAGCTGGTCTCGAAAATGAGTGATGACGCTCTGGCCGAGGTGCGCAACAAGGACATCGGCTTCGTCTTCCAGACCTTCAACCTCCTTCCGCGGGCTTCCGCCCTCGAAAACGTCGAACTGCCCCTGGTCTACGCGGGCATTCCGAAGAGCAAGCGAATGGAACGGGCCAAAGAGGCGCTCGACAAGGTCGAGTTGGGAACGCGCATGAGCCACAAGCCGAACGAGCTCTCGGGCGGCCAGAGACAGCGGGTGGCCATTGCCCGCGCGCTGGTGATGGGCCCGGCCATTCTGCTCGCGGACGAACCGACGGGAAACCTCGACTCGACCACGGGCGAGGAAATCATGCGGCTCTTCGAACGGCTGCACGAGGCCGGGAATACCATCATCCTCGTCACCCACGAGCGCGACATCGCCGAACACGCGCACCGGGTGGTGATGATCCGGGACGGCAAGATCGCCAGTGACGAAATGAGCCGAAAGGCTTCGTGAGCCCGCAGCCTCGCCGCGAAGCGCGCTGATGCCTTTCCACGAAGCCATCGCCATCGCGGTCGCCTCGGTGAAGGCGAACAAACTGAGATCCGTCCTCACCATACTGGGCGTGGTCATCGGAATCGCCTCGGTCATCGCGGTGGTCGCCATCACCGATGGCCTCGATCGCTACATGGCCGACAAGGTGCTGGCCCTCGGCACCAAGAGTTTCACCATCCAGAAATTCCCCGACGTCATCGTCTCGTTCGACCAGTTCCGTGAATACAACAAGCGCAAGGACCTGGTCCTGCGCGACATCGAACTGGTCAAAGAGGCCTGCACGTATTGCTCCGAGGTCGGAGGCCTGCTCGTGACCGGCCGCACCGTGAAGTACGGATCGGTCCGCCACGAAGGCGTCCAGGTCATGGGCATCACCGAGAACTACTCCCGTATCGGCGCGATCCGAGATCTCCTGACCGGCCGGCACCTGATCAACGACGACATCGATTCCGCCCGGCCGGTCGCGGTCATCGGGACCGACATCGTGGACGCGCTCTTTCCCAATGCCGAACCCCTGGGCAAGGAAATCATCATCGACGGAAATCGCCTGCGCGTGGTCGGCGTCGGAGAGAAGAAAGGCAAGGTCTTCGGACAGACCCAGGACGATTTCGTCTGGACGCCCATCACCGCCTTCCGGAAGGCGTTTGGATCCAGAAGGTCGGTAACCATTCAAGTCGAAGCTCAATCGATGGCGGTTTTCGAACAGGCCCAGGACCAAGCCCGGCTCGCCCTGCGCAATCGTCGCCACCTCGAGTACACCCAACCCGACGATTTCAGCATCGAGACGGGCGAGAGCATCATGGATCTTTGGAACAGCGCCACCCAGGGCATCTACGTGGTGACCCTGGTGGTCACCGGGATCAGTCTGCTGGTCGGAGGGGTGGTGGTGATGAACATCATGCTGGTCTCGGTCACCGAACGCATCAAGGAAATCGGCGTTCGCAAGGCCCTGGGCGCCCGCCGCGGGGACATCCAGAAGCAGTTCATCGTCGAATCGGTTCTTCTCACCGGAATCGGAGGCATCCTGGGCGTTGCGGGGGCGGCGATATTCTCGTTCTTCGTGGGCAAGCTGATGTCGGGCATCGTAGGTGACGAATTCTCGGCGCCGGTGCAGCTGTGGGCGGTTATCGTGGCCGTCCTCTCGTCCACCGTGGTCGGTCTGGTGGCGGGGATCTATCCCGCTTCGCGCGCCGCTGCTCTCGACCCTGTGGTCGCCCTGAGGAGCGAGTAGGCATGGGCCGCCCCGGCTCCGCGCGTATCGCTCTCCTCGGGCTTTGGGAGGCCATCAAAATGGGTCTCTCGTCCCTGGTCTCCTACAAGATGCGCGCCTCCCTCACCATTCTCGGGGTAGTGATGGGCATCATGACCGTGTCCGTGGTGTCGTCGATCATCGCCGGCCTGAACAACTCTCTCTCCTCCCAGCTCAACAAGCTGGGGTCGGCCTTCATCCTGGTGCGACCATTCCAGCCCGGGGAAAATGTCCCGGCCGAGGAGCGTCGAAGGCGCAAACTCCTCTCGGACGACGAGGTCAAGGCCATCCGCGAACTCTCGTACATCTCGCAGATCAGCCCGCTCGAGTTCGTGCGCGCCGACATGATCAAGTACAAGGAGTTCCGGGTGAACGCCGCCCAGGTGTTCGGAACCACGCCCGACTATGAAGGCGTGCACAACGTGTTCGTCGAGAAGGGCCGCTTCTTCAACGAGAGCGAAACCTCCCGTTCGGCCCCCGTCGCCATCATCGGGCCGGAGATTGCGGACGCGGTCTTTGCCGGACTCGACCCCCTGGACAAGGAACTCTCCATCGACGGCAGGAAGTTCCGGGTCATCGGAGTCACCGAGCGGCAGGGAAAGTTTCTCTTCATCAACCGGGACAATTTCATTCTGGTGCCCCTCAAGAGCCTCCCCCCCGCCAATTTCATGGGACTCCAGGGTTACGCCGCCGACATCAAGGCAGTATCGCCGGAGCGTCTCGCCCAGGCCGAGGAGCAGATTCGCGAGACCCTGCGGCGCAAGCGACGGCTCAAGTTCTTCGCAAAGGACACGTTCGCCGTATTCACCCAGGATGCCATCACCGACCTCTACAACCAGATCACGGGCGGGATCTATCTCGTGATGATCGCCATCTCGTCGATCGGACTGGTGGTGGGCGGGGTCGGGGTCATGAACATCATGCTCGTCTCCGTGACCGAGCGAACGCGAGAGATCGGCATTCGCAAGGCGCTGGGGGCCAAGAAGCGCGACATCCTCTGGCAGTTCCTGACCGAGGCCATGACCCTCACCGGGGTCGGAGGGATTCTCGGCATATTCATTGGCGGCGGTTTCGCGAGTGTCATCAACGCTCTTTCGCCCTTCCCGGCCGCGTTCCAACCTCAATGGGTGGCCGCCGCTTTTGTGTCGTCCCTCGTGGTGGGGCTGTTCTTCGGCCTGTGGCCCGCGCTCAAGGCCGCCCGGCTCGATCCCATCGACGCCCTCCGTTACGAGTAGATTCACCCGCGAGGAGAAATCACTCGTGACTGAAGCTCCAGACGCCCCCACCGCCGCACCCACGGATGCCGGCTCGTTCCTCGGGAATCTGTTCAACCTCTACTTCGAGCCCACGCAGACCTTCGCGAAGATCTTCGTCAAGCCGCGGGTCTGGATCGCCATCCTTCTTCAAACCGCGCTCGGGGTCGGCTTCACCTCCATCTGGCTGCAGAAGGTCGATACCCGCGAATTCATGCGCCAACAGATGGAACAGAACCCGCGAATCCAGCAGATGCCCACCGAGCAGGTGGAGCGGATCATCGACATGCAGTCGAAGGCCATGCAAACTTGGGGTCGGTTCGCTCCGGCGGTGGTTCCGGCGCTGATTGATCTGATCGTGGCCGGAGTTCTGCTGTTCGTCTTTCGATTCTTCATAGCCGCTGAGGTGACCTTCCTCCGATCGCTCGCGACCGTGGCCTGGTCCCTCCTTGCCCTCGGTCTGATCCAGACCCCGATCATGCTCGCGGTGTTCTGGCTCAAAGGAGACTGGAACGTCGACCCCAATCAGATCGTCCAGGCCAACCCGACGATTTTTTTCGAAACCACCGAACTGCCGAGATGGCTCTGGAGCCTCTTGTCCAGTTTCGACCTCTTCTCGGTGTGGACGGTCTTCCTGCTCGCCACCGGTTACGCGGTCGCGAGCAAACGCGGTTTGAGCACCGGCTTGTGGGGCGTGGGCGTTCCCTGGGCCATCTACGTGATGATCAAAGTCGGTTTCCGACTCATGTTCGGATAGACGGCTCCCACCCAATGAACGCCCCTCCAGCCGTTGCCTGAGCGAAGCCGAGGGGCAGTCCCAAGCAAAGCCAAAGGGCGGTCCCTGAGCGAAGCCGAAGGGTAATCTTGCGTCTGCATGTGCGGAATCGCGGGTGTCGTCGAAGCGGAGGGGTCTCCTTCGCGTGAGCTCCTGGAGCGGATGGGGCAGAGCATCGCCCACCGCGGTCCCGACGACGGGCGGGTTGAGGTCTTCGGCCGCGCCGGTTTCTCGTTTCGACGACTCTCGATCATCGATGTGGCGGGGGGGGGCCAGCCGATCTCGAATGAGACCGGTCGGATCCACGCCATGGGCAATGGCGAGATCTACAACTATCTCGACCTGCGCCGTGAGCTCGAGTCGCTGGGACATCGGTTCAAGACGCACTCGGACGTGGAAACCATCGTCCACGGCTACGAGCAATGGGGCGACGACATTCCGAAGCACCTGGCCGGGATGTTCGCCATCGCCATCTGGGATGAGGATCGGCAACGACTGTTGCTGGCCCGGGACCGGCTCGGCAAGAAACCACTCGTCTACGCCGAGTCGCAGGGGCGGATCACCTTCGGCAGCGAGTTTTCCGCGGTGCTGGCCGACCGTCGGGTTTCGAGGGACGTGGACCGAGAAGCGATTCACGACTACCTGACCTATCAGTACGTCCCCTCTCCGGCCTCCGGATTCAAGGCGATACGGAAACTGCCGCCCGCTCACATCCTGGTTTTCGAAGGCGGGGTCGCGAAGCTATCGCGATACTGGCAGCCCAACTGCACCCCCCGTCTCGATCTGTCGCTGGAAGACGCGGTCGCGGAGACGGAGCGCCGGCTCAAGGAAGCGGTGCGCAAGCGGCTCATGAGTGAAGTGCCCTTGGGCGCCTTTCTCTCCGGCGGCGTCGATTCGTCGCTGATCGTGGCCCTCATGTCCGAGTTCACGAAGGTCAAGACCTTCTCCATCGGTTTCGAGGAGAGCGGTTTCAACGAACTCCCGCATGCCCGCGCGGTCGCGGACAGATACGCGACCGACCATCACGAGTTCGTGGTGAAGTCGAATGCCGCGGAGGTCCTGCCCAAACTCGTACGGCACTATGGCGAGCCCTACGCGGATTCGTCGGCTGTCCCTTCGTACTACCTCGCCAAACTCACCCGCGAGCACGTGACGGTGGCGCTGAACGGCGATGGCGGAGACGAATTCTTCGCCGGTTACGACCGGTACCGAGCACTTCAGTATTTCAAACTGGCGCGATTCCTGATGCCTCTCGCTCCCGTGGCGCGGGCCTTGTCGCGGTGGCGCGCCCTTCCCACGCGGGCTCGACGGGCTTTCGGGGGCGCCGGCCACGCCCCGCGCGAAGGCTACGCGCGGCTGATGTCCTACTTCTCCCCCGAGCAGAAGACCGAGATCTACACCGACGAAATGCGCAGCGTGGTCGACAGGGCGGATTCCTACGAATGGATGTACGGCTTCATGAAGGAGTCGGAGGAACCGCTCGGAACCCGGCTGCTGCAGTACAGCGACGCGATGACCTATTTGCCGGGCGACATCCTCGCCAAAGTCGACATCGCCACCATGGCCAACTCGCTCGAAGGACGTTCGCCGCTCCTGGACCATGAACTGGTCGAGTGGGCGCTGCGTCTGCCCGACGCGATGAACACAAATCGGTCCGAGGGCAAGCTCGTCCTGAAGGCTCTGGCCCGGAAGTACCTTCCGGCCTCGGTCATTGATCGACCCAAAATGGGTTTCGGCATACCAATCAACGACTGGTTTGCCGGTGAACTCCGACCCATGGCCCGGGACACCCTTCTGTCTCAGCAGGCGCGCGAGCGAGGAATGTTCAACCCCGCCGCAGTGGAGCGTCTGCTTTCCGATCACGCCTCGGGCCGCGAGTTGCACGGGTACCGGCTTTGGGCGCTGCTTTGTCTCGAGTTGTGGTTTCGTGAGGTCATAGATGGGCGGTGAGGGGCGAACCGGGGGGCCCCTGTTCTTCGACATCAACCATCCGGTCCAGGCGCTGATGCTGCGTCCGGTCATCGAAGGTCTCGAGCACAAGGGTTATGAGTCGCGGGTTTTCGCGCGGGACAAGGACGTGACCCTCGGCCTCCTGGAACGATTCGGCATCAAGGCATCAACGCTTGCGGAACGACGACGCGGACGTCTCGGAGCCACCATCGAACTGGTGGCTCGGGAAGCCCGCCTTCTGCGTCTCGCCCTCAGGCAGCGCCCGCAGGCCATCATCGGAACCACCGTCCATGCGGGGCGGGTCGGCCGCCTGAGCGCGGCGGCCTCGATTGTGATCAACGATGATGATGCGGCGGCCGTCCCTCTGTTCGCGCGCCTGGCCTATCCCTTCGCGGATGTGATCGCGAAGCCCGCATGTCTCGCCTTTGAGAATCATCCGAAACAGGTGACCTACCGGGGCAATCAACAGCTTTTCTACCTGCACCCCGCGCGGTTCCATCCCGATCCTCAGATCCGCGGCGAGCTGGCCATAGGGCCCACCCAGCGCTTCGGCGTCATTCGCCTTTCGGCTCTCGACGCCCATCACGATGCGGGCGTCCGCGGCCTCGGGCGAGACCACCTTCGCGACATTGCAAACCGCATCCCCAGGGACGTGATGGTTTTTGCGTCTCTTGAAAAAGCGCAGGACCTTCCGGACGGCTGGAGACCCATACAACTTCCCCCGGAGCGGCTTCACCACGTCCTCGCCGCCGCGGAGTTCTTCTTGGGCGACGGACAAACCATGACCGCCGAGGCCGCCGTGCTAGGAACGCCCGCTCTCCGCCTCAATGACTTCGTCGGAAGGATCTCCTATCTCAAGGAACTCGAGAGCTACGGTCTGGCATTTGGATTTCGCCCCGGCGGTGAAGATGCCCTGCTCAATGTCCTCGCGGAAGTCTTGAATGGAACGCGACCGCGCAGGCAGTTTGGCGAGGCGAGGGTCCGTTTTCTCTCTGATATGGTTGACCCGCTCCCCTGGTTCGTTGACCTTGTGCTGAGCCGCCTTCGCCCTCATGCCTGAAGTCCTGCTCGTCGTCGGTACGCGGCCGGAGGCCATCAAGCTCCTTCCCGTCTACCGAGCCCTGCGCGCGCGTGGCGCCGACGTGGCGGTCATGACCACGGGGCAGCATCGCGAGATGGTGGAACCCCTCATGGATGCGCTCGATTTCCCGCCCACGGTATCGCTCGCGATCGCGGAGAGCGCGCCTTCACTGTCGCAGCTCTCGTCGCGATTGCTCTCGGCCTTCGATGAACCCCTGCGCGCGCGGCGGCCCGCCTGGATCGTCGTCCAGGGCGACACAACTTCGGTCGCCATGGGCGCGCTCGCGGGCTACTACCACAACATTCCGGTCGCCCACGTCGAAGCGGGTCTTCGCACCTTCCGACCCCGGGAGCCTTTCCCCGAGGAGCTGAATCGCCAGATTGTGAGTCGCATCGCCTCCCTCCATTTTGCGCCGACGGAGGGGGCCCGGGCCAACCTTCTCCGCGAAGGGATCTCCGACCGGAGTATCCACGTGGTCGGCAACACAATCGTG
>JANLSZ010000402.1:0-11985 GCA_031362685.1 Vicinamibacteria bacterium | reverse complement strand
AGCCGGTCGAAGGTAGTGGGCGGACCCCCGCGCTGCAGATGTCCCAGCACCAGACTGCGCGTCTCCTTCCCGGTCCGCTTGGCAATCTCCTCGGCCACCCACTGGCCGATGCCGCCCAGGCGCGGCGCTTCTCCCTGGTCGGCGGCGCGCAGATGCACCCTGCCGCCCTTGCTCCGAGCCCCCTCGGCCACCACCACGATGGAGAAGTAACCCCCGCGGTGGTGGCCGAGGGGGCTCGAAGCAAGGGCGGCAGGGTGCATCTGCGCGCTGCCGACCAGGGAGAAGCGCCGCGGCTGGGCGGCATCGGCCAGTGGGTGGCCGAGGAGATCGCCAAGCGGACGGGCAAGGAGACGCGCAGTCTGGTGCTGGGACATCTCCAGCGCGGCGGTCCGCCCACCACTTTCGATCGCCTGCTCGGAACCCGTTTCGGCGCAGCCGCGGTGCGCGCGGTGAAGGACCGCGCATTCGAGACCATGGTGGCGCTCAACCCGCCCACCATCGTACGCGTAGCCCTCAAGGACGCGGTGGGCGACGGCCGGACCAAGCGCGTCACTCTCGACTCGGATGTGCTGGTGTCGGCGAGAGGTCTGGGGATCTCCTTCGGGGATTGACTGACCTCTCGCGCGGCCACCGACTCAACCACCAGGAGAATGCAGGGATGAGACGAGCGGCCCTTCTCTCCGGACTGTTGACCCTGGGCGTCCCGCCGGTTCACGCGCAGGGGAGCCTCTTGGCCTCGCGCAGCCTCGCCCTGGCCTCCGGGGCGCGCACGGTCGCATAGCCTTCCCGCAAGCTGGAGCGAGAATGTTCAATAACAGCGGGTTCTATTTCCTTGCTCTCCTGGCCGCCGCGGTCGCGGCCTTCTGGCCGAAGTACCTCTCTCAGACCCCGCGATCCATCGACGCCTACACCCACCTCCACGCGTTCTCCATGATGGCGTGGTCGGCGCTCCTCATCGCGCAGCCGTTTCTCATCCGCGCGCGACGGCGGTCGGCCCACCGTGCCCTGGGCGTGCTCTCGTACGCCCTCGCGGCCCTGGTCATAATTTCCTCGCTGCTCCTGGCCCACCTCCGTTTCGCCTCCATGAGCCCTCTGGTGTTCCTGGCCGAAGCCCGCAATCTCTACCTGCCCGTCTCCACGGTGGTTCTCTTCGGGATCGCCTACGGAATGGGCCTGTACTACCGGCGCGTGCCTTCGCTGCATGCCGCCTTCATGGTCTGCACCGCACTCACCATGATCGACCCGATTCTCGGCAGGATCCTCTTCTTCTACTTCCCGCCGCTGCCCAACGATCTCTACTATCAGGTCATCACCTTCGGCACCACGGATCTGATCCTTCTTGGCCTGATCCTCGCGCGGCGCACCGACCCGCAGAGCCGCTGGGCGCTCGCCACCATGCTGAAGATCTTCGTGCCCGCGCACGTGTTGTGGTTCACCTTCGCGCAGTCGGGCGCGTGGCTGCCGTTTGCGCGGTGGTTCCGCAGCCTCCCGCTGACCTGAGTTCCGGTCCCGGCTAGAACCGCAGACTCGCCTTCGCGTAGAGGAACCGTCCGCTGAGGCGCTCGGCGCTCCATCAGTGGAACAGCAAAGGCCCAACCTCTTCTTTAACGAGTTTGGTCAACCGGTTCCGTTGGACCTCCAGGCGTTGCGATAGGTCCTCGAAGAGCGCGACCATCGAAGCGGTGGGCCTCGCATCGGCGGCGCCGACGGCCCGCGAGAGCGTGCTGAACTTCTCCATCAACCCCATCATCACGCCCAAGGGCGGGTTCCTCGCTGCGCCCGGGGGTCCGGTCCCGGTCCCTCCCTGAAGCTGACGTACCGCGGGGACGACGTTGAACAGACGCACCGGGGCCGAGGCGACTTCGGGGGTAATGCCGCGGTCCGCCCACTACTTTCGACCGCCTGCTCGGAACCCGTTTCGGCGCAGCCGCGGTGCGCGCGGTGAAGGACCGCGCGTTCGAGACCATGGTGGCGCTCAACCCGCCCACCATCGTACGCGTAGCCCTCAAGGACGCGGTGGGCGACGGCCGAACCAAGCGCGTCACTCTCGACTCGGATGTGCTGGTGTCGGCGAGAGGTCTCGGTATCTCCTTCGGGGATTGACCGGCCGCACCTCCGCCGACGCGACCGCTGAGAGAATGCCGGGATGAAACGAGCGGCCCTTCTCGCCGGACTGCTGACCCTGGGGGGCGCGCGGGTCCACGCCCAGGGCGGCCTGGTCACCTGGAACCGTCTCGATGTGATCGCCCGCCTCGACAACGATGGCCGGCTCGAAGTCTCGGAAACCCAGGAGATCCAGGTTCGAGGCGACATCGCGGTTGTGAGCCGCTCCTTCAACTACGCGGCCGATCAGAGCGTGATCGTTCACGGCGTCTTCCGTCTGGAACTCGACGGTTCCAGAAAGCCCCTGGAGGCGGCACCGGTGAAAGGCAGGGATGCGTATGAGGTCTATCACTGGGGGCTGCAGTTCTCTTTAAAGGGTGAGCACGATCCTCCCTTCGAGGGCGTCAGCACGAGGCGGTACGTGATCGAGTACGCGCTCAAGGGCGCGATCACCCCTGCGTGGGACATGGCGGCTGGACGCCTTCCCCTCGACGAGGGCACGTCGCCGCGCCATCCCCTGGACCGCTTGAGAGAAGTCTGGGCGGGGTGGCGCGAGGCCTGGCCGGGTATCGAGAGGAACTACCGCCTCGATCACGATGTCGTCTTTCCCTCGCGCGGTTCGACCGAGGGCCTGACGGAGTTGAACTACCGGTTCGAATACGACACCGCATGGGCGCTCCTCGACAAGGACCGGGATGTCGGGGTGGCGACGAAGGATGTCGACTACCGCGTTCAGCGCATCCTCCGCTATCTCCCCGAGGGCCGGCCGAAAGAGGTGGACCTGAATCCGGCCGCGCTCCGCCTCGCCGCCCTGGTGGCGCCGCTCGCCCTCGGCCTTGGGTTCGGCCTCTTCTTCATCGTCACGGATCGGCTGTTTCATCCATCGCCCCGGGGAGACCGAGCTCTCTTCGAGAGCCGGGTGGCGGCCCTGCCCAAGGAACTCATCCTCGACCAGCTGGAAGCGTCGGCGCGCGCCCCGTCCTTTGAGATCTTCATCCTCCGCATGGCCGCGCAGAAGAAGATCTCGATCAGCATCGAGTCCGAGGCCACCGACGAGACCAGCGCCAAGGTGCGGCTCCGCCTCACCACCGACCGCGCGAAACTCTCCACCTTCGAGAGGGAGGTGGTGCAGGAGATCTTCGGCCACCCCGACACCGTTTCCTCCGCGGACATCCAGGATCGATTTCGCGGAGAAGAGTTCGAACCGGACGGGGTGTTGAGCGCGGCCTTCGGGCGCCTCGGTTCCCGCCGGACCGGAAAGCGCCGGCCGCTCTGGTCCGCCCTGCATCTGAGCTTCATGGCCGGCGGTGTGGCCATCCTGGTCAAGAGCCTCCTGGACCAGACCATCTCCGACCCCGCTCCTCTATTCGCGGGCCTCGTGCCGGGGAACATCCTGGTCACCATGTGGCCCACCGGTTCCCCGACGCGGCGGACGTCCATCCTGTCGATCCTGATCGCAATCGTGACCCTCGGGCTGCTCGGCGCGGCCCTGGCCTTGTCGCCGAACACGCCCTTGAGCGGTGTGGCCGCGCTGGGGCTGGCCCTGCTGAGCACCGGCCACAGCGTTGGCCTGATCGCGCGCCGGCCGAAGCCGAGTCCGGCCGATCTGGAGTTGGACGCGGCGAGGCGGTGGGCGCTGGGCGAGTTGCGCCGGCCACGACCGGATCTTCGCGACGCGTGGGTCGAGGGTCTGGAAGGGCTGGGCGCCGGCCGCGCGCTCGCCCAATGGAAGGCTCGCTACGCAGGCTCGTCTGGCGGCGCATCCGACCTGGCCGACATGGAGCAGATGAACCTCTCGACCGGCCCTCCTTTCACCGGCGAAGCTCCCCGACGTCCGGCACTTCCCGACGGCTGGGTCGAGGGCTTCAGCGTGTATGGAGACGAGGAGCGCTGACCCGCACCCCGACACCATGAGCGACCAGACGGGCGACCGCATCCGAACCTTCCGCCAGCTCCACGAATCCGGCTGCTTCGTGATCCCCAACCCCTGGGACGTGGGCAGCGCCCGACTACTGGTCCATCTCGGGTTCAAGGCACTCGCCACCACCAGTTCAGGCTTCGCCTGGAGCCTGGGCCGACCGGACAACACTTTGACCCTCGAAGAGGTACTGGCCCACCTGCGCGCGCTGAGCGCCTGTGTCACGGTGCCGGTGAATGCCGACTTCGAGAACGGCTTCGCGCGGGCGCCCGAGGGCGTCGCCGCAAACGTGGCTGCGGCCTGCAAAACCGGGGTCGCCGGTCTGTCGATCGAAGACTCAACCGGTGACGAGGCGAGCCCGCTCTACGAATTCGATCTCGCTATCGACCGCGTCCGCGCGGCGCGACAGGCGATCGACGAAAGCGGCACGGGCGTCCTGCTTACGGCGCGTACGGAAGGCTTCATTGTCGGCCGGCCGGATCTCCCCGAAACTCTACGCCGCCTCAACGCCTTCGCTGAAGTCGGCGCGGATTGCCTCTACGCCCCCGGGCTGAAAAACGTGGCCGATATTCGCGCGGTGGTCGAGGCGGTGGCGCCCAAGCCTGTCAACGTGCTCGTAGGGAGCGACTTCGCCACCCAAGCCGGGCTTTCGGCGCTTGGCGTGCGGCGGATCAGTGTCGGCGGGGCCCTGGCCCGCGCGGCCTGGACCGGTTTGCTTCAGGCGGCGAAAGAGATCGCCGAGCACGGCACTTTCAAGGAGCTCGGCCGCGCCGTTCCATCGACCGATTTCCTCGCCGCCCTCGACCCGTCAGAGGGAAAACGGCGATAAGGCTCGGGCGGTCCGTCACCCTTCGACACAGCATCAATGCGGGCCGCGGACTCGTGGCCCGTACCGGGAAGGCTGTGTTGTGGAGTTTCACGGTGCGGTAGAGTCCCTCTCCATGTTGCATCATCAAGTCCAGAGGGGTCGTTGCCTGATCGTGTCGGCGCTAGGTGTAGCCGCACTCACTTCCGCCGCAGTTGCGCAGGAGCCGCCGCCCATCGGCATCGCCCCGGTAACGGTCGCCGGTCCCTACCTCTTCGACAGCGCGGAGCAGCACCGGCTGCGCGCGGTCGTCGTGGCCAGAGGGTTATCGCATCCTTACGGCCTGGCGTTCCTGCCCAACGGGGACGCGCTCGTCACCGAACGGGGCAAGCGGCTACGCATCGTGCGGAACGCCACGGGCCAGCAGAGCGGACCGGGTCCGACCCTGGACCCGGCGCCGGTCGGTGGCCTGCCTGCGCCCCCTGCAATCAGAGGCGGCGGCCTCCAGGACGTGGTGCTGCATCCGAAGTTCGCGGCCAACGCTCTTGTGTATGTCACCTACAACAAGGCCGGGGAGGGCGATGCCGCCGCCGCGAAACGGAGCGCCGTCGCGCTCGGTCGCGGGCGCTTCGACGGCAAGAACATCACGGGCTTCGAAGAGCTGTTGGTCGGCGAATTCAAGGACGGTAACAGCGGATCGCGGCTCGCCTTCGGGACCGACGGCCTGCTCTACATGACCACCGGCGGCGGCGACGCGCAGAGCCTCACGAGCGTCTACGGCAAGGTGCTTCGTCTGAAGGACGATGGCAGCGTCCCGGCCGATAATCCGTTCGTGGGTCGCGCGGGCGCAAAGCCCGAGATCTTCTCGGTCGGCCATCGAGACCAACTGGGCCTGGCGGTGCACGAGGCTAGCGGGGCGGTGCTCGCCACCGACCACGGGCCCAACGGAGGCGACGAAGTCAACGTCATACTCCCGGGGCGCAACTACGGATGGCCAACGTCCAGTTTCGGCCGCAATTACGACGGATCACGCGTGTCGGAAGTACCCCTCGCAGCGGGCGTAGAACAGCCGCTGCTGCTGTGGATTCCCTCGATCGCGCCCTCGGGTCTGGCGTTCTATACCGGCGATCGGTTTCCCGCCTGGAAGGGCAACCTGTTCGTGGCCAGCGCGCGGCGCGGCGAGGTGCCGCGCACCGGTGGCCTCGAGCGCGTGGTCCTCAGCGGGACGCTCGGGGAGATCCGCCGCGAAACGTTGCTGACCGACCTGCACCAGCGGATCCGTGACGTTCGCCAGGGACCCGACGGCCTGCTCTACGTGCTCACCGACGAAGACGACAGCGTGATGTTGAGGGTGGAGCCGGCGCCCTGACGTCCGCTCGCTCGGTCTGGATCTCGCCGGCCAGGAACGGGTTGGTCTTGCCGGACGACGGCGAGGCTCGCACTCCCATCGAATCGCACATGTGGCCGACAAAATGATTCGAAAGCCCACGCTGGACTTCCTGAGGAACCTGGCCCGAAACAACGACCGCGAGTGGTTCGCCGCTCACAAGGACCAGTATCAGCTCGCCCTCACGAACGCGTCGCAGTTCTTCGACGAAGTGATCGCGAAGCTGAACACGCACGACCGGATCGAGACGCCCTCGGCGAAGCAGGCCTTGTACCGCATCTACAAGGATGTCCGCTTCTCGAAGGACAGCACGCCTTACAATCCCCGGTTCGCCGGCCATTTCTCGCGCACCAAGCCGATGCTGCGAGGGGGGTACTACCTGTGGATCAAGCCCGGGGAGTCACGGCTTTGCTGCGGTTTCGTCTACCCCAATCCGGACGACCTCAAGAGAATCCGGCTGGATATCCTCGACAACTACAAGCGCTGGAATCGGCTCCTGAGCTCGAAAGGCATCAAGTCCAATTTCGGAGACATGCAGGGCGATCAGGTGGCCACCGTGCCCCGGGGTTTTCCCAGGGAACATCCGGCCCTCGACCTTCTTCGTTATAAGCAGTTCTGGTTCGAGCGTTCCTTCTCGGACCGGGAAGTTCTCGCTAAGGGCTTCGTCGACGAGCTGAACCGGACGTACAAGAGCATCCGGCCGTTCTTCGACTACATGAGCGAGATGCTCGCCACGGGTTCGACCGGCAGATCCGTGGTCTGAATCTGCGGCAGCGTCGCTTGGGAGGCGCCTGATGAAGATGCCCCGTAACCGGTAAGATCTTCCCAGCCCCATGGCTTCAAGATCTTTCCTGGCCACGATCGTCCGCGAAGGGCCGGGGTGCTACATCCGCCTCAACTTCGACCCGCGGATCGTCTTTGGGAAGGCGCGCGCGCCGGTTCGCGTGACCTTGAACGGTTACACGTACCGAAGCACCGTCGCGGCCATGGGCGGTCCGCCCTGCGTGCCCCTGCGAAGAAGCCATCGCGAAGCCGCGGGCCTGACCGGCGGCGAGACTCTGAAGGTGCGGCTGGAACTCGATACCGAGAAGCGCGAGATCAAGCCGCCGCCTGATCTGGTCAGAGCGCTCAAGGGAGCGCCGCCCGCCTGGGAGCGCTGGCGCGAACTCAGTTACACCCATCAGCGAGAATACGTGGAGGCGATCGAAGAGGCCAGGAAGCCCGAAACCCGGGCACGTCGAGTCGCGAGCGCGGTGGAAACGGTCCGGGCCAGGCCGGAGCGACGGCGTCAATCCTCAGGCGCGGAGCGGTGAGCGGTTGCTCATCTCGGACGCCTGCCGCCGGCGCGGTTGACGCCAGATGACGAGTCCTCAATGACGGCGTCGGTTTTCGTCGGCGTCAGCGTCGATGGCTTCATGGCCCGACCCAACGGCGATATCGACTGGCTTCCCGCGGGTGGGGGTGAACCGCACGGCTACGATGAGTTCATGGCCAGCGTCGATGCGATTGTCCTCGGCCGCAAGAGCTTCGAGAAGGTCCTGACCCTCGGGCCCTGGGTCTATGGCGACAAACGCGTGGTTGTTCTGAGCACCCGGCCGGTGGATCTTTCCGCGGCCATCGGAGGCGTGGTCGAACAGATGTCCGGGCCGCCGGCTGACATTGTTTCGAGATTGGCGGCCAGCGGCGCCCACCATCTGTACATCGACGGCGGGATCACGATCCAGAGCTTCCTGCGCGCGGGTCTCATCCAGCGTCTCGTGATCACCCGGGTGCCGGTGCTCATTGGAGAGGGGATCCCTCTCTTCGGGGCGTTGCCGCGCGACACTCGGCTTCGCCATGTGGCGACCCGGCACTATCCGAGCGGCCTGGTGCAGAGCGAGTACGAGGTTGTGACCCCATGAGGATGTCAGGAGGGAAGCCATGGCGTTAGGGGAAAGCCAGACGGTTCCCGGCACACGCTTCCATGGCGCGGTGCCGATCCTCCGGGTGCGACACCTTCAGGCTAGTCTCCATCATTACCAGAAGATCCTCCGATTCAGTCTGGATTGGCGCCACCTTGACATCATGGCGTCGGTGTCGCGCGACGGCGCCAGCATCATGTTGTGCGAAGGCGATCAGGGCAACCCTCACACCTGGGTGTGGATAGGCGTTGGCGATGCAGGCGCCCTTCACCAGGAGTATGCGAGGACAGGCGCCACCATCCGGCTGCCGCCTACCAACTACTCGTGGGCCTATGAGATGCATGTGGAGGATCCCGATGGCCATGTGCTGCGGCTTGGCTCCGAACCGAGGAGCAACGAGCCGTTCTCGGACTGGGTGATGTGGTACGGCGAAGAACCAGGTCCAGGGTAACTCCGAGATACCTGACATTCGAGAAGATCCGTGAATAGCAGTCTGGCCAGAGGCTACAATCACAGTCATGCGACCTGGCCGGGCGGCGGTCGCCGCGGTTCTGTTGTTGGGAGCGACTGCGGCGACGGAGCGGGTGTCCTTTCCCACCTCGGACGGCGGCCTCCTCTATGCCGACATCTACGGAGAAGGCGACCTTGGAGTGGTCCTGGCCCACGGGGGCCGTTTCAACAAGGAGAGTTGGGCGCCGCAGGCCCGGACGCTGGCCATGGCGGGCTTCAGAGTCCTGGCCTTCGATTTCAGAGGTTACGGTCAGTCACGAGGCCCCGGCGACACCGATCCTCTGGCCGCCCCACTTCACCTCGACGTGCTGGCTGCCGTCCGCTATCTTCGGGGGACAGGGGCGAAGTCGGTCTCCGTGGTGGGAGGGAGCATGGGTGCTGGGGCGGCGGCCGATGGTTCGATCGAGGCGAAGCCCGGAGAAATCGATCGCATCGTGTTACTGGCCGGCCTGTCGAACCGCTCGCCCGACAGGCTCAAGGGACGCAAGCTCTTCATCGTCAGCCGCGACGACGTCGGCGGTCCCGACGTGCCGCGCCTGCCCAGGATCCGCGCCCAGTACGAGAAGGCCCCGAAACCGAAGGAGCTGATCATCCTGGAGGGCTCCGCCCACGCCCAGGCCATCTTTGAAACGGACCAGGGAGTGCGACTGATGGGCGAGATCCTCCGCTTCCTCTCTGAGCCGTAGGCATTACCGTCGAGGCCGCGACTCCTGTCCCTTGACACCCCGGAGGCGGGAGCGTAGCTTGCCTCAACTGGTCGCGTCTCAGCTCCCGGATCGCGAATCCGGGCGGGGGCGGTGTCCGTGTAGAGGAGAGAATATGAACTGGACTCGAATAGCACTCGCCGGCGCTGCCGCCGGACTCGTAACCTGGATTTCGGACTTCGTGCAGCACGGCATGGTCATGGCCGCGACCTACAAGCGCCTCAGCACGGTGTACTCGCAGACCGCGGCTAATCCGGCGTGGTTCCTGCTAATCGCAGTCACCATCTGCTTGACCGTCGCGCTCCTCTTCGCGCGCACCCGCTCGAGTTGGGCGGCCGGTTGGAAGGGAGGCCTCAGCTTCGGGTTCTTCCTAGGACTCGTGATCTTCTTCCAGCGTTTCTTCGACCCGCTGGTGATCGACGGCTATCCGTATTACCTCGCCTGGTGCCAGGGCGGGATCAGCATGATCGACAGCCTGCTCGCCGGAGCGGTGATCGGATCGATCCTCAAGTCGTAGCGAGATAAGAGAGAGGTCGGTCGGTCATGGAATTTAGGATGGTGTCGGCCGGAGCGGACCTCGAGACCATCCGGGGCCTCTTTCGGGAGTACGAGCAGCAGATCGGCGTGGATCTGTGCTTCCAGGGCTTCGCGGCGGAACTGGCGGGACTCCCCGGGGACTACGCGGAGCCAACCGGAACGTTGATCGTTGCCTCCGAGGCTGGAGTGCCGGCGGGGTGCGTGGCGGTGAGGAAATGGGCGACGGACGGATGCGAGATGAAGCGCTTGTACGTTCGACCAGCCTTTCAGGGAACCGGGGTGGGGCGGCGGCTCGCGGAGGCGGTGATCGCGTGGGCGGGACCGCATGGATACACCCGGATTCTGCTGGACACGCTGCCCTCGATGAAGACGGCACAGCAGTTGTACGAGCGGCTTGGTTTCAAGGACATCGAACCGTATCGAGCAAACCCGGTGGCGGGGGCTCGCTATATGAGTCTCACCCTGTGACCCGTGGGGGTTGGAGCCCAAGGGGCCGGCTCACCGTGTCCATTCCCTCATCTCTCCACCCGAGCCCGCAGGCGTTCGATCGACCGATCCCACTGGCCGGAAATCTGATCGAGATAGCGGCGCACGTCCGTGAGCTTCCCGGCCTTCAACGCCCAGATCCGCTCCCGGCCCTGGCGGCGGCTGCCCACCAGACCGGCTGCTTGAAGCGCGCCCAGGTGCTTGGTGATCGCCTGTCGTGAAACGTCGGCGACGGCGCACAGCCGCACGATGGACGACGGACCGTCGTCGCACAGGCGGGCCACGATCTTGAGGCGGGTGGGATCGCCCAGAGCGGCGAAGGCGAGCCCGGCCGCCATCAGCCGACGGCCCGCGACGTTGCGTCCCGGCATCCCGAATCAGCTGGCCCGCATGGCCAGATACTTCGCAATCAGCTGAGCTTGATGCGACCAGCCGCCGTCGTTGGCCTCGAAGGCCTGCGCGCGGCGCGCGACCGGAATCTCGTCGAAGCCGGACTCCGTAATGGTCAGCCGGGTGTCGCCCCCGGCCTCCTCGAGGCGGAACATCACAAGCGTCGTGGGCTCTTGCGAATAGTCGACGCCGGGCTCGATCGCGTAGGGATGCCAGCGAAAAGCGAAGGTGGCGGGGGGCTCGATGCGGTCGACCAGGATATCGAAGGGCTTCCCTCCGTGCGGCTCCTGAAGCTTCGCTACCTCGGGATCCGCGATGGTGCCGACGATGCGTCCGGTGAGCGCCTGTCCCGCGACGAACGGCCCATCGAAGGCGACGCCGAACCACAATCCGAATTCCTTCGAATCGCTGATGGCCTGCCACACCCGCGGGCGCGGCGCCTTCAGGACAACCGTCTTCTCGATGCGATCTGTGGTCATAAGCAACCTTTCAGTTGCTTATTGATACCACCGCGCCGAAGGAAAGGCAACCTTTTTGTTGCTTTTCTCGGGCGCGACAGCCACTGAGGCGGAATCAGGACGACGGTGATGGGGCAGGAGGCGGAATGGGCAAGCCAGGCCGCCAGGGTCACCCCATCTGATGGCCTATCTGGATCAGGACAAGCTATCTTGGCGAATGGCAGGTCCCCCCACACCATGCCTGCCTCAGACCGCGAAGCGTGCCGCGGAGCGCTACCCCGCCACGAGTGTCAGCACGCCGAGATAGCGGCTCTCCTCGGCCAGGTCGAACTGCGTCGAGCACCGCCCCCATGGGCCGGCGGCCTTCAGCTGATAGCCGCTGCTGTTCGGCTCGAGCTTGTCGATGACGAACTCCCCGAAGGTGTCCGTGGTCGCCCGTCCGACTTCACGACCGTCCTTCTCGAGAACGACCTCGACCCCGGCCGCGCACTCCTCGATACCCTTGACGTGATGGACCACCGTCCCCCCCACGAAGCACTTCGTGATCATGTGGAGGTTCTTGTAGTAGATGCGCGGCTTCGTGCCAAGTTCCGGCTTCAGGACTTCGAGACCCTCCTCGGCCTGGATCCGCCGCATCTCCGCGTCCTCGAGCTTGATCGTGCGGAAGACCTGGGTCGGGCAGGCCTGCTCGCCTCGCGTCCTCGTCCAGCCATCGTCGAGCAGATGCGCGTCAAAGGGCCACGCCTGAGGGATCTGCTTCTCCTCGTTCCAGGAGATGGCGCCGTA
>JANLSZ010000331.1:0-2589 GCA_031362685.1 Vicinamibacteria bacterium | reverse complement strand
CCCGGCCTCGATGAAGTCATCGTGGGCCACAAGATCATGGGACGGATTCAGGGAGTGAAACTCGGCGAGCGCGTGAAGTACATGAACAAGAGCTTCAACGTGGTCGGGATCTTCGAGTCCCAGGGCGGCGCTTTCGAGAGCGAGATCTGGGGCGATTTCGACGTGCTGGGCGCCATGTTCAACCGCGGAGCGGGATCGAACTCGGTGACCGTGCGCATGAAGGACGCCTCGCAGATCCCCGCCCTCGACAAGTGGATCCGGGCCCAGCCCCAGATGCAGCTCCAGGCCGTTCCGGAAACCAAGTACTACGCCGACCAGGCCGGCCCGCTCGCCGTGATCCTCAAGGGTCTAGCCGCGTTCGTGGCGTTCGTGATGGGGGTGGGCGCGGTGTTCGGGGCCATGAATACCATGTACGCGATCGTGGCTTCCCGCACGCGTGAGATCGGGACGCTGCGCGCCCTCGGTTTCTCGCGGCGGTCGATCCTGTATTCCTTCGTGATGGAGTCGGTGTTTCTCGCCACCCTGGCCGGGGTCATCGGCTGCCTTCTCGCTCTGCCCATGAACGGCTTCTCCACCGGCACCGCGCAGACCCAGAGCTTCAGCGAAGTGGCGTTCTCGTTCCGGCTTACGCCGCAGATTCTCCTCACCGGCATGGTGTTCGCGGGACTCATGGGCCTCATCGGCGGCCTGCTCCCCGCTCTGCGCGCGGCGCGCATGCCCATCACCCGGGCCCTGCGCGACGCGTAGGAAATCAGCCCCGACCCTCACCGATGAGGCCCGACGCAGCCTCACCTCGCTGATTCTCCAGCGATGAGTGGACCCCAACGGCGCAAACCAAGGCTAGGCGACTGGCGCTGGAAGGCGGGGCGAGGCTCGCACGGGCCGCGTCATCGTACTAGGCAATAATTCTCACTTAATGTACAGTACGATGACATGAAGAAACGCTCGATCTGGCTCGATCGAATGGCCCGGGAGTGGCGCCATAGGCCGATCGTGTGGCTCTCAGGCGTCCGGAGAACCGGCAAGACCACGCTGATCGACTCCCTCCCGGGGAAAACCCAAAGGCTCGACTGCGACGACCCGGCGATGGAGGCCCGAACGAAGGATCCCATGCGGTTTTTCGCGGGTGTTACGGCGGACATCGTCGCCTTTGACGAGATCCATCAACTGAAAGACCCCGCCCGTGTTCTCAAGATAGGCGCGGATCGTTTTCCGAAGCTCAGAATACTCGCCACGGGTTCCTCGACTCTGTGGGCCACGCGCAAGTTCTCCGACTCCCTTACGGATCGAAAGCGCACCGTTCATCTCCCCCCCGTCCTGTGGAGTGAGCTGTCTCTTTTCGAGGCTTCCATTGAGAAACGGCTCTATCGAGGAGGCCTCCCGGGGGCCCTTCTTAGGGACGGCGACTCAAAAGATCGGGCTTTCTACCGTGAGTGGCTCGATTCCTTCTTCGCCCGCGACGTGCAACGCCTCTTCGCGTTCCGCGATTTCGAGAAGTTCAACTCGGTATTCGAATACGTCCTCCGTACGAGCGGCGGACAGTTCGAGATCACGAAAGCCGCGTCGACCCTCAGTCTCAGCCGGGCCACCGTGGAGGCACACCTGGACGCGCTGCGCATCATGCTGGCGGCGACGCTGGTTCGCCCCTGCCATGGCGGTGGCGTCAAGGAACTGACAAAGATGCCGAAGGTCTACGCCTTCGACACCGGCTTCGTCTCATACGCCCGCGGCTGGAGTCCACTCCGGCCCGCGGACTACGGCGTCCTTTGGGAGCACATCGTTCTCGAGCAGCTCCAGGGACTCCGACCCGAGGCCACGATTCAGTACTGGCGCGACGCCGCGGGTCGCGAAATCGACTTCGTGATTCCTGGGAACCGGGGTGCGGTGGATGCGATCGAGTGCAAGTGGAGCGTCGACGAGTTCGAGTCGAAAACCTTGCGGCTTTTTCGTTCCTACTACCCGAGGGGCAGCAACTTCCTCATCACCCCCGAGTCGGGCGAACCGTACACGAAAGCCTACGGGGACCTGGAGGTCACGATCGGTAGTCCGTCTTTGTTTGAGCCCGCCACGGAAAAGAAACGGAAGACCGGCACCGCTCGTCCGTAGTGACCAGGCCGAAGAATGCTCCCCCGTCAGCACCGCGCAGACTCAGAGTTTCAGTGAAGTGGCCTTCTCATTTCGGTTGACTCCCGCCATCCTCATCACCGGGATGGTGTTCGCGGCCCTGATGGGCCTGGTGGGAGGCCTGCTCCCGGCTCTGCGCGCGGCGCGCATGCCCATCACGCGGGCGCTGCGTGACGCGTAGTTCCGGCAGTATTACTCTGCGAGCTCCCTTGCGAGCGTCGGCTCAAGCCAGGGTCAGGTCGGTCCGCGAGAAGTCATTTCCGGTCGCGAGCAGGGGCTGCGATGAGAGCTTTGCGACTGCGTAAGTCAGGCAGTCTCCGAAGTTGAGCGCGGCGCGATGGCGGCCTTTCCCGAAGCGGCCGTAGGCGTCGGCGGCGGCCCGCCAGTGTGCATCCGAGAAGTCGACCACGGAGATCTCCGACTCGGAGAGAAAAGCGGCCAGGGCGCGGCGCCCGCCTGGCCCGA
>JANLSZ010000383.1:0-22431 GCA_031362685.1 Vicinamibacteria bacterium | reverse complement strand
CGTCGGATCGCCCACATCGACGGCGGCGAGGGTGCGGGGGCCCTGGAACGTCGACGCGGATACGAAGAGGCGATGCGGAAGCTCAGGCTTCAAAGCCAGATCCGGGTGGGTCGGGGCGCCTTCACGGAAGCGGGTGGCCATCAGGGCGCCCGTGAACTTTTGGACATGCGGCCCCGGCCCACCGCGATCTTCGCGGCGAATGATCTGGCCGCCATCGGAGCCTTGAACGCGATCGAAGAGAGCGGGCTTCGAGTGCCCGAGGACATCTCTTTGGTGGGCTACGACAACACCTCGCTGGCCGCGATGCGTCACTTGTCGCTCACCACCGTGCACCAACCCCGGCACCACATCGGCCAGACCGCCATGGACCTTCTCGTCGAGCGCATCCGCGGCATCCGGGTCAAGCGCCGGCGGGTGGTTCTTGCTCCCTCCCTGGTGGTGCGCTCGACCACGGCGCCTCCGCCGCGGGAACGCGCGTCCGCGCCTCGTTCCTCTCGCCCCCGCAAGTCTGCCGAAGCCCGATGACCACCTCGCCCCCGCTCCTCCAGATGGTGGGCGTGCAGAAGCGATTTCCCGGAGTGGTGGCCCTCGACGGGGTCGACCTCGACCTGAGGGCCGGGGAGGTTCATGTTCTTCTGGGCGAGAACGGCGCCGGAAAGTCGACGCTCATGAAGATCCTGAGCGGTGCGCAATCGCGCGACGGCGGCGAGATTCTCGTCGATGGCAAGCCCGCCCTGATCGATTCACCCAAGGCTGCTCGCGATCTCGGCATCAGCATCATCTATCAGGAGCTCACCCTGGTGCCGCAACTGAGCGCTCCCGCCAACGTGTTTCTGGGCAAAGAGCCTACGACCTCGCTCGGCCTGCTTGACCTCAACCTGATGAAGGCGAATACCCGGGAGTTGCTCGCCGGCCTGGGCATGAGCCTCGACCTCGAGGCGCCGGTGGGAACGCTGGGCATCGCCGAACAACAGATGATCGAAGTAGCGAAGGCCCTCTCCGAGAAGGCCCGCATCCTGGTGATGGACGAACCGACCTCGGCCCTCACCGCCTCGGAGATCGAGCAACTCTTCGCCGCGATGGCGCGTCTCCTCGAGCGCGGCGTGGGCATCATCTACATCTCGCATCGGATGAACGAGGTCGGTCGGATCGGCCATCGGGTCAGCGTTCTGCGTGACGGTCGCCGGATCGGAACGTACCAAACCAAGGACGTCGCCATCGACGAGTTGATTCGACTGATGGTCGGCCGGCCGGTGGGCGATCACTTCCCCCGCCGCCGCGCGAGCTCCGGTGACGAAGTCCTTCGAGTCGAGGGCCTCTCCCGCCGCGGAGCGCTGCACGAGGTCAGTTTCAGTCTTCGTCGGGGTGAGATTCTCGGCATTTCGGGCCTTCTCGGCGCGGGCCGGACCGAACTGGCTCGCGCCCTTTTTGGGGCCGATCGGGCGGACCAGGGAACCATTGTCGTGAAGGGCCGGATGGCGCTCGTTCGATCGCCGGCCGACGGCATGGCTGCAGGCATTGGTCTCCTCCCCGAAGACCGCAAGACCCAGGGTCTGGTTCTTGGTCTATCGGTGAGAGAGAACCTGACTCTGACCTCGGCGCTGCGGCTGTCCCGCTTCGGCCTCCTCGACCGCGAAGGCGAAGAGGCATTGTCCCGGCGGTATGTGGATGACCTTCGAATCAAGACTCCGGGGATCGAACAAAGAGCGGGCGCACTGTCCGGCGGCAACCAGCAGAAGATCGTGCTCGGCAAGTGGCTTGCGGCGGGCGTCGATGTGCTGATCATGGATGAGCCCACGCGCGGGATCGACGTGGCCGCGAAAGTCGAGATCTATGAGCTGATGAATCGCCTGACCGCGGACGGGGCTGGCATTGTGATGATCTCTTCCGAACTTCCGGAGATCCTGGGCATGAGCGACCGAATTCTGGTCATGCGCGGCGGGCGATTGGTCGCTGAGTTCGCGGCGGCAAGCGCGAATCAGGAATCGCTGCTGGGCGCGGCGCTGGGGCAGGCCTCATGAAAGGGTGGGTCGCTCTCCTGGTCCGAAGCCGGCGGATGGGAACCCTGGTTGGTCTCGTCCTGCTCGGAGGGTTGCTCTCGTTCCTCTCACCCTTTTTCCTCACCTCCTCGAATCTTCTGAACGTGATGGAACAGACCGCGATCAACGCGGTTATCGCGGTCGGCATGACCTTCGTGATCCTTTCCGCCGGAATCGACCTGTCCGTGGGGTCGATCACCGCCCTGTCCGGCGTGGTGCTGGCGAGCCGGCTCCAGGCCGGTTGGCCCCTGGCGGCGGCCATCCTCGCCGGCCTTCTCACCGGGGCTCTTTGTGGTGGGTTCAGCGGGCTGCTTATCACTCGCGGCAAACTGCCGCCGTTCATTGCCACTCTTGGGATGATGAGTGTCGCCCGCGGCGCCGCCCTCCTCTTCACCGACGGTCGTCCGATTTCAGGGTTCGACGAATCCCTTCGCTGGCTCTCGACCGGCCGCATCTTCGGGCTTCCGGTGCCGGTGCTATTGACCATTGTTCTCTATGCAATCGCCATTGTGCTGCTCAATCGGACGCGATTCGGACGTTACGTCTACGCGATAGGGGGCAACGAAGAGGCCACCCGGCTCTCCGGTGTGGCCGTCGGGTTTCACAAGACCCTGGTGTATGTCCTGTCGGGCGCCACCGCCGCTCTCGCTTCGGTTCTGCTCACCGCGCGCCTCAATTCCGCCCAGCCCATCGCCGGCATGATGTACGAGCTCGATGCCATCGCTGCGGTGGTTATCGGGGGCACCAGTCTCACCGGCGGGTTGGGCACGCTGGGAGGCACCCTGATCGGGGCCCTGACCATGGGCGTGCTGCGTAACGGACTCAACCTGCTGGGCATCTCTTCGTTCCTTCAGCAGATCGTCATCGGCCTGGTGATCATCGCCGCGGTTCTGATGGACTCGCTGGTCAAGTCGAAACGCCAATAGGCGCTGGTGTACCCTCTCAATCGAATGGAACCCTTCATGAACAATCGAAGTCTCCTGGCCCTGTCCACCACGGCCCTGGCCCTCGCCCTCGCCTCGTGCAGCGCTCCACCGGCCCAGAATGCGGCGCCCGCCAAACCGCGCGTCGCCCTGGTGCTCAAGACCCTGAACAGCCCGTTCTTCATCGACATGCAGAAGGGCGCCCAGGCCGCGGCGGATCGCCTCGGTATCGACCTGGTGGTCCAGGCCGCCGAGCGCGAAGTGGACGTCGAGAAGCAGATGCAGATTGTCGAGAACCTGATTCAAACGGGGATCAAGGCTCTCCTTATCACACCGAGCGGCTCCCGCGAGATCGTCCCGGTGCTGGCCAAGGCGAACGCGGCCGGCATTCCGGTCATCATTGTCGACACGCGTATCGACGCGGCCGCGGCCGCCGCGGCGTCGGTTGCGACCGCGACTTTCATCGGCTCAGATAACTACGAGGGCGGCCGGGTCGCGGGCGCCGAACTGATCCTGGTCACCAAGGGAAAGGCCAATGTGGCGCTGCTCGAGGGAATCCCCGGTCACGACACCGGCGATTCACGTCTGCGCGGCTTCAAGGATGCGACCAAGGACACGCCCGGCATCAAGGTGGTGGCCTCGCAGACCGCCAACTGGGAGCGTGACCAGGGCTTTACCGTCTTTCAGAACATTCTGCAGGCGCATCCGGAGATCGACGCGCTCTTCGCCTGCAACGACATGATGGCGCTCGGGGCCATGGAGGCCATCGCCGCCGCGGGACGCACCGGCAAGATCCGGGTGATCGGCTTCGACGCGGTCGACGACGCGCGGAAGGCAATCGAGGCCGGGACGATGATCGCCTCGGTCGCGCAGTTCCCCGGCGACATGGGCCGTCTGGCCGTCGAGAGTGCTTCAAAACTCATCAAGGGCGAAGCGATTGAAACGGCCCAGCAGGTTCGAATCGAACTGGTCAGGAAAGCGGAGGGAGTGAAATGAGCGACGGAGCGAGGAAGCGCCTTCAGGTCGGCGTCATCGGTCTCGGTCGTCTGGGCCGCATTTACGCGCGTGATCTCGCGTCGCGTATTCCCGAAACGCGCCTGGTCGCGGTGTGCGATGTGCTGAAGGACGCGGTCGGCGCGGTGGCCGACGAATTTGACGTGCCTGGGCAGTACGCCAATCCCGCAGATCTCATCAACGACAAGAACGTGGACGCGGTGGTGATCGTGAGCCCAACCAGCACCCACAAGGATCTCTCGATTCTTTCCACCAAAGCGGGGAAGCCGACGTTCTGCGAGAAACCGCCCGCTCTGAGTCTCTCGCAGACTCTGGAGATGAAAGATGCAGTGAACGCCACCGGCGTCTTCTTCCAGATGGGCTTCATGAGGAGGTTCGATCCAGGCTACGCCGCCGCGAGGAAACGGCTGAGCGAAGGTCAGGTCGGTAGGGTCGTGCTCTTCAAGTCGACCTCGCGCGATCCCTACCGCACCTCCCTGGAGTACGCGGATCCGAAGAGCAGCGGCGGCATGATCATGGACATGGGCATCCACGATTTCGACCTCGCCCGCTTCTTCATGGGAGAGGTCAAGACGGTTTCCGCGATCGGCGGGACCCTCGCCTATCCCGAACTCAAGACCGTCGGCGATATCGACAACGCGGTGGTGAGCCTGACCTTTGAGAATGGCGCGCTCGGCGTGGTGGACCTGTCGCGAAACGGCATCTACGGCTACGACATCTCAACCGAGCTTCTGGGCGATGCGGGGACACTGCGTGTCGGCTACATCCGCGAGACTCCGCTCTACGTCATGACCAAGAACTCCATCGCCCACGACACCGTGCCGCATTTCATGGAGCGGTTTGCCATCGCCTACACCGTGCAGTTGCAGAACTTCGCCCAGAACGTCCTTCAGGGGCGAAAAGCGCCCGTGACCATTGACGACGGCGTCGGGGCCATACGCATAGCGGTGGCGGCCCAGCGCGCCTTCGTCGCTGGTCAGCCGGTTGACGTCGCGTCGGTGACTGCCTAGCAGCTAGGGGGTCCCGCCCCGGAGCTTGTGCGACCGGAAGGCCACGTAGGCGGCGACCGACGCGGCGAGGTAGCAGAACGAGAAGATGATCCCCTCGGTCGAGCCGGAGATGAAGATGTAGAACCACAGCGCGAAGGACAGAATCGCGGGCAGCGGGTAGAGCCACATCACGAAGGGCTGGGGAATGTCCTTGCGGTGGCGGAAGAGCAGGATCACGCCCGCGCACTGCCAGAGGAAGCACAGGAGGACCTGCACCTGGATCAGCCAGGTGGCGAGCTGCCCGAGGGAGAAGAAGCAGAAGGGCACGGAGAGCAGACCCACAGTCAGCAGGGCGACGTGAGGGAAAGCCTTGGTGGGATGGAGTTGCGCGAACACCTTGAAGAACTGGCCGTCCCGCGCGGCCGCGAAGGGAATCCGGGAGTAGCCGAGGATCACCGCGTAAAGAGACGCGGCGGCGACGAACTGAATCATCACGGTCATGACCAGCGCAGCGATCCGGCCGGCCGCCGGGTCCGCGAACGTCCGCTCGATGAACAGCGACGCGATGGTGCGCGATTCCTTCGCCTCCTGCCACGGCACCATGCCCAGGATCACCGTGGACATGGTGATGTACATCGCGGCCACCACCACGATTGAGAGGATGATCGAGCGGGGCATGGTCTTCACCGGGTTCTTGATCTCCTCCGCGATGTTGCAGACCTGGTTGTAGCCGCCGTAGCTGTACATGGCGAGAATCGCGGTGGCCCCCAGCTTCGCGAAGAAATCCGCGTTGTACTCGTAGGCCGAGGCCGGCCAGTTGAAGGCCTGAGCGAGAGAGAACTTGAAGAGGCCGGCCACGATCACCCAGCCGACGGTGAGGAACACCAGGCCGAGAAGGAGCACCGCGAGCTTCCCGATATCCTCGATCTTGCGCCACAAAAGACCGGTGATGAAGACGCACAGCCCTCCGGCCACGAGGTCGTGCTGAAGGGGCGTCATCGTGGTCCAGTAAAACTTCAGGTAGTCGGCGAAGCCGACGCCGCCACTGGCGATGCCGAGGGGGGCGACCAGGATCACGTGGCAGATGAATACGAAGGCCAGCATGTCGCCCATGGGGAGGCCCGCGAACTTGAAGGGCTTGTAGGCCTCGCGCAGGTAGAGGTACGAGCCGCCGCTTCCCGGGAGGGCCGCGCCGAAATGCGAGTACACCAGACCATCCGCGAAGGCGAGGATAGCGCCCGCGATCCACGCGTAAAGGATGTGAGGCCCGCCCATCGAAGTGATCATGAAGGGGATCACCAGGAACGGACCGACCCCCACCATGCCGATGATGTTGGTGGCGGTGGCGGGCAGAAGGCCCATGCCGCGTCTCAGGTGTGGCGGCTTGGGGTTATCGGTCATGCGGTGGTCAGGCCTCAGGGTGCGGGGGCGGCGGGGCGGTCTTCTTAGAGAAGGGCTTCGGCGAGACGCAGGGCGATCGCCTTGTCCTTCACCAGCGGATTCAGGGCGAGGGCTTCGATAGCCTCGTCTCGCGAGCCGCTCAAGGCCGCGGCCACGGTGGCGCGCTCGTAGGCCTTGACCTCGTCGAGCATCTTCGAAACGCTGGCGGGCGGCGCGCCCACGTGAAGGGGGTGGGCACCGTTGCCGTTCACGAGGCAGGGGACTTCGACCACGTCGTCATCGCGCAGGCCCGCGATGTTGCCGCGGTTTCCCACGGAAAGGGGGATGATCTTCCCGGTGTTCTGGTGGATGGCCTGCAGGACCGACACCGCGATCTTGTCGTAGCCGGAGAGCAGCGCGGCCTCGGTGGGCGGATTCTTGTGCTTTGCGTCGCCCTGGCCTTCGAGCGAGAAGTAGGTTCCGTTCCGCTCCGCGAGATACGCCTCGTAGACCTTCACCGGATCGTCCTTGCGCGAGCGAAGAGCGTCGAAGAGCGCCGTGTTCATGAGAGCGATCTCCGCGCCCCGGCTCGTGCCGGCCTTGAGGGTGTTGGCGAGCGCCCGCTCGGTCCGCTCGTAGAAGTAGACGTATTCGGTGGGAAGGGCGCCGAGCTCACGCAGACGGGTGAAGTCGAAGAGAGGCTTCCGGTAGATCTTCGCGAGGATGGAATCGTCCTTGAGGATCCGCGCCATCTGGGGCTCGCCCCGCGCCCAGACTTCCCTCACCCAGCCCAGGTGGTTGAGGCCGAAATAGTCGAAGTGGCACTCGGCCGAAGACCGGCCGATCGCGTGGGCGATCTCCTCGAAGAGCTCGGTGGGGGTGTCGCAGATGCCGAGCATGGGCACGCTCGTGGCTTTGAGCACGCCCTCGGTGACCATGCCCACGGGGTTGGTGAAGCTGATCATCCAGGCGTCCTTGGCGTATCGCGCGACCTCCTTCGCATAACCCACCATGGCCGGTATGGTGGCGAGAGCCATAGCCCAGCCGCCCACCCCCACCGTCTCCTGACCGATCACTCCGTGATCGAGAGCGATCTGCTCATACCGCGCCCGACGTTCGATTCCTCCCGGGCGAATGCTGGCGATGACGAAGTGGGCCCCGGTCACGCACTCTTTCACCGTGTCTGAAACCACGACGCGCACCCCGGCCACCCGTTCGATCAGGGGAGCGATGAGACTCAGCCGAACGCCATCCACATCGAAGACTCGGACCTCCGAGATGGGAAGGCCCGACTGGGCGAGGCCCCGTACCAGGAGCGGCGTCCGTACCCCCGCTCCTCCAATGATGGCGATGATCATGGTACTGATTCTTCTCCGCGGGCTCTTCGCTACCGAGCGGGCACGGCGGCGAGCCGTTCACGCAGATCGTCGATGAGGAGGCCCTGGTAGTAATCGGTCGTGTCTTTCTTCGCTGACTCGAGGAATCGTTCGATGGCGGTGCGGTCCGTCTTTCCCGTGGGGCAGCCATCCCAGGATCCCTTGATCCAAAGCCGCGCGTAGCTCACCCGGGCCGCGAAGTGGTCGCGCCCGGCCGCACTCCGCCATAACGGTTCGGCGAGGCAGATGTTCTTCGGAAGGTCGTTCAGTCCCTCTTCGTGGATGTAGCCGAGCACGAACTCCGCCTGTCGATGGCCGCCCTTCGCCGATCGTTCGAGACGAGGAAGCGCCTCCGGCGTTCGTTTCGAATAGAAAAGGAGCCGGCCCAGCTGATACTCGAATCGAGCGTTTGTGGGTTCCGCTTTGAGTCCGGCTTCGCAGGCCGCGATCGCCTTCGGGATATCGATCTTCTCGCGGTCGACCCCCGCCCCCACCTTGTCCGGGTCTGAAGGGTGTCCGGCGAGGGCGTCGCAGGGGGAGACGGATTGTTCCGCGGCGAATAGTCCGGCGAGAAGGGTGATGGTCAGCAACATTTGGAGCGCTCCGCGAGTCGACGGATTATGGCATCACCGGCGCGGCTCCGCCCCCTCGCGTGGGTCGGCGAGCGCCCGGGAGGCTAGATCCGTTCTTCGACCTCGTGAACGAGGGCAGCGAAGAGGGTGACCACATCGTCGTTGGCGCGGCGGAGCCGGGTGGCGAGGTTTGACGCGATGCGCCGGGTTATTGAAAGGCCGGCGGCGGGATTTGAGTTTCCGAAGTTGAGAAACCGGTCGCGGTCGATCACGATTACTTCGCAGTCGCTTTCGGCGGTAACCGTCGCCGAACGCCGGTCCGAATCGAGCAGACCGAGCTCGCCGAAGAAATCGCCCTTTTCGTGCGAGAGGAAGGTCACGGTGTAACGATCGTCGGCCGGGGTCTGCTTCTCGACGCGCACCTTCCCCTGCATGAGTACGAACATCGCGTCGCCCAGCGACCCCTCTTCCACAATGGCCCCGCCCTTGAGAACTCTTTCCACCCGACAGATGGCGGACAGGCTCGTAATCGCGGCAGAGTCCAGGCCGGTAAACAGCGGAGAGGTCCGGAGGTGGCCCGCGATCCGGCTCTGGTCTTCGCTGGCTGAGGTCATGATGAGAGAGCGGAGGCCGTCGTCCCCCGCCCTAGAACAATGGCGAGCGACCCATCACGGACGACGTAATCATCCGCGGGATTGAGTACGGGTTGATTTGGCACCATGGTCTTCACGCGCTTCAGATTGTCGACGAGCGTGCTCACGAACGCTGTTTTCTGGGCGTCGCGCAGGGCCTGGCGTTTTATGTGGATGGCCCGCCCGGTGTTCTCGAGGACGCCGAGAAGCAGGCATCCCTTCGACTGCATGTGCAACCGAAGGTCCGCGAAGGGACGACCCACGAACTCGCCGGGAATCTGGGTGGTCTGCAGACCCTTGAGATCGGAGAGGTCCAGCATCTCATGGAGAACCCTGGAGATGCCTTCCGATACGGTGGCCGAGACCAGCAGGAAGCGGCTGTATTCCCGCGACAGGATGACCTCGTCGCATTTAGCGAGCTTCAGGTGTTCGTCGTACTTGCTGTCGATGACCTCAGCGCAGGTGTAGACCTCGGGAGCCAGGTTCTTGAGGGTCATCACTGCCATGACCGTGCGCGCGTCCTTCTCCTGGTCGGATCGGGTCAGGCTCTCGTCCGCGAGCACCAGGACCCGTGAGGCCTTGGAAACATTGGCTCTCTGAATGGCCAGGGGATCGATGATGTCGCCGCGAAGAAAAAGAACCCCGGGGAAGGCGAGCCGCAGTTCCTCCACCACCGTCTCGTCGGTTTGCGAGACCACCACCAGGCGCTCTTTGGGCAGGCTCGAGTTGACCCGGAGAATGCCCGAGATGAACCCGGACATGTCGGCTTTGTGGCCCAGGATGACGAAATGTCCCGAGAGATGCTTGGCGTCGCTCAAGCCCCGGCCCTCCCGTATTCGACGCTCGACCAGAATGGCTGAGATCTTGCCCATGAAGAGGCCGACGAGGCCGATGCCGACAAGAATGACCACGCCGCCGACCAGCCGTCCCTCGGTAGTAAGAGGAACCTTGTCTCCGTAACCGATGGTGGTAACGGTAACGAGCGCCCACCACAAACCGTCTCCGTAGTTCTGGAACGCCGGATTCCGGCCGCGTTCGAAATAGACGACCCAGAAATCGGCCACGATGAGGAGAGCGCTGAAGTAGAAGAACAACCGTGGGATGTCCTCGGCCTGGAGGCGACTCCACAGTTTGCGGACGTCATCGAGAGCGCGCTGAGGCGTTTCGCTTTCATCCTTCGTCCTTGCCACTGGTAATCTTGAATTCGAAGCTTATCGCCATGAGGAGGGGCGAGGCGGAACCGGCCGGGGCACAGGAGAGGCCACGGGGCGAGGCGGTTGTGAGGGCCAGATCCTTCGCGGGGTGTAGCAGGAGACGCCCACACAGCCACGGCCTGATCCACCCCAATAAGGTGAGCCGAGAAACGCGCCCGAACCGTAACCCCACACCGGGTACCCAGCCGAGACCTCGGCCCGCGCCCTTGCCGCCTCGGCTTCCGCCCGGCGCGCTCGATCCTCGGCTTCCCGCGCGGTCCGGCGTGCCTCTTCGAGCCGGCGGTCGTCGATGGCGCGCTGTTCCCCCTCCCGCAGGAGGGAAGACTGTTCGGCTCGGGTCATCCATTGGTGGTCGAAATAGACGAAGCCATTTGCCCGATAGGCCTCCGCTTCATCCACGTAACGTCCGCCGGAGAGGACATGTCCGAGAGCAAGATGGGCCTCCTCGTTCAGGGGGTCGAGCGAAAGCACGCCGGCCCACATCGCTCGTGATTCGCTCCGGAGGTTGTTGCGGCTCGCGAACCGGGCCAGGTCTGCCCAGGCGCGGGGGTCGCGCGGATCGATCGCGGCCAACCGGCTTCGATATTCGGAGAGCGCGCCCTCCTTCCGCTCGATCCTCAAGACGCTGCTGCGAGGCACGCTGACCTGACCCATGCTCACGTCAATGGTGATGCTCGCCGGGGTTTCGCGGGTGACCACGCCCTCGAGTTGCCCGCCGGTCTTGAGATGCAGAACATCGGCGGTGCTGAAACTCGTGCCCATAAGGGCTACGATGCCAGTGAGACCAACCCAGAGCCCTCGGGATCGATGAATCATTTCAAACCTCCAATCGCCGCACTTTCCTGCACAGACACAGACTATCCCAAGATTCAAGCAAATCGCGTGCCGGACTAAACCCCTCGGCGTTGCTGCCAGTCATACTGTTCGACGGTTGAAATCCCCACAAAGCAGGACTCCTCAAAAGCCTATGAAACTCCCTCTATTCCTCACGCCCTTTGCTCTTGCCCTTCTTCTAACCCCAGCCCTCTCCGTCGCTCAGCCGCCGGACGCCCCGCCGAATCGGTCGAACCCACCGCCCCAGGGTGAGGGTCGGTTCCGTCCGGGGGGCCCTGAGGGACGCCCCATGTATCGAAATCCCATGCAGAGGCGCGAGGCCGCGAAGGCTGAGCTTGGCCTGACCGACGCCCAGCAGGCAGACCTGCGCAAAGTCATGGAGGGCGCTCGTCGTGATCGCCTCCGCAAGACCACCGATTGGAAGATTGCCCGGATGGACCTCAGGTCTCTTCTCCGCACGGAGAAGGTGGACGAAAAGGCCGTCGCCTTGAAGCTGGCTGAGGCCCAGGCCGCCCAGGGCGCGCTCCTGAAGCTTCGAGTCGATACCGCCCTTGCCATGAAGCGGATTCTGACCCCCGAGCAGCAGAAGAAGATGAACGCCATGCGGGCGGGTCGGGGCGCGAACCGGATGCGCGGAAGGCAGGGTTCTGGGCGGAGACGAATGGGACCACCTATGGGACGTGGGATGCGCGGCGATGAATCCGACCTCGACCCCGACCCCGACCCCGACGACGAAGACGTCGAAGTCATTCGCTAGGACATCCGCGCCTTTGCTCCACTGCTGAGAGAATCCTCGATGCTTGCCCACACCGATATCGCGCCAAGGGCCTTCGCCATGACCCAACCGCTCGTCGATCCCAAAGACGACGCGCGGGAGCGGGCCCGCCAGGAGGAGCGGGCGGCCATCGAGGCCTGTCTCGCGGGCGATGTTTCCGCCTTCGATGCTCTGGTGGTTCGTCACCAGAAGGCCATCCATCGCGTCTGCTATCGATTCACCGGGAACACCGAAGATGCCGCCGACCTCACCCAGGACGTGTTCGTCAAAGCGTATCGGTCGCTTTCCAAATTCCGGGGGACGAGCGCTTTCTCGACCTGGCTCTACCGAATCACGGTCAACACCTGCCTTTCCTTCAAAGCGTCGCGCAAGAACCGAACCGAAGAGTGGGACGAGGACAAAGACCTGCGGGCCGAGGGCCCGGGCATCGAGGAATCCCTTGATGCTCAGGCGAGCGCCCGAACCGTGCGCGCCGCTCTCGACACCCTCCCCGACAAGCAGCGGCTCACCGTCATCATGAAGGTGCTGGAGGAGCGTACCCACTCCGAGGTCGCGGAAATTCTCGGTTCCAATGTGGGCACGGTGAAGGCCAATCTGTTCTTCGCCATCCGAAACCTCCGCAAACAACTGGGCGCAACTCTGGGCGTCGCGAGGAAGGAGTCCTCGGAGCCATGAATACCCATCGTCATCTGTCGAGCGAGGAGATCTTCGAGCGGATCAGCGGGGGCCAGCTCGGGCCGGGCATTGCTGGTTGCGAGGTCTGCGAAGCGGAGGCTTCGTCACTTTCACAGATCCTCCTTGACCTCCGGAGCGCCGACGCCGAACTCGGGGCCACCACCGACTGGGACGATCTTCTGTTGCGAAGGCGGATTCGCGAGGCTCTCGGAAATGAGAAGCCGCACGCCCGGTCCATCTTCGATCGTTTCGTCATTCTTCGACCGGTCCTGGCTTCCGCTCTGATTGCGGGCCTGGCCTTCGCGGTCTGGAGTCCGACGCCTCGATACGGGGACCGCCAGGGGACCCCGATGGCCTCGGTAGTGTCTCCCCGTCTTCCGGCCTGGGACCCACTTCCGGCCGAGGCGGAGGACGAGGGTCTGGCCGTTCTGGCCGAATGGACTCCGAACGAGGATGAATTGGCGATCGCCGGGTGTCATGCCGCTTGTCTTTCCGGCCTCAGCAACCACGAGGAGGAGAGTTTGCGTCTCACCGAAGGAAGTCCGCTATGAGAAAACAACCCGCGGCCGCGGTGGTGCTCCTGGGAGCGCTGGCTCTGTTTGCCGGAGAGGTTCGGGCCCAGGACCAGATGCCCTCTCCGAAATCCCAGACCACCCCGAAGGGGGGCGCCGACCGCACAGAACGGGAGGACGGCCCAGGGGCGCAGGCTCCTGAACTGCGCGAAGAGACCTTCCGGCTGATGGATGCCTATCTCATCAGCAATCTTCAGGAGAGCCTGGGCTTGAGCGACGAGCAGTTCGTCAAGGCGCTGCCCCTGGTCAAGAGGCTCCAGTCCGACCGGCGCGACTCGGCAAGAAAGCGGATGCAGTCTCTTCGCTTGTTGCGCAGGGCCCTTAATTCAGGCTCCGCGACGGAGACCGGGGTCGCCGACCTTCTCAAAGAAGCGAAGAGCGCCTCCGCCTTTGAGCACGCCGCCACGGCCCGAAACCTCGAGGCTCTCGATGCCGTGCTCACTCCGCTCCAACAGGCTAAGTATCGGGTCTTCGAGGCCGAAGTCGACATCCGTATGCGTCGGCTGGTGGCGCGCAGCCAGGAGCGGAACCGCCCGACCATCCGCTGACAAGATAAGTCGAGCTTCAGTATCGACTTAAGGACGGTCCCGCGTAGTGCTTCGCAGCGCCGTGGTAAACTCCCGCGCCTTGGTGCCGCATGCCAAGGACGTTCTGGGACGCTCCGGGACGTTCTCCGTAGCCTCCCGCACGTTCCCTTGAAGCCTGCCTGCAGGCAAGCAAAAGCCCTCCTGCCCCCGCCGTCGCGACATGACCCATCCGACCCTCCTTGAGATTGCGCCGCAAGACGTTCATCAGGTGGTCGGTCGTCATCTGCTCGTTGATGCTCTGGACTTCGTTTTCGA
Source organism: Vicinamibacteria bacterium (assembly GCA_031362685.1). Classification (GTDB taxonomy): domain Bacteria; phylum Acidobacteriota; class Vicinamibacteria; order Fen-336; family JAGNNV01; genus JAGNNV01. The sequence goes on along the minus strand of JANLSZ010000383.1, from coordinate 8,594 downwards.
TCTCGAGAAGAGCCGCGGAGCCTGGCTTCATGACTCCAGGAGCGGTCGCAACCTTCTCGATTTCATGACCTTCATCGCCTCGTCTCCCATCGGATACAACCACCCAAAGACGAACGATCCCGAGTACAAGGCGAGACTGCTCAAAGTGGCTCAGGTGAAGCCCTCGTTGTCGGACGCGTACTGCGTCGAGTACGCGGGTTTCCTGGAGACATTCGCGCGGGTGGCCATGCCGTCGTACCTGCCCCACGCCTTCTTCATCGAAGGCGGCACTCTGGCCGTGGAGAACACCCTCAAGGTCGCGATGGACTACAAGGTTCGGCAGAACTGGCGGGCCGGCGGGGACAAATCGAAGGAACGTGGCCACCAGATTGTCCACTTCAAGGAAGCCTTTCACGGGCGGGCGGGCTATTGCCTTTCTTTGACCAACACCGATCCGGCCAAGACCGATCTTTTCCCGAAGTTTCCGTGGCCCCGCCTGGAGAATCCGAAACTCACCTTTCCCCCGAGTCCGGAGTCGACGCGCGATGTGGCCGCGCTGGAACAGCATTCTCTGGAACAGTTGCGGAAAGCTTTCGAAGACTTTGGCGACGACATCGCCGGGATCATCATCGAACCCATCCAGGGTGAAGGTGGCGACAATCATTTCCGCCCCGAGTTCATCCAGGCGCTCAAAGCCATCGCCGATTCGATGAACTGCTTCTTCATCGTCGACGAGGTGCAGACCGGCGTGGCCCTCACCGGCAAGTTCTGGGCGCACGAGCACTATGGCGTACAGCCCGATGCCCTGGCCTTCGGCAAGAAGACCCAGACCTGCGGTTGCCTGGTCGGCACAAAAGTCGATCGCGAACCCGATAACGTGTTCAAGACGAAGGCGAGAATCAACTCGACCTGGGGCGGCAACCTGACCGACATGGTTCGGTTCCAGCGCTTCCTCGAGATCATCGAAGAAGACAAACTGGTGGAGAACGCCCGCAGCGTGGGCGAGCACCTTCTGGGCGGCCTTCGTGACCTCGAAACCGAGTTCTCTCTCCTCGTTTCCAATTCCCGCGGCCGCGGTTTGATGATCGCCTTCGACACCGACGTGGCCAGGCGAACCGCCCTGCTCGCGAAGTGTTTCGAGCTCGGCCTGCTTGTGCTTCCCTGTGGCTCGCAGTCGGTTCGGTTCCGGCCACCTCTGACCCTCACCCGCTCCGAGGCCGACGCCGGCCTCGATATTCTTCGACGCGCTCTTCAGTCTCTTTAGGAAGGATCAGGCAAATGATCGAAAGTGAAGCCGCAGTTTTCATCGCGAATGACGCCATGGCCGAGATCATCAAGGCGAAAAGCGCCAAAGGTAAACTGGTCCGCATCGCCGATGAGGGCTTCTACGAGGTCCGTCTGACCCTGAACGGCAAGAACCACACCGCCTTCCTCCCCATTTCCACCACCGTGATGGTGGCGGCGACACCGGATGGCGAGTTCGCGTCCATTCCGGTGGAGCGCTAGCGCGCTCCCGTCGATCCACACCCCTTCCCGCTCTTTCTGAGCCCATGACCGTTTTCTGGAGATAAAACCCGCATGTCCCGTGATCTGAAGATCATTCACATTGGCCTCGGCCCCATAGGGGTCGGCATCGCAAAGATGGTCCTCGCCAAAGAAGGGCTGAAGGTGGTGGGGGCCTGCGACTCCGCTCTGGAAAAGGCGGGCAAGGATCTGGGTGATGTGCTCGGTTTGGGCAAGAAACTGCGGATCAAAGTTGCGGGCGACCCGGTCAAGTTCATCCGGACCACCAAGGCCGACGTGGCCGTGGTCTCCACCACGTCGTCGGCCAAGGTGGTGAAGGCCACCATCGAAGCGCTGGTCAGCCGTGGGATCAACGTGGTCACGACCTGCGAGGAGTTTGCCTATCCGGTGCCCGCGAATGCGAGGGTGTTCCGGGACCTCGACGCTATCGCCAAGAAGAAGAAGGTCTCGGTGCTCGGCACCGGCGTCAACCCGGGTTTCGCCATGGACGCTCTTGCCCTCGTCCTCACCGCGCCCTGCGAGAACGTCTCGCGTGTTTCGGTGACGCGCATCGTCGACGCCGGGACCCGGCGTCTGCCCTTGCAGCGGAAGGTCGGGGCCGGCCTCTCGCTTGCTCAGTTCAGCCGGGCGAAGGCGGAGGGCACGGTGCGCCACGTGGGGCTGCCCGAGTCGGTACAGATGATCGCGGACTCCCTGGGCTTCAAGCTCGAGCGGGTTGACGAGACCCTCGAACCGGCGATCGCCCCGCGCGATCTCAACACCGACTATCTGCGGATCGCGGCCGGCACCGCCGCGGGCATCAAGCAGAGCGCGCGCGGCTACACGAAGAGCGGTCTGGTGATCAGCCTGGACCTCCACATGTACGTGGGCGCGGATTCACCCCGGGATCACATCGTGATCGATGGCTCGCCCTCGATGGACATGACGGTCAAGGGCGGCATCGCCGGCGACATCGCCACCGCCGCGATCTCAGTGAACGCGATTCCGAAGGTGATGTCGGCCCGCCCCGGTGTGGTCACCATGCGCGACATCCCGCTCGTCCATTGCTACAACAAGGAAGAAGCCCGCAACCCGCCCAAGAAGTGACGGTGGCGCTGCCCGGCGTCAACGTCATCGCGAGGAGGGCGTTGAAACGCAGCCGAGCGCGAAGCCTGGCCCTGGGCCACGAAGCGATTCCCTCCCCCACTACCCAGCCCTCGCTTGACACGATCAGACCCCCGTCCCTAGTGTTCGGGGGCCATGTTTGACTTCCTCGCCTCCGTTCAAGCCGGGCTCGCCTCGTTCCTCGACGAGCTGAGGAACACCGACTGGCCTGCCCGGCTCACTCATCTGGAGCTGCCGGTGATGTCGGTGGACCTGCTCCAGTCGATTGCACTGGGCCTCGCCCTCGCGGCCTGTGCGGGCATCCGCGCATGGTTGCCGTTTTTCGCGGTGGGGCTCTCGGTCCGGCTGGGCGTGCTGCCTCTGGGCGAGTCGTTTCGTTTTCTCGGCTCCAACACCGCGCTGACCGTCTTCCTGATCGCGACCTTCATTGAGCTCGTCGCGGACAAGATTCCGGTGGTGGATCACGCGCTCGACGCCCTTTCCATCTTCCTCAAGCCGGTGGCGGGGATGGTGCTCGCGGCTTCGGTGATGTGGACGGTGGATGATCCGATCGTGGCCCTGGCTCTTGGAGTCATGGTAGGTGCGCCCGCGGCACTTCTGCCCCACACCGCCAAAGCAACGGTGCGTGGAGTGTTGTCGCCCATCACCTTCGGCCTGGCCGCGCCCGTTCTCTCCGTCCTTGAAGACATCATCGCGTTTGGCCTGGTGGCGCTCGCGATTCTTGCTCCCTTCGTGGTGGCGTCGGGCGTGATTCTGTTCGCCCTGATCACCGGTCGGTTTATCCGAAGGCGGAAATCCCAGAATCCGTCCCCGCTGGTGATGGCATGACCCGTCCTTCGCTGGCCCTCGGTTTTGCTCTTGCCACCGGGGTCGCCTCCGCAGGTGCTGTTCCGGTGCCGCAGCAGGATCCGCAAAGGCCACCCCTCATCATCGGAGTCGAGGTCGAGGTGGTGTCGGTCCCGGTTCTGGTCTTCGACAAGGCCGGGCGCTTCGTGGGGGATCTGAAGAAGGAAGACATTCAGATCTTCGAGGACGGGGTGTTGCAGGAGATCACGTATCTGGCCAACAGCACGGGTGACGACCGGATCCCCCTGTCCATCACGCTGACCCTCGATACCTCAGGGAGCATGAAGCCGAGCATCGCCTTCCTGAAAGAAGCGGCGACCTTCTTCACCGGGAAGCTGGAGGCGTCCGACCAGGCGCTCATCGTTCAGTTCAACGAGAGTGTGAAGTCGAGCTCCGACTTCACCGACGATACGGACCGCATGGACTCGTTCATCAACGGTCTTCAGGTGTGGGGAGGCACGGCGCTCTACGATGCGGTCATGTACAGCCTCGACCGCCTCCGCGACCGCCCGGGCCGCAAGGCTTTGATTCTGCTGTCGGACGGCGACGATAACGCGAGTGCGGCCGGCAAGGCCCAGGTCGTCGCCCTCGCCAAGTCCCTGGAAGTGTCGATCTACTCCGTGGGCATTCAGGGCTTCGACACTCCCCGGGGATTTCTCAAGAGTCTGGCCGAGGACACGGGCGGCGTTTACTACTTTCCCAACAAGGTGAATGAACTGATCAAGGTGTTCGAAGCGATCTCGAAGGACCTGAAGAACAGCTACCTCGTGGCCTACTCCCCCCAGCGCGCCGCCGACAATACGTACCGCAAGATCGAAGTCCGCGTTGCGCGACCCGAGGTCACGGTGCGCGTCCGCCCCGGATACATGGCGGCCAAGAAGCGCCGCCGCCGCGACTCGTAACTACACGCTGCGGGCGCACCCTGGCGCCTTCCTCCGCCCCCTCCGGGCCGTTTACCCGGGGGCTGCGATCTTCTGGCCCCCCCTTAACTCTAGAATGGCCCCTTCATGGCCACACCCGAACTGCTCCTCAAGTCTTCGGAAGGGGAGCGCCGCATAAAGGTGGAACGCGAGCGCACCACCCTGGGGCGCTCGCGCGATGCCGATATTTTCATTCCCGACCAGTGGCTCTCGCGTATGCATGCCGAGATCCTTCTGGACCGAGGTGGCCTGGTGGTCGCCGATCTCGGAAGCAAGAACGGCACCCTGGTCAACGGATCGCGGATTCAGGGCCCGACCTCGCTTCGCAAGGGCGATCAGATCAAGCTGGGTGATCACACCGTCACCGTGCAATGGAGTATCGCCGACGAGGACACCGAGGACGATATCCAGGCCGTGGGGACCAAGGTGTTCTCCGTCCGAACTCTTCAGGAAGGCGTCCTCAGCGTTCCGAGCAGTGCGGAAGATCTGGTTCGAAAGAACCGCGTCCTCACCGTTCTCTCCGGCGCCGCCGCCGCCCTTCTCGCCCACAAGCCCATCGCCGAAACGTTCGATCAGATTCTCGACATCCTCTTTGCCGCGGTGGCGGCCGAGCGCGGGGCGATTGCCATTTTCGAGGGGCCTCCGGGCGCGCAACTCGCCGAGGTGAAAGCCTCCAAGACCCGTCGAGGCGATCCGATACTGCGGGTCAGCCGGTCGATTTCGCGGCGGGTTCTGAAGGAGCAGGTCTCGATTCTTCTGCCCAACGTGCTCGAAGACGTGGGCCTTCAATCGCAACAGAGCATCGTGACCACGGGAATAAGGTCGGCCATGTGCGCGCCGCTCTGGCACTCAGATGGAGGCCGGGAGTCGGTCATTGGGGTGGTCTATCTCGATTCCCGGGAACGAACTCATACCTTCTCCGAAGAGGACCTCGAGCTGGTCACGGCTCTGGCCAGCGTGGCGGCCGCGAAGATCGAGAATGCCCGGCTTCTCGAAGAGAGCCTGGAGAAGCGGCGTCTCGAAGAGGACATGCGGGTTGCGGCTGAAATCCAGCGGAGCATGCTGCCCAAGGGGTCGCCCACCATCGAGGGCTATGACGTGGCCGCCGGCACCGAACCCTGCCGTGCGGTGGGCGGCGACTACTTCGATTTTCACGTCACCAAGGACCGGCTCACTTTCGTTCTCGGCGACGTTTCCGGGAAGGGTACCGGGGCCGCGCTCATCATGACCGTTCTTCGCGCCGCCGTCCGCGACCACTGGCTCGATGACGATTTGATGGGGGCGCTCAGCGAGATGAACAACCTGGTGACCCAGAACGTCCCCGCCAACAAGTACGTTACGTTCTTCCTCGGGCGCCTCGATCTGGCCACCGGCCATCTCGAGTACGTCAATGCCGGCCACAATGCGCCGATTCTCTCTCGCGGTTCAGGGGTGGTCGATCGCCTCCAGACCGGGGGCATGGTCCTCGGCCTTTTTGAGGACGTGATCTACGAGAGAGGCTTGACCTACCTCGACCCGGAAGACCGTCTGATCGTGTTCACCGATGGCTTCTCAGAGACCTGGAACAGCAAGGGCGACGAACTCGGCGAGGAGGGCCTCACGCGCTTCGTCCTCGACCTTCCCGGCAACTCGGCGAGTGCGATGAAGGATCATCTGCTGATGAAGGCCGACGAGTTCGCCGAGGGTCTCAAGGCCACCGACGACCGGACGATCATCGTGGTTTGTCGTAACCCCGCCTAGCCAGATCGGCGCGCAGACCCATGATTTCCGCCTTGAGAGTCGAGACGTGCGTTCGCAATCGGGTTATTTCGGCCATGAGCTCGAAGTCATCTCCGGAGTTGTCGGTTGGAGCGGAGCCGCATACCAGCAGGCGAAGGGCGACGCTCGCGATGGTCCGAACCCGAGACAAGGGGGCCGCGGCGAATGACCAGGGTCGGGAGTGGCCGAGAACAATCGCCGCCGAAGTCACGGAAGGCGCCTCCAGGCGGAGAACCAGAAGAGAGGCGAGTCCGGAACCGGCGTTCAGGCCGCTTTCTTGAAGCTGAGCGGCGGTGTCGAGCCGCAGCGTCCGTTCGCCCCCCAATTGGGCCAGTGCTTTCCGGCCCACCTCGCCCAGGCCCGGGGCAAGAAGAAAACGAGAGGAGCCGTGCTCCGTATGGGCCAGCAGTTCGCCGGATTCGAAGCGCTCAAAGGCGAGGATGGTCGCGCAGACGCGCTCGAGGAGGTCCTCGGCCCGAGGGCCGGCCGCGGTGATGGAAAGAAGATCCTGAATCGTCTGCTGAAACATGTAACCTTGCGTTCGTCTTCCTGGTGGAGAATGCCGGTCCCCATGTTGCCCGCTCGGAAGAGTGAGAGCAAGGCGACCCCTTTGAAGACCCTCTCGAAATCATGATCAACGTCCTTCTCATTGGCGACATCGTCGGATCCCCCGGTCGCGCCATTCTCAAACAGGCGCTTCCCAAGATTCTGCGCAAGCGCGCCATCGACTACTGCATCGCCAACGCGGAGAATCTGGCCGGCGGCAACGGGGTGACCCGAGAGCTGGCGGAAGAGCTGCTGAGTCTGGGAGTCAATTGCCTGACCTCCGGCAATCACATCTGGGACAAGCGCGAAATCATTCCCATCATCGACGTCTTCCCCCAGCTTCTGCGGCCCGCGAACTATCCGGTGGGCCAGCCGGGGAAAGGGCACCACATCGGCAAGAGTCGCACCGGGGTGAAGGTGGCCACCCTCAATCTATCGGGCCGCGTCTTCATGAATGGTTCGATAGACGATCCTTTCACCATCGGTCGAAAGATCGCCCAGGAGCTTCGAAAGGAGACGCCGGTGATTCTGGTGGACATGCACGCCGAGACCACCTCGGAGAAGACGGCCATGGGTTTCTTCATGGACGGCCTCGCGTCGACGGTGACCGGAACCCACACCCACGTTCCCACCTGCGATCACCGGATTCTGCCCCGGGGCACCGCCTACTGCACCGACATCGGCATGACCGGCCCGTACGATTCGGTCATCGGAGTGGACAAGGACATAGTGATCAAGCGCTTTGTGGATGCGATGCCCGCGAAGTTCGAAACCGCGAAGGGAGATCCGAGATTCGCCGCCGTGGTGGTGGCCATCGACGAGGACACCGGCCGGGCCGCTTCGATCGATCGCATGTTCCTGACCGAGTCGGATGTTCAGTCTCTCTAGTCGCACATCTTTCTCTTTGGCCTGGTGACCATGCCGACCCGGCGTTCTCCACCGCCACCGTCGCCGAAACCGGCGGCGCAGGGAAGGCCCCTTCGCGATCGCCTCCAGTCAACCCTCTTTGAGCCATCGGCCCCTTCCGCGGCCGACCCCCGGGCCGAGAAGGCCCTGACCGCCTCGGCCCCCGCCCACCCGGCGCGGACTCCCATTTCCGTATCCGAACTCACGGAGAAGCTAAGCCGCGAGTTGGCCATCGGCTTCTCATCGGTGTGCGTCATGGGGGAAATCTCTGCGGTGAAAGTTGTGGCCAGCGGCCATACGTACTTCACTTTGAAAGATGCGGGCGCCACCCTGGAGGCGATGGTGTGGGCCGACCGAAAAGCGGGCCTCGCGGTCGAACCGAGGCAGGGCCTGCGCGTGGTGGCCATGGGCGCCATCAAGGTGTTCGCGGCGAGCGGTCGCTATTCCCTGCACGTGGAGGTTCTGGAGCCTCTCGGCGCAGGCGATCTGCAAAAGGCGTTCGAGGCCCTGAAGGCCCGTCTGCTGAGCGAAGGACTCTTTGCCGAAACCCGCAAAAGGAAATTGCCCATCATTCTGCGCACGGTTGGGCTCGTGACCTCGCCCACCGGCGCCGTCCGTCACGACATCGAGCGCACCCTGACCGAAGGCGGCGCGCGGGTGCGTCTTTTGCTCTCGCCCACCCGGGTTCAAGGTGAAGGGTCGGCCCTGGAAATTGCCACCGCCATCCGGCTGCTGGCCGAACGGGACGACGTGGACATCATCATCGTGGCGCGGGGGGGTGGCAGCGTCGAGGAACTCTGGCCCTTCAACGAGGAGATGGTGGCGCGAGCCATCGCCGCCTCCGGGCCCCCCGTGATTTCCGCCGTCGGTCATGAAACCGACTTCACCGTGGCCGACCTGGTGGCCGATGTGCGCGCCTCGACCCCTTCAGTGGCCGCCGGTCTGGTGGTCGACATCCAACGTCAGGCCGCCTTGCGCACCGAGACCGCGAGTGTCGCCCTCGGGCGGGCC
>JANLSZ010000378.1:0-3872 GCA_031362685.1 Vicinamibacteria bacterium | reverse complement strand
ACCGCCACCCTCGACCGAAAAATCCAGATCGCCTGGGACCTGTACCAGATCGGGGTGAAGTCTCCCGAGGCCAAGCGCGCTCTCCTTCGGGACATCAAGACCAAGAACGAGGTGCTGCGGGTGCAGGTTCAGTTCACGCTGGGGCGGGTCAGCGACGATCCCGATGTCGTCGAGGTCCTGCTTGACGGAATGCGCAATGGTGAGACATATCTGTTTCGCGATAAGGCCGCGTGCGCCCTTGCCTCTGATCAGATCCACCTCAAGCCGGCTCAGAAGATCCGGCTCTTCGAAGGGCTGATCGATTCCCTCGAGCACGACAGCGCCGAAGTCCGCGGTTTTGCTCGCCTGGCCCTCCAGATCCAGACCGGCAAGACGTTCGACTTCATCCCCACCGCGCCGCCCCTCGCGCGCAGGCTGGCGGTTGCCCGGTGGCGCTCATGGCTCTCCGAATACAAAACGCAGTACTGATCGCCATCGTCGCGCTGCCCGGGCTGACCCAGGCCCAGGCTCCCGCTGCGCTCGTAGCAGCCCGGGACCGGGAAATCGTGCGATACGACTTCGATGACGATCTCTCCATCGAGTCGGGCCCCGATACCTTCCGCGCCTATCGCGGGACCAAGGGCACGGTCGAAATCACCTCGGAGTTCCGCCGCAGCGGCGAGCGTTCACTGAAGCTGCGCGACGCGCCTGGGGACGGGACCTTTCCGGAATTGCAGGGATATCTGCCGCTCCGCCGCGAAGGGAAGCTGTTCATGCGCATGTCGTTTCTGGTCGTGAATCCCGATCAGGAATTGAACATCGCCCTCGCCGGACCCAACTGGTTCCAGCTCGAGAAAGACGGGATTTCCTTCTGGCTGAAAACCGAGGACGGGGTGCTCCGCCATGTCTCCGATGGGATTCCGAAGCGACTGTTCAAAGTCGAACCCCTGGTGTGGTACACCCTCGACGTGTCCTTCGACCTGGGGCGTGGGAAGTACGACCTGAAGATCCGGCGAGAAGGGCAGGATGAGCCAGTCGTGGATCTTCTCGACCAGCCGAGCGCGCCGGGTGCTTCTGGTGTGGGCATTGACAAGTTCAGCATCGTCGGCTCGGTGTACAACGACGAGTCGTCGGTGGTGTTCTATGTGGATGACGTGGCGTTCGGGGTGGACGAAGCGCTGGTCCTGCCCGCCTTTGCCGCCCCAGGCCGGCGAAAGCTCTTCGTGGACCGTTTTGTCGAGCTACGCGCGGCCGAGAAGGCGCGCCCCGCCTGCCCGGCCCTTGCGTCCTACGCGGAGATTGGTTTGCCTGACTCGCCCGCACCCGGGTCCGTCCTTGCACCCCGGGGCGCCTTCAAGAAATGGCGTCGTGGCTGCGAGGCCCTTGAGGCGCCAAAGCCAGACTATGCGCTCGCCGAATCACTGTTTTCACAGGCCATCGAAGTCATAGACGTCCCGCTCTACCGCTTGTCCCGGGCCATAGCGCGCGCCGCCCAGGGCAAGACCGAGGCGGCGTGGGAGGACTCCGAGGTGGCGCGGACCCAGGATCCTTTTGATCCCCGCGCGGTGGTGGTCTGCGGACTCGTCGCCTATGCAAAGGGCGAAACCGCCTATGGGACTGACCTGTGGCGCGATGCGGTCGCGCGCCTCGAGGGCTCGGTTGTGAGCCGCGACCCCCTGGTGGAGGACCTGGCCGAACGCCTTTTCTATTCGCTCCTGTGGCAGGAGCGCTTCGAGGAAGCAGCTCAGTTGGCGCTCGGGCGGGCCGCTGCTTTTGGCCCGGGTCGCGACTGGGGTTTGCGGCGGGGCGACGCCTTCTTCCTGTCTCGCCAGTTCGATCTCGCTCGGGACATCTACTCCGGGATTCGAAGCAAGGAATGGGATCCCGAGGTCCTGGAGCGCCTTTCGGATATTGCTTTCAAGCAGGGCGATCTCATGGCCGAGCGCCGGTACCGTGAGGAGGTCTACGGTTCGCTCCGGGCTCGGTGACTGGTTCCGTCCGCGAAACGACGCAGCATCGCGAATAGCGCAAAGCTCACCATCAGCGCGGGCAGAGTGGCGCCCGTATCCTGGAAGCGCCAATAAACAACCGCCCCCAGGACCCATGCGATGAGTCCCGGCCAGCCGGGCTTCGCGAATCGGCCATCGGCTTCGTACAACTCGCGCACCTCGATTCGCTCCGGGAAAGGGAAGAATTGCGCCAGAGCCACGCCTCCAAGGGGAACCAGGATCAACCCCAGAGTTCCCATGAAGGCAGAGTAGCCGTCGATCCACCCGCGGGAGAGGACCGAGAGTGCAGCGCCGATGAGACCGGTAATGAGAACGGCCCAGCCCCCGGTGATCCGCGGGAGCAGGCTGCGCAGGGCGAGGGCGGACAGGTAGATGTTGACGAAGTTCGTGGTGATGGTGGCGGTGGCCAGCAGAGCGGCGCCGAGGGGCGGCGAACCGAGGGCCGCGAGCATGGTCCCCGGGTCCGTGCTTCCCGAGATCGCGCAGAGAAGAGCGCCGAGCGACATGCCCAGGATGCTGGTGAGCGAGAGCGAGGCGAATACGGCCAGGCCGCTGCGGGTTGGGGAGGCGCTGTACCGGGAGTAGTCCGCGAACATCAGGATCCACGACACCTGATAAGCAATCACCAGGTCGAGCGCTTGCCACATGGAGAGGGTTCCCACCGGCGGCGTGTTCTGTACCGATCCGACGGCCCGCATGGCCAGGAAGGCAAGAACCGCTCCGGCCACGACCATCAGTGGTACCGCGGCACGATTGGCGAGGGCCACGAGTCGGGGCCCTCCGATCACGATCAGAGTGGCCGCGACCCCGAGGGTTACGGCCAGAACGCGCATGCCCACCGCGGGGAAGATGGCTTCGGTGACGGAGGCCGCGATCACGTTGTTGAGGGCGATCCACGCGAAATTCGTAATGTAGAGCACGACCGCGACCACCTGCGCCCCGGGTAGCCCGAGCGGCGCTCGCAGCGCGATAATGGAGGACGCCCCATTTCGAACCTACGGGCACGAGAAGCGCCACCAGCAGCGCGCCGATCACGCTGCCGAAGATGACCGCGGTCATCGAACTCGAGAACGAAAGTCCCGCCTTCACGGTCGCGCCGGTGATGAAGGTGGTGGCCACCACGTTGGCTCCCGCGAAGATCAGAAAAAGGTCAAGGGACGACTGCGTCTTCTCATCCTTGGGAATCGGTTCGAGGTCGGCGGCGTTCATGGCGGAAAAGTGGCGGAGGCGAGCGCCTTGGGGGGCGAGACTGTGCGATGGGATCAGTACTTCGCGGCGTCCCCTGAACTCTGAGCGATTGAGGCTCCCGACGTGAGTTCGCGCACGATCTTCACTCCGACGCTGGCCCCGATGCGATCGGCCCCGGCATCGATCATGGCCTTGGCCGACTTGAGGTCGCGAACTCCGCCCGCGGCTTTGACGCCCATATCGGGTCCGACTACGCGGCGCAACAGCGCCACATCGGCCACGGTGGCCCCGCCGGAGGCGAAGCCCGTGGATGTCTTGATGAAGTCGGCATCGCCGGCCCGGACCAGAACCGCGGCCTTGACCTTTTCTTCATCGGTCAGCAAGGCCGTCTCGATGATGACCTTCGAGATCGCGCCCATTCGACGGCAGGTCGAGGTGACGGCCTCGATATCCTCGTGCACCAGGGGGAAGAGGCCGGACTTCAAGGCCCCGATGTTCAAAACCATGTCGACTTCGGACGCGCCATTCTCGATCACCCGCCGGGCCTCCGTGGCCTTGACCTCCGGCAGGGTGGCCCCCAGGGGAAAACCAACCACCGTACACACTCGCGCGCTCGCTCCCCGCAAGGCCTTCTCGCAATACTGCACCCAGGTGGGATTGACGCAGACGGTGGCGAAGCCGTACTCGCGGGCCTCC
>JANLSZ010000374.1:0-3572 GCA_031362685.1 Vicinamibacteria bacterium | reverse complement strand
TCACGGCGGTCCAATCGATGGTGCGACATGGCGTCGTCTCCGGGGCGGGCGGGCGTATGTCCGTTGATGCCTGGCGGAGGCTCGCACGCCAGTTCAACAGCCTAGAGCGTATCAAGCGGTCAGGTCGTTCACAACCGCGCGGGTGGGGCCGCCGCAATAGAGCGCTTATTGTCCGGTGGATTCAACGCGGCGGGCCCATGGCTCGATCCGCGGAAAAGATCAGGCTACCAACCGGCCACGAACCCCGTAGGACTCTTCTCGATGCCACCGATGTCTCCGCCGGTCTCGCAGTAGACCAGATATTCGATGCGGCCTACGAACGCGCGCACCCCGAGCGCCAGGACCGCCGCGGACGCCTCTTCCTCGGTCGCGCCCGACCCGGCAATGCGTCCGACTGGCGCGTCCGCGGGCACCGCCGGCGCCCAGCGGGGATCGATCGACGGCACGACGGCGACGAAGCGTCCGGAGCGCAGCAGATACTCAGGCGCTGACGACGGCTCGGCCGACGGCCAGGCGCCCGCGAGCACGCGCGTGCGCTCGAGCGAGAAGGCGAAATTACGGCTGCCGCCGTAGCGCAGCCGCTCGAGCCCCGACTCCGCCGTGTTGCGTCCGTACGACAGCAGCACGACCTCGTCCGGCACATCCGGATAGGGGGCGAACGGGGCGAAGAAGCAGGTCCAGCGCTCGCCCGCACTCCCGGGCAGCTCGATAAAGGCGTTCGGGTTCGCCGTCGCAGTCGTCAGCATGGTTTGATGATAGGGGATTGCTTTTCCGCTTCCCGGTGGGGCGTCTCGCGGGGGCCCCTGAGTCGCCGGAACGTCCCATTGATGCCGGAGTGGGAATATAGTGGATTGGTGGCCGGCCCACGCAAGCGATGGGCGTTCCCTCTGCCGCTCAACTACGACGGCGGAGTGATCGCGAGTCCGATCCGCCACTACGGACGCCGTCACGATCAGTTGAACCACGCGGCGGTTTGCGAGAAGCCGGAGAAGGCGAGCGGCCGGGAACCGATCGGGCAGGACGTGATCGTGTTCATGGCCGCGCCCAGGGGCATGAAGCCCGGAACCTACCCGCTTCCCACTCGCCTGGCCACGGCCAGCGCACCGATCGCGGAGGCGGCGGGCACTGGCGTGGTGCTTCGCATTCTCGTGTCGGGGCATATGCGGCTCCTCGCCGTCGCGATGAAGGACGGCGAGAAGCCGACCGAGGAGGTGCTCCTGCCGGAGCGGGTCGAAGTCGAGGTCTACTCAGACGAGGATGGCGAGTACGTCGGTGAAATAAGAAGTGCCCGCGTTCTCGACGCCGAGCTTTTCCCGACCGATTGAGAGGAGGCGAACGGCGGGGCCAGGGTCAGGTCGGCAGGACGCGTCGGGGCAGGAGAGGATTCAGGTGCATGGTGAGGTCGTACACCGAGCTGCCGCAGGCCGCGGCCAGGTCGTCGGGACGAGAGCCGTCCTGCGCATCGAAGAATGTGGCCACGTCGCCCACGGCCACCTTGGGCTCGGGTCCGAGCTCCACGATGGAGTGGCTGGCCGACACCGTGGCGATCAGCGGATAGAGTTCGCCGCCGATGCGGACCCGCCCGCCCTTCGTGGCCACGCGTGGCAGGCCGTCGGCGTGGCCCAGGGGCAGAGTGGCCACGAAGACGTCACGCTTCGCGATGTAAGCGCGGTTGTAGCCGGCGCTCTGCCCCGCCCGCAACCGCTTCACGTAAGCCACCCGCGCCTTGAGGCTCACCGCGGGCCGCAGGTCGAGGACGCCCAGGGCTCGAAACGGAGCCTCGGAGTAGCAACCGAAGAGGGCCATGCCGGGGCGCACCATGTCCAGGAAGGCGGCCTCGTTCTGGAACAAGGCGAAACTGGAGGCCGCGTGGCGTTTCCCTAGCGCCACCCCTTCGGCCACTAGTGAGCGGCAGAGTGTCTCGAAGCGGCTGAGTTGCTCCCGGTCGAAGTCAGGGTCTTCCGCGAAGGTCATCATCACCCCCTCGATCCGGAGTGAACGGCGAAGGGCCAGACCACGAATGAGAGGAGCCGCCGTCTCGTCCGGGACCCCGACCCGGCCGATCCCCGTGTCCACACACACGTGCAGTGGGATAGTGCGCCCATGGCGTTTCGCCACGCGTTCCAGCATGTCGCCGATGGGGGTATAGACCATCGGAGCGATGTCGTGCGCCACCGCTTCCTCAAGGGCGGCTTCGTCAAAGGGTCCCATGAGCAGGATCGGCTTGCGCACACCCGCCTCCCGCAGGGTCAAGGCCTCGGCGAGCTTGACCACCGCGAAGCCATGGATGGCCGGCACGGAGTCCAGGGCCCGGCCCACGTTGGCAACCCCCAGGCCATAGCCGTTGTTCTTGATGACGGCCAGGATGGGGCGGGGGGCCACTCGCGCCGCTACCTGGGCGACGTTGTGCCGAAGGTTCGCAGGATCGACTTCGATCCAGGGATCGAAGGACGAGTCGTGAATGGTCGGGGTCGGACCCGGGCTCGCGAGAGCCACAGTCGCGCCGGGCAGGAGCACCGAGGCGCCCGATTGAAGGAAGGACCGTCGGGGCAAAGGCATGATCCGAGGAGGGTACCACTCCCTCCGTGTAGTCTTCCCCATGCGAACTTCCCTGATCGTAACCGCCGCCCTCCTGGCCCCGTGGGTCGCGGCACCTGCCCGCTGCGCGGAGACAACCTACACGGTGGTCGAATCGAAGAGCTCCGTGCGAGTACACGTTGGGAAGGTCGGGGCCTTTTCGTTCGCGGGACACAAGCACGAGGTGGTGGCTCCCGTGACCGGAACGGTGACCGCCGACCCTGCGGATCTAAAGGCGTCGAGCGTGGACCTCGCCTTCGCCAGCGCCCGGCTGCGCGTGCTGCCCGAAGGCGAGCCCACCGGCGATGCTCCGAAGGTGGAAATCATGATGCGCGGGCCCGAGGTTCTGGATGCTGTCCGCTTTCCCGAGGTTCATTTCCGTTCAAAGAAAGTGGCCGGCCGCGAGGTCTCGGGCGGCGCCTATGCACTGAGCCTCGTGGGAGAGTTGAGCCTGCATGGGGTGACTCAGCAGATCACGGTTCCGGTCAAGGTCACGCTCGAGGGACGCTTGCTCACCGCCCGCGGCGAAACCACCCTGCGCCACGACCAGTTCGGGATGAAGCCGGTGAGCGCGTTCGGCGGGGCGGTGAAGGTCAAGAACGAGATTCAGATCGACTTCGAAATCGTGGCCGAGCGCCCTACTTCAACTCCGTGATCACCGCGCGCACCGCCCCACTCACCAGTTCCTCGCTGTGCAAGCGGCCGCGCGGGCTGAACCGGGTGTCCCCGCGCTTGATTTTCGCGATCTCGCTTTTCCCGTCCGGGGTGGTGGACTTCAACTCCCCGTCCGCCAGGAACACCACGAAGGCGTCCTTGTCATGAAAGTGCATGCCCGTGGACTTGCCGAGGGTCCATGCGTATTCCCAGATCGTCACCTTCTCGTTGTCCACGGCCTGCCGGGCCCCCGCGCGCGGGAACGCCGCGGGTTGGCCCGAGGTGTTGGGCATCGCGGGGATCGGTCCGCCTTTGATATCGGTGAGAATCGCATGCCGCGG
>JANLSZ010000345.1:0-3315 GCA_031362685.1 Vicinamibacteria bacterium | reverse complement strand
CGATCTCCGACTGGCGATCCGGGATGCCGTTCGCTGTCATTTTGAAGCGGGACAAGAGCCCCGCGTCCTGAGGCTCCACGTCGTTCGGGAAGAGCTGCTGACCACGTGAGGTTGCCGCGCGACGTGTCCGGCGACGACCTGGCTCGGCGCCTCACGCGGCTTGGATATCAGACCTCGCGTCAGACCGGCTCTCATCTCCGCCTGACCACCGAAACCGACGGGCAGCACCACATCACGATCGAGCGCGACGCGCTTCTGGACCTGCTCTTCAGCTAAGCCATGTCCATCGTTCCCGGCACGCGGCTCGGACACTATGAAATCGTCACCGCCATCGGCGCGGGTGGGATGGGTGAGGTGTTTCGTGCGCGCGACACCAAGCTCAATCGGGACGTCGCCATCAAGGTGCTGCCCGCGGCCTTCGCCGATGACCCAGAGCGACTGGCGCGGTTCACTCGTGAGGCTCAGACTCTCGCGTCGCTGAACCATCCGAACATTGCCACCATTCACGGCCTGGAGAATGTAGGGGCGCCCCTTGTGGGCGCCCTTGACGCGACCCCTGACGCCCGCGAAAGGGCGGGCACAAGGCCCGCCCCTACAGGACCAACCATCGCGCTGGTGATGGAACTCGTCGAGGGTGAGGATCTCTCCACTCACATCACCCGAGGGCCCATACCCATCGCCGAGGCTCTTCCCATCGAGCCGGCAACGTGGGGGCGGTCGGCGGCGCGGCGGCGCCTGGCTCGGACCGCATGAGATCATCGGCTCACGCGGCATTGGGCGGCGGCTAGAATACATACTGGAACATCGATGAGGCGAGTGAGTGAGTCGGACACGATTGGGGTGGAGGAGATCCGCGCCCTTGCCGGACCGCGGTTCGGCGACATGATCAAGGGTGTCGTCGATCTTGAACGCGGCATTCTGCTGCTCGATGCCGACCTGCACGCCGATCAGGAGGCCAGCCTCCTCGCCGACGGCTCGAAGCAAGAGAATCTCTGGGGGATCAATCTATACCCCGACGTCGCCGGCGACGACTGGCTGGAGTTCGACTCCATGATCAATCTCCGGCCGTCGTTCGGCAACCGGTCGCGAGGCGTCGATGACGCGGGGACGCGGGCGGCGATCGCCGCGTTCATTGCCCGCGTGGTGCGTCGTTGACCGGGCGGCCACCGGCGGGCGCTATGCGCGAGGGCTGGCAGAACCTGTCGCTTTGGGAGCAATTCGGGAATGTCGGCAGTGAGATCAGCCGCGCGATCCGGTGGTCGACCAGGAACCCGGCGACCGCGCAGGCCGCTCTGTACCGCGGGCTCGAGTTGTTCGACCTGATGCTGGACGACCCGAAACATCGCGGTTCGGCCGCCCGCTTGCGCGAAATCGCACGCGCGCGCGAAGTGGTGGTGGACTTCCTCGCCGGCGCAAACGAGTACGGCTCAACCGGCCCGTCTTTGCAGAAGTACTTCGACCACTTCGCGCTCGCCGCGCGCCGAGTGCATCTTTCTGCCTGAGGAATCCAGGACCTGAGCCTCACGCCCGGCGCGCGGCTCGGTCCCTACGAAATCACGGCCGCCATGCCCCGAGGGCAGGCTTCGCGCTCGGCGCGGGCGGGATGGGCGAGGTGTTTCGAGCGCGGGATACGAAGCTCAACCGCGATGTCGTGATCAAGGTGTTACCCACAGCCTTCGCGGATGACCCCGAGCGGCTGGCTCGCTTCACTCGTGAAGCGCAGACTCTCGCGTCCCTGGACCATCCCAACATCACGGCGACTTACGGTATCGAAGAGGTCCCGGCGGTCAGCGAATCGACCGGCCGCGTGGTCGAGAGCTTCGAAGCGCTGATCGCAACGCCTCTTCGCGACGGCGTCAACGCGGTGTGCTGGCCGCGGAATCTTCAAGGTGACTTTGATGAGGTTGTGCGGAGCCTTGGGACGGACGACGACATCACATCAATCGACGAAGCGCGATTGAGGTCACTCGAGGTCGGCCCGGCCGGCCGCGAGGCCGTCGGCGTACTGCTCGACGATCTGGCCCGGCTGCGCGCGATCGGCGAGGAACCGGCCCTCGACTGCGTGCGCCGCTACCCGCGTGACCACGAAGGACCGGTGTCGACCGACGTGCACTCCTTCCATGTCGACCGTGCGACCGCGCCCTTCGAAACCTTCCTGTGCAGCTACGCCGGGGCCGCGAGCGAAGGGCTGCCGAATCAGGATGCAAGGCGACTGGTCGACGCGCCGGCGGTTCGAGCGCAGTTGCTCGAACGCTTCGGCGGCGAAGAGGGCGAGGCCTTCACCGCCTGGCTCACAGAGAACAGCTTCGATCTACACTACGAGGCGCTGCCCGGGGCGAGGCCGTTTTCGTTCGGCCTCGGCAATCTGTGGCGCATCGCCGTGCAGTACCCGGGATGTCCGGTACCGGCCTGCATCCATCGGGCGCCCGAAGACTCACCGGGCCGGCCTCCCCGTCTGCTGCTCATCAGTTAACTCCCGACTTTGACGACATGAAGCGGAGGACGACCGGCATGTTTCCGGACGCCGAAGGACCGGAACGCAGAGGCAGCGGCGATCGCCCCGCGAAACGCGGGTTGAAATCCTCTACACTCAAGGCATTCATGACAGTCTCTCCTGGCGCGCGACTGGGGTTCTACGAAATCACCGATACCCTGGGCGCGGGTGGGATGGGCGAGGTGTTTCGCGCGCGCGACACGAAGCTCAACCGCGACGTGGCGATCAAGGTTCTGCCCGCGGCGTTCGCGGATGATCCGGAACGACTGGCGCGGTTCACTCGCGAGGCTCAGACCCTCGCTTCGCTGAACCATCCCAACATCGCGGCCATATATGGGATTGAGGAGATTGCTTCCTCGGCCTCCTCAGGCGACCTCGTCGCAATGACGGGTGGGGTGGCCCCAGCCGGCCACCTCGCAATGACGAAGGGTGTCGGGACCGGCGCTTCTCGCGCCCTCGTGATGGAGTTAGTCGAGGGTGAAGATCTCTCCGTCCACATCGCGCGCGGGCCGATACCCATGGCGGAGGCCCTGCCCATCGCGCGACAGATCGCGGAAGCCCTGGAGGCCGCGCACGAACAGGGCATCGTCCATCGCGACCTGAAGCCTGCAAACATCAAAGTCCGCGCTGATGGCGCGGTCAAAGTCCTCGACTTCGGCCTGGCCAAGGCCATGGACCCATCGGGGGCAGCGTCATCGAACCCGAACGTTTCGCACTCGCCGACCTTGACCCGTCAGGGCACATCGGCCGGGATGATCATCGGAACCGCGGCTTACATGTCACCCGAGCAGGCGAAGGGCAAGACGGTCGACCGGCGCGCG
>JANLSZ010000330.1:0-2216 GCA_031362685.1 Vicinamibacteria bacterium | reverse complement strand
GGTGAGCCGCACCGGCTTCTCCGATGCCGACGCTCAGGCGCACGCGTGGCTTCAACGCGAGATGCGCGCGATCGGTCTCGATCCGAAGGTGGATACGGCCGGCAATGTCTCGGCCCTGCGTGCCGGGAAGGCGCCGGGCTTGAAGCCGATTCTCTTTGGCTCGCACATTGACTCGGTGCGCGGCGGAGGCAACTTCGACGGTGACGTGGGCTCGATGTCTTCCCTTGAAGTTGTGGCCACCCTGATCGAGAAAGGTGTGAAGACTCGCCATCCCCTCGAGTACGTCGTGTGGGCGGCCGAGGAGTCGAACTACGGGAGCGGCCTCCACGGCAGCCGAATGGCCGCGGGTCTAGTCGAGAGCGACGAGTTCGATCGCGTCCAGAACGGCGTCTCGAAGCGGGACGCGGTGAAGAAGATCGGCGGTGACGCTTCCCGCATCGCCGAGGCACGACGGGCGCCCGGGTCCTTCCATGCCTACCTCGAACTCCACGTCGAGCAGGGCGGGAAACTCGACCGGGCGCAGATTCCCATCGGCGTGGTCGAGGGCATTGTCACCATCGACGACTACGACGTTCATGTGCGCGGTTTCGCGAATCACGCGGGCACCACTCCCATGGCGGAGCGGCGCGACGCCCTGGTCGCGGCCTCGCAGGTCGTGGTCGCGGTACAGCAGATCGCGAACGGCGAACCGGGCGCACAGGTCGGAACGGTGGGCGAGATGACGGTGGAACCCAATGCGCCCAACGTGGTCCCGGGCGATGTCGAGCTGACCGTCGAGTTCCGCGATCTCGATGGCGCGAAGGTGGCGCGGCTCGGCGCCGCCCTGAAGCAGCGTTGCGCCGAGATTGCCAAGGCCTCGAACACCGAAGTCGAGGTCAAGTTCACCAGCCGTCACGCGGGCGCTCGGGCCACGGCCTCGATTCAGGCGGCGATCGAGAAGGCCGCGGCTTCACTCTCACTCAAGACCATGCGACTGCCGAGCGGCGCCGGCCATGACGCCCAGGCCATCGCCACCCTCGGCCCCATGGGCATGATCTTCGTTCCCAGCGTGGCCGGCATCTCCCACTCCCCGCGGGAACTCTCTCGCTGGAACGAGATCGCCCGGGGCGCGGACGTCCTGATGGGGACGATCCTGGAGCTCGACGCCTCTTAGCCCGCGCGCTTCTTCCGGTACATCTCTCCCCACCCCCGAAGCGCCTCAATGACAGGGACGGCGGTGCGGCCGAGTTCGGTGATTTCGTAGTCGACGCGGGGCGGGACCACGGGATGGACGGTGCGGGTGACAAGTTGCGCCCTCTCCAAATCGCGAAGCTGCTCGGTCAGCATCTTGTGGGTGACGCGCTTCAAGTCCCGCTTGAGTTCGTTGTAGCGCCAGATCCGATCCTTGAGGCGCCAGAGGATTGGCATCTTCCATTTGCCTCCAAGCGCGTAGAGCGAAAGCTCCACCGGATTGTTGAAGCTCTGGCCGAGGGCCACAAATTCAGGCAAAGGCACTCTCCTTTCGGTGAGTATCCCACGCAAAAGTTCATACTGTTCAAACCGCCGGCCCGCCGTTACTCTTCTCGCGGACAAGCAACCAGAGAGGAAACGAAATGAGCCTGCAAGACCCGAACGTCGTCAACCCGAAGGCCCGCAAGCGCGTGGCCATCGTCATCGCCAACCCCGCCGTCTCCACCACCACCGGCTGGCCGGTCGTAACGACGCCGGCGCCAAGGGGACGGTCTCGGCCCTGATCGAACGACTCGGATGGCAGCCACTCGACGTGGGCGGGGTCGAGCAGGCGCTGCATCTCGAGCACCTGACCCTCCTCTGGGTGCGAATGGTTCGGATGAACCGCCAGTCGCCGCACATGGTGTGGGCGATGCTCCGGCGCTGAGGCTCCAGCCCCACGGGCGTCCCGATTCCGCGCTCTCGCGCCCGGAATAGCAGGACTAGAATTGCGGGAACGCCGTTCCGACACGTCTCCATCGCCAGAGGTTCCCAAATGGTCCGCCCCATCCTGTTGATGCTCTTCTCGGTCGCCCTCTCCTCCGCCGCGCCCGACGCGGCGGCTCAGGCCGCCGTCACCGCGCCGATTCCCCGTTACGAAGGCCTGGGCGGCTTCACCCGCAAGGTCACGACCACATCCCCGGAGGCGCAGGCCTACTTCGACCAGGGCCTGGCTTTCCTTTACGCGTTCAACCACGACGAGGCGCTCCGCGCCTTCGGTCGGGCGA
>JANLSZ010000314.1:0-1927 GCA_031362685.1 Vicinamibacteria bacterium | reverse complement strand
CCATCAGATGCGAGCCGGAGGGCAGGAGGTAGCGGCGCCTGGACTTGCCGTCGTCTCCCTTGATCTCGATGCGCGGCTGCTTCTTTTCGTCCGGGGAGTCCATGATGACGAGGGCGGACAGACCCGTGTTCTCGTCGACATGCTCGCTGACCGTCTGCTTGTCGAGGATGTCCTTGAAAGCGACCACACCCGCTTCCTCGGTGAGGATCGAGAACGAGAACGGATCCCACTCGACCAGCTGCTGGGCCAGTTCGACTTCCTGGCCTTCCTTGACCTTGAGCTTGGCCCCGTACACGATCTGGTGACGCTCGCGCTCGCGGCCCTTGCTGTCGGCCACGATCATCCAGCCGCCCCGGTTCATGACGATGGACTCGCCCTTCTTGTTCTTGACCGTGGTCAAGCCCTGGAAGGCGACCACACCCGCATGTTTCGCTTCCACCGTCGACTGCTCGGACCGGAGGCTGGCTGCGCCGCCCACGTGGAAGGTACGCATGGTGAGCTGCGTCCCGGGTTCGCCGATGGACTGAGCGGCGATGACGCCCACCGCCATGCCGATCTCGACGATCTTGCCGGTGGCGAGATCGCGTCCGTAGCACAAGGCGCAGACACCGCGCGCGGAGGCGCAGGTCAGAACCGAGCGGATGCGGATGTGATCGACCCCGGACGCGTCCACATGAGTGGCCTTGTCTTCGGTGACTTCATCGTTGGCGGCCACGATGACGCTGCCCCCGAACGGGTCGCGGACGTCGTGAACGCTGACCCGGCCGATGATGCGATCGCGCAGGGGCTCGATGACTTCACCCGACTCGATGATCGACCGGATCTCGATGCCTTCGGTGGTGCCGCAGTCGTATTCCGAGATGATGACATCCTGGGACACGTCCACGAGGCGACGGGTGAGGTAGCCGGAGTCGGCGGTCTTGAGTGCGGTGTCGGCCAGGCCCTTGCGGGCGCCGTGGGTGGAGATGAAGTACTGCAACACCGTGAGACCCTCACGGAAGTTGTTGGTGATCGGGTTCTCGATGATCTCGCCGGAGGGACGGGCCATCAGGCCGCGCATGCCCGCGAGCTGACGAAGCTGCTGCTTGGAACCGCGGGCTCCGGAGTCGGCCATGATGAAGATGGGGTTGAACTTCCCCGCCTTGTCCTGGCCTTGCATCCCCTTGAACATGGCGTCGGCCACGTTCTCGGTGGCGTCGGTCCAGATGGCGATGACCTTGTTGTACCGCTCGCCGTTGGTGATGGCGCCGTCGAGGTACTGCTTTTCGACGGCCAGGACATCCTTGTGCCCCTGGGAGACGATCTTCTCCTTGACGTCGGGGATGACCAGGTCGGTGATGCTGATCGAGATGCCGGCTTTGGTGGCGTGGAGGAAGCCGAGATCCTTGACCGCGTCGAGGGTGTGGACCGTCTTCTCGAGACCGTACCGGAGGTAGACGTACTGAACCAGCTGCTGGAGGCCGCGCTTTTTGAGGAGACCGTTGATGAACGGGATTCCCTCGAGGTGATCGGCCAGGATGACGCGTCCCACCGTGGTGTTGATGACGCGGTTCTTGACGTGCTGAACCTCTCCGCGGACGACATCCTGATCGTCGTCCATGGTGGTGAGATCGATGAGCTCCCCGGTGTACTGAAGGCGGATGGGACTGAGGGTCTCGACCTCGCCCGCGGCCAGAGCGAAGAGCACATCGTCGAAGCCCGCGAACGCGCGTCCGGCGCCTTTCGCGTTCATCTTCTCCATGGTGAGGTAGTAGCAGCCGAGGACGATGTCCTGGCTCGGAACCGCGATGGGCTGGCCGTTGGCGGGCGAGAGGATGTTATTCGCGGAGAGCATCAGAACCAGAGCTTCGATCTGGGCTTCCGGAGTGAGCGGGACGTGGACGGCCATCTGGTCGCCGTCGAAGTCGGCGTTGAAGGCCGTGCAGAC
>JANLSZ010000292.1:0-2514 GCA_031362685.1 Vicinamibacteria bacterium | reverse complement strand
ACGCCCGCAACCAGACCCGAGAATGCCATACGAGACTTGTTCATGTTTTTTTCCTCTGTGTTATCTAACCTATCTTTACTTATCTTAGACGAATTATTACTGCCGGGGTCCTACTGGAAGTACCCGTTCACGTCAACGATGAGGTGCACCGTTCCTGTGGTCTGTCCACAGAAAACCCCGAGCTGCCCGAGGCGTTGAGCAAGGATACCGCGTTGTTGGAGCGCGTCTGCCCGGCGGCGAAGTTGATGGCCGAAATCAGGGGCGCCGCGGTTCCGCCCGGGTGGCTTCTGGAAAGAATCTGGCGGAGAGAGAGGGATTCGAACCCTCGGTAGAGGGGTTACCCCTACTCGTGCTTTCCAGGCACGCCGATTAAACCGCTCTCGCATCTCTCCGCGGCGGGGGAAAACACGAGGTTACCAGTCGCCCCATGCTCAAGTCACTTCGGCGCCAAGCGCGGCCACCGCGATGTAGGTACCGACCGGTTCGCCTTCTTGAGCCTTCGGCTCGACCCGGCAAGCATTCTGCCTGCGTGGATTTGACGCTGAGCGAAGCGATGCGCCGGATCGCCCCTCTCCGCAAGGCCTTCTTGAGCCTTCGGCCCGACCCGGCAAGCATTCTGCCTGCGTGGATTTGACGCTGAGCGTAGCGATGCGCCGGATCGCCCCTCTCCGCAAGGCCTTCTTGAGCCTTCGGCTCAAGAAGGCTGGCGGAGAGGGTGGGATTCGAACCCACGGTAGCCTTTCAGCTACAACGGCTTTCGAGGCCGGCCGATTCAACCGCTCTCGCACCTCTCCGCGGTCCTTCAAAGCTTCTGGAAGGACGCGGATCATACCGTGCCGCGACTCCCTGAGCATCGTCATAGCCAAGTAGAATCCGAAGCGCCCCGCGATCGGTCGTGCGTGAATCCCGGGCTCCGCGCGACGATGCGCGCCTTTAACCCCGCCAGGCCCGGAAGGGAGCAACGGTTAGGCGAGGCGTTTTGTGACGCGGTCGGTTCGGGGTTCACGCACGACTGCATCGGGTGGTCGAGCCGCACGCGCATCTCCACGGAGAAGAACCAGAACCCTCGATGAGCTACGTCGTTTTCGCGCGCAAGTGGCGTCCAAAGACGCTGGCCGATGTGGTCGGCCAGGAAACGGTCACGAGGACGCTGCGCAACGCGCTCACCTCCGGCCGCATCGGCCACGCCTTTCTTCTCACCGGCGCGCGCGGGGTGGGCAAAACCTCGACCGCACGCATCCTGGCCGCCGCGCTCAATTGCTCGGCCACCGATGGTCCAACCCCCGATCCGTGCGGCAAGTGTTCCTCCTGCACGGAGATCGCGGCCGGGACTTCGGTTGATGTCCAGGAAATCGATGGGGCCTCGAACAACAGTGTCGACGACGTGCGCGAGCTTCGGGAGAGCACACGGTTCAACCCCGCCCGCGACCGATATCGCATCTGGATCATCGACGAAGTCCACATGCTCTCGGCCAGCGCTTTCAACGCTCTTTTGAAAACCCTCGAAGAGCCGCCGCCCAAGGTGAAGTTCATTCTAGCCACCACCGAGTTGAAGAAACTGCCGGAGACGGTTTTGTCCCGCTGCCAGATTCACGCGTTTCGGCTGATCCCCGCGCGCGCCCTCGCCACTCATCTGCGGTTGATCGCGAGTTCCGAAAAGATCGAGGTCTCCGACTCCGCCCTGCTCCGTATCGCCCGGGCCGCCGAAGGCAGCGTGCGCGACGCTCTCTCGCTCTTCGATCAGGTTTACGCCTTCACCGGCCAGCAGATTCAGGATGAGGACGTGGTGAAACTCCTCGGTCTGATCGACCGCGAGTCCCTCCGCGAAGCCACGCGGGCGGTGTTCGAGAACGATTCGGCCGGGGTCCTCCGGGTGATCGAGACCCTCGCCTCCTACGGCGCCGACTACGAGATGTTCTCGCACGAGTTGCTTCTCTACTGGCGCGATCTGCTCGTTCTCAAGATCTCGCCTGACAGCGACGGCGTCGATCTGCTTCCCGAGGATCGCGCGGCGGCCGCCCAGTTCGTAACCGCGATCCCCGAAGAGGATCTGCTCCGCCTCGTCGATTCACTGTCGCGGTCGGAACTCGACTTCCGCAAATCCATCGACCCCGACCCACGCCTCAGCCTGGAGATGGCCCTGCTCAAGGCCGCGCAACTGCGACGGCTGGTGAGCTTCGCTGACCTGGTGAGCCGGGTCGAACAATTCCTGGGCGCGTCCCCGCGTCCGATCGCCGCCCCGCCCGCGGCGGCCGAGAGACCACTCCCACCGGAGACGCCTCCGGCCCCTCCGCCAACCGCGCGACGCCTCCCCCCAAAGACCGAAGAGCCAGCACCACCGCCTCCGACGCCGCCCAAGGTAGAAACGCCGGCCCCGGCCGAGAACCTGGACGCTGCCGGTTCAGAGATTGACCGGCTGCGAGCGGCCACCACGGGGCGAATGCTTCTTTCCGCTCTCAGCTCGGCGAGCGCCGCTTTGGACGGGGACACGATCCATCTCTCGGTCCCGCAGGC
>JANLSZ010000273.1:0-38875 GCA_031362685.1 Vicinamibacteria bacterium | reverse complement strand
CTACGAGGTCTGATAGTGGTTGAACGGGGTTGCTTCGTCGCCCGCCTTCGGTGGGCTCCTGCTGAAACCCGTTAAGAATGGTTCATTTCAGCCTATTTTCGTCACTGCGAGCCGCGCACGGACTTCGCCCGTGACGATTGGAAGAAACCCACCGTCATTGCGAAGGAGCCGAAGTTCCGGCATCGCCTGAAGCAATCTCCCGAGAGATTGCTTCAGGCCATGCGAACGGACAGCGGCCTTCGCAATGACGATGGGGTTTCTTCCAACCGTCACGGAGCGCGCAGCATGGCCTTGGGCCAGCGCGAAGCCTCCCTCGGGGCACGTAGTCCGTGCCCGGCTCGCAATGACGCGTTGTTAGCCGGCGATACCGGCTATCCAGCGCGGCGCGCCGGCTTTATACCCGCTCCCGAAGGACTGCAGAACGCGGCGGACGCCGGTTGAGGGATCGACGACGACGATATCGGTGCCACCGGTGGTGAGATTTGCCTCGGAAAACACGATGCCGTCCTTGCTCCAATCCGGGTTTGACCGGAACTGTGGTCCGGACGCGATGACTCGAGGCGTGCCGCCCGCGGTCGTCACGGTCAAGATGTCCCAGGCGCCTCCGGCGACGCTGTTGGAGGTGAGGCGGCGAAACACCACCGCCGTGCCGTCGGGCGAATAGTCCGGACCGGCATCCGAACCCACAAGGTACAAGGTTCCGGCGAGCAGGTCGCCGGTGATGCCGCTGTCTGTGATCTTCGTCAGGTTGGTGCTTGAAACGAAGACCCAGATCTCACTCTTGCCCGCGTTCAGGCCGTCGATTCGCTCGTAGACCACGCGAGTGACGGCGGCGTTCAGCCGCGCTCCGCGCTCGCGCGCGTTGGGGGTGAAGAGTATGCGCTGGTTGTTCTGAGCGTTCGAGTCGATCTGATACAGATCATCTCCACTGCCGTCGGGCGAGGACGTGTGAATGAGGAAGGTTCCGTCCGAGGCCCAGTCCGCGCTGCTGGTGGTCCAGCTATCCGGAAGAAAGGGGCCCTCTATTTGTTTCGCGAGGTCCACCAGCAGCAGGCTCACCCGGTCGGAGTCGTCAAGGCGGCCATCGCGGTTTGTGTCCGCGTTGACCCGCCGCAGAGCAACCCGGGAACGATCCAGCGAGGGCGACGCCCCTAAAGACTGGCTGGGGGTGCCGAAGGTGAGCCGTGTGGGTTGAGAACTGGCTCCCACCGAGAAGAGTTCGAAAGTGCTTCCTACCTTGGGCGCCCAGGCATCGGAGACGACAAACACGCTGTCCGCGGAGGCGGGCACCGCGGTGCTGGACTGAACCGGAGCGACGGTGGGAGCCACGCCTGCGGTGCAGCCCAAAACGGCGGCGCTGGCCAGCGCAAGCAGAAGAAGAGCACGAGAAACGGGAGTCAAGGTCATCGTGGCCTTGCACGCTACGCCCGCGATCTCGAGGGCGTCAAGCGCCCGCAAGGTAGAATCCGACTCGAAACCGCCAGAGGAGCATCAGCCATCAAAGCCACCAAGGACATCTTCATTATGGGCGGGGCGCGTACCGCCATGGCCGAATACGTCGGCTCCTTCAAGGAAGTGAGTGCGAACACCCTGGGAGGCCTCGCGATCAAGGCGGCTCTCGAACGGTCGGGTGTTCCGGGGGCCGAAGTTGAGCAGGTGGTGATGGGCAATGCCATGCAAACATCGGCGGACGCGATGTATGGCGCGCGCCACTCGGCTTTGAAGGCCGGCCTGCCCATCGAGACCCCGGCCCTCACCGTCAATCGGCTCTGCGGTTCCGGCATTCAGTCGGTGATTTCCGCGTCGCAGCTGATGCTTCTCGGCGAGGCCGAGGTCACGGTCGCGGGCGGTATGGAGAACATGACCCAGGCCCCTCACGTCATCCGCGGCGCGCGCGACGGTTTCAAGCTCGGACAGGGCGCTCTCGAAGACAGCCTGATGGCGGGGCTTCTCGACTCGCATTGCGGCCTCTACATGGCTCAAACCGCCGACAAGCTGGCCGCTCAATACGGGATCGACCGCAAGGCCATGGACGAGTTTGCACTCCGCTCTCAGCAGGCCGCGGCTGCGGCCCGTACCAGAGGCGTGTTCGATGAGGAGATCGTCCCGGTGGAGGTGAAGAAAGGCAAGAACGTCATCTCCATCAAGGACGACGATCACATGCGCCCCGACACCACGATGGAGATTCTGGGCGCCCTTCGCCCCGCGTTCGGCAAGGAGGGCATGGTGACGGCGGGCAACGCCAGCGGCATCGTAGATGGCGCGGCGGCCCTCGTTCTGTCCACGTCGAGATCGCGCGGAAAGGCCAGGCCTCTGGCCCGGGTGGTGGCGTGGGGTGTGGCCGGAGTCCCTCCCGAGATCATGGGCATCGGTCCGGCTCCCGCCTCCCGCAAGGCGCTCGCCGACGCCGGACTTACGCTTAGGGACATCGACCTGATCGAAGTCAACGAGGCGTTCGCCGGGCAGTACCTCGCGGTGGAAAAGGAACTCGGCCTCGATCGCAACAAGGTGAACGTGAACGGGGGAGCCATCGCCCTTGGCCATCCGCTTGGAGCCTCGGGCACCCGTATTCTGCTCAGCGTGGCGCTCGAATTGCGCCGCCGGGGAGGCCGATATGGCCTGGCCACCGCATGCATCGGCGGCGGCCAGGGGATCGCCATGATTATTGAAAGCATCCATTAGCTGGGCGCCGGCGAACGGCTACGCCCTGAGTGTTCCGGCGAACCCCCTCTTGGGCAGGCGCCGGGATCCCGTTAGACAAGAAAGACAACAATGACTGACAAGAAGACAGTCGGAGTGGTGGGCTGCGGCCTGATGGGCTCGGGAATTGCCCAGGTGTGCGCCGAAGCGGGGCACGACGTGATCGTCCGCGAAGTGAACGACGCGGCGCTCTCAAAGGGTCTCGGCTCCATCGACAAGTTCCTCACCAAGAGTGTCGAGAAGGGCAAGATGACGGCCGAGAAGAAGGCCGAAATCATGAGCCGGCTCAAAGGCACCACGAAGATCGAGGATCTGGCCCCTTGCGACGTGGTGATCGAGGCGGTGGTCGAAAACATCGCGCTCAAGCACGAAACATTCCAAGCGCTCAACAAGGTCTGCGGCAAGGACACCATCTTCGCGTCGAATACGTCGTCCCTCTCGATCACCGAGATGGCCGCGGGTTCCGGCCGGGCCGACCGCGTGGTTGGACTGCACTTCTTCAACCCCGTCCCGTTGATGAAACTGGTCGAGGTGGTCCGCGGGCCCCTCACCAGCCCGGAGGTTTTCGAAGCCATGTGTTCGTTCGGCGCCGGCATCGGGAAGACGGTGGTTCGCGCGAGCGACAAGCCTGGATTCATCGTGAATCGTCTGCTCGTTCCCTACATGGTCGATGCCATTCGCTCGCTCGAGCAGGGCGTGGGTTCGGTCCAGGACATCGACGAGGCCATGAAACTGGGTTGCGGGTATCCGATGGGTCCGTTCGCTCTGCTCGACTTCGTGGGCATCGAGACCACGTATTACATCGCCAACATCATGTTCGATGAGTTCAAGGAAGCCCGCTACGCTCCGCCCACCCTGTTGAAGCGCATGGTCCAGGCCGGGATGTACGGCCGGAAGACGGGCAAGGGCTTCTACGACTATTCGACCAATCCGCCCACCCCCACGAAAGGTCTGGTCTAAGGGACCATCATGTACACCACCTTGCTGGTTGAGAGGAAGGCCGACGGCATTGCCGTCATCACCATCAATCGCCCCGACAAGATGAACGCGCTCAATGCCACGGTGATCGGCGAGCTGGATGCGGCCATCACGGAGCTGGACGGGGAGGCCTCGGTACGAGGCTTGATCCTCACCGGCGCGGGCGAGAAGGCGTTCGTGGCCGGCGCCGACATCGGCGAGCTCGCCCAGGCCACACCGGTGGAGGGCCGGGAAACGGGCATGAAGGGCCAGCGGGTCTACGACCGCCTCGAGCGTTTTCGCGGACCGGTGATTGCCGCGATCAACGGCTTCGCGCTGGGCGGCGGCTGTGAATTGGCCATGGCCTGCCATATCCGCATTGCTTCCGAAGACGCGCGCCTCGGCACCCCCGAGGTGAAACTGGGTCTGATCTGCGGCTATGGGGGAACCCAGCGCCTCCCGCGCCTGGTGGGCCGTGGCCGCGCCCTTGAAATTCTTCTGTCCGGCGACATGGTGTCGGCGGAAGAGGCGTTCCGGATCGGCCTGGTGAATCGAGTGGTCCCGAAGGCGACGTTGATGGCGGAGGCCGCGAAACTGCTCAAGAAGATCCTCGCGAACGCCCCGTTGTCCCTCAAATACACCATCGAAGCGGTGAATGCCGGACTCGACATGTCGTTCGAGGACGCCCAGGACCACGAGGCCACCCTCTTCGCGGTCCTGTGCTCGACCGCGGACAAGACCGAAGGCACCACCGCGTTTCTGGAAAAGCGCCCGGCGAAGTTTCAAGGCCGGTGAAGACGCCGCCCGCGCGCCAGCCTGACCCCGCGAACGGACGCGGCCTGCGCGTTTTGATTCTTCAATCGCGGTTCAACGAGACCGTGGGGTCGGGACTGGCCGAAGGCGCTTCGGCGTACCTCCGCGAGGTTGGCGCGGCCTTCGACGTTGAACAGGTTCCGGGAGCGTTCGAACTTCCGCTCATCGCTCAGACCGCGGCCTTCACCGGCCGCTATGACGCCATCGTGGCCCTGGGCGCGGTGATCAAGGGCCAGACCGATCACTACGAGCACATCGCGCGGGAGTCGGCGCGCGGAATCATGAACGCCTCACTCACCACCGGAGTCCCGGTGGCCTTCGGAGTGTTGACCGTCACCAGGGAAGCCCAGGCGCTGGCCAGATCCAAACCCGGCCGTCACAACAAGGGTCGGGAGGCGGCGGTGGCCGCCATCGAAACCGCTCTTCTCCTGAAGAAGCTGATGAAGACGCCCTTGGCCCTTCGGGGCTCGGCCGGAAAGAAGCGTCGCTGATGGGACAACGGTCGAAGGCCCGGGTGTGCGCGATGCAGATGCTGTATCAGCGGGAATGGTCGGGCGAGGAGCCGATCCGGGTCATCGAAGACTTCTGGACCATGCGAAACGGCACGCCGGCCGTGCGCTCGATGGCCGAGAGGCTCTTCGCGGGCACGGAGCGCGAGCGGGTGAGCATCGATGCCGACATCACCAGCGTGATGACCAACTGGGAGCTCGGACGCCTGGCCGCGATCGAGAGGAACGTCCTGCGCCTGGGCGCCTACGAACTCAAGTGCGAGGATGCGACGCCCTCCGCGGTGATCATTGACGAAGCGATCGAGATTTCGAAGCGCTACGGCGAGGCTGACTCGGCCTCCTTCGTGAACGGCATTCTCGACGCGCTGAAGCGCCGGTATCGAGATAAGTCGCCCGCCGCCCGCGTCGATCAAAGCGAGGCTCCAGTTGACTGACCAGACCGTCGATCCCACCGCCCCCGAACCCGAGCCCCCGGTTCCCGGCTGGCCGAAGGAGTCGGGCGAAAGGTTCGACAAAGCGAAGGCGCTGATCGCCCTTGGGCACGCGGTCTATCCCACGAAGTTCGAGCGGTCGCATGCGCTCGACGCGATCGTGAAGGAGTGGGGAGCCCTGAGTGCGGAAGAACTGACCGCGAAGGCCGTCGAAGTGCGCATTGCCGGTCGAGTGCTCACCCGGAGGTCGCACGGCAAGACGGGGTTTGCCACCCTCACCGACGGCGACGCCAATCTCCAGGTCTACGTGCGGCTCGACGGCGTGGGCGAGAAGGCGTTCGAGGTTTGGAATCTTGTCGACATGGCCGACTTCATCGGGGTGGCGGGCCGGCTCATGCGCACCCGCACCGGCGAGCTGACGGTTCAAGCCACCGCACTCACCTTCCTTTCGAAAGCCCTTCTGCCCCTGCCCGAAAAGTGGCATGGCCTCACCGATGTCGAGACCCGGTATCGGCAGCGTTATGTCGACCTGGTCGCGAACCCCGGTGTGAGGAAGACGTTCGTGGCGCGCTCGCGCATGGTCGCGTCGATTCGCCGGTTCATGGACGAGCGCGGCTACATCGAAGTCGAGACCCCGATGATGCATCCCATCGCCGGAGGCGCGCTCGCGCGTCCGTTCGTCACCCATCACAATGCCCTCGGCGTCGATCTCTACCTCCGCATCGCGCCCGAGCTGTATCTGAAGCGCCTCGGGGTGGGGGGCCTGGAGCGGGTTTACGAAATCAACCGTAATTTCCGGAACGAGGGACTCTCGGCCCACCACAACCCCGAGTTCACCATGCTGGAGTTCTACGCCGCCTACTTCGATTGTCGCGACGTCATGGCCATCACGGAAAAGCTGATCGAGAACGCGGCCCTCCTGACCACCGGCGGCACGGATGTCACCTGGGGTGAGACCGATCTCTCCTTCAAGACGCCGTTCGCCCGGATTCGGATGTCGGAAGCGATTGCCGCGGCCTTGTCGAGGGAACTCGATCGGACGGTCTCGGTGGCGGAGGTTGAGAATGCAGGCACGTTGAAGGCCTTGGTGACCACCGAAGCCTTTGTCACGGCGTGCCGGCGGAAGGGTGTTCCGGCGGCGGAGTACAAGAAACTCGCTCATGGCAAGACCATCGAATCCCTATTCGCCGACTTCGCCGAAGAGGGGCTCGTCCAGCCCACCTACGTGGTCGACTACCCGGTCGAGATCTCGCCCCTGGCCAAGCGCCGCGCCGATAACCCGGAGTTCGCCGATCGATTCGAGCTCTTCATATGCGGAATGGAGATCGCGAACGGTTTCTCGGAGTTGAACGATCCGCTCGAACAGCGCGCCCGTTTTCTCGACCAGATCGAGAACCGGGAGGGCGGTGACGATGAGGCCCATCAGATGGACGAGGACTACGTCCGGGCCCTCGGCCACGGCCTGCCTCCCACCGGCGGTTGCGGCCTCGGCATCGATCGCCTGGCCATGCTGCTCACGAACTCGAAGTCCATCCGCGACGTGATCCTGTTCCCGCAGATGCGACCCGAAGGCGGCCGGCGGACGGAGTAGGCGCGCGCAGGCTCAGACGAAAGGGTTCAGAAGAGGCACGCTCGCCACCGCGAAATCACGGACGTTCCGCGTGACCAGCGTCAGCTTGTGCGCCAGCGCGGTGGCGGCAATCATGCTGTCGCGGAGGGGCATGGTCAGGCCCTTGGCGCGCAGCCGGGCGAGAAGTGCGGCCCACTCCAAGCCCGCTTCGGAATCCCACGAGAGGCAGTGCATCGTGCGCGCGCCGGCGTTGAACCATGCTTCAAGCCGGTTCCGTCGCGTCCCGCGGGGCAGGATCAGGATCCTGTACTTGAGTTCTCCCAGAACGATCGGGTCGATGGCGGAATCGGCGCCCTCAGCCCTGAGCCAGTCCACGACCTTCGAACTGGGTAGAGGCTTCGTGACCTCACTGAGAATGTTGGTGTCGAGCAACCACTTCATCTGAGAACGTCATCGGTGGTTTCGGTGAAGTGCGGCGCCACGAAATAGTCCTTCTCCGGGCACGAGCGCAGCCAGGCCACCAGGCCGTCCCCCGGCGTTTGCTGGCGCACCAGGCGGTAGTCGCCGGACCGGAGGCGTTGCACCGCGAACCGCTGACCTGTGCGGATGTTGTCGCGTTTTCGCAGGGGGGCAGGAAGAACGATCTGTCCTTTGCTGGAGACGATGGTTTCCATGATCGTAAGATAGCGTCTTACTTCGGCTTGGGTCAAGCGCGCGGGAGCACCTGCGCTCGCCCGGTGGACCGCCGCGGGTCCGGTCCGACCCCAGACTTGGGGACAGGGGAGCGCGAGGGTAACGTACCAGCCCTCGGCGTTCACCCTGTCGAGAACGTCCCCGCATGCGAATTCCCCTCGATCTTTCCATCGCCCTTCGTTACCTGCTCAAGCGACAGGGCGGGGGATTCCTGACCGTGATCGCCACCATCGCGGTGCTGGGGATCGCGGTGGGCGTGATGGCTCTGTTCATCGCCCTCGGCCTGATGACCGGGCTGCAGGGCGAAATTCGCAGCCGCATCCTCGGAACCACCGCCCATGTCTCGGTGTTCAAGTCGCGGGGCGAACCCTTCGACGACCCCACGGGTGTGGCGGCCAAGGTGGGGGCGCTTCCCGGGGTGCTGGGGGCGGCGCCTTCCTTCTACGGCAAAGCTCTTGTTTCGTCCCCGTCCTCGCAGGCGGTGGCCACCCTCAAGGGCATCAGTGGGGCCGAAGGCAGAATCACCGACCTGCCCAAACAGGTGATCGAGGGTTCGATCGATGAGCTGCCGCCCCATGGCGAAGGGTTCCCGGGGATCCTGCTTGGGCGGGAGGTGGCCACCGCCCTCGCGGTCGGTCCGGGCGACATCGTGACCCTGACCATCCCGCGCGGCCGGCTCACGCCTTTCGGGGTCATGCCCCAGATCGCGAAATTCCGAGTCGCCGGAATGGTCAGGACGGGCCTCTACGAATTTGACGCCGGTTGGGGCTGGATCTCCCTGCTCGAGGCGGAGCGCCTGCTCGCTCCTTCCGGCTCGGGCTCCATTCTTGTCGAGGCGCGGCTCGGCGACATGTATGCGGTCGACGACGCCGAGACGCGCATTCTGGCCGCGGTGGGCCCGGGCTACGTGACCTCGGACTGGATCGAAACCAATCGCAGTCTGTTCGAGGCGCTGAAGCTGGAGAAGATAGCCATCGCTCTCACCATCGGCCTCATCATGCTCGTGGCCGCGCTCAACATAGTGGCCACCCTCATCATCATGGTCACGGAGAAGCGACGCAGCATCGCCGTGTTGATGTCGCTGGGGGCGACCCGGGAGTTGATTCACCGGGTCTTCGTCTGGCAGGGCGCGATTCTGGGCCTGGTGGGCACGCTGCTGGGAGCCGCGGTCGGAACCGTCGCGTGTCTCGTGCTCGACCGCTTTCAACTCATCCGGATTCCGGCCGACGTTTATCAGGTCGCGTACCTGCCCTTCAAGCTCCTGCCCGCGGACGCGGGCCTCGTGGTGGCGGGCGCACTGGTGGTGAGTCTGGTCGCGACCCTCTACCCCGCGGGGAAAGCGGCCTCGCTCCTGCCCGCGGAAGGGCTCCGGTCGGAATGAGCGAACTGATTCTCGAGGCGCGCAATCTCTGGAAGTCCTACCAGGGGCCGAGCGGCCCCGTCGATGTCCTGAAGGGCGTCGATCTCGGGGTGGCGCGCGGCGAAGTGGTGGCGCTCCTGGGGGCCTCCGGGGCGGGGAAGTCGACTCTGCTCAACCTCCTCGGCTCTCTGGATTCACCGGATCGGGGCCAAGCCTTCCTTGCGGGCACGTCGCTGTTTGGAATGGATGCCTCGGGTCGCGCGCGGTTGCGCAACCAGGCCATCGGCTTTGTGTTCCAGTTCCATCATCTGCTGCCGGAGTTCACCGCCATCGAGAACGTGGCCATGAAGCTGCGCCTTCGCGGCGTTGGCGATGCTGAAGCCCTCGAGGCGGCTCGCGTCCTTCTTGAGCGATTTGGTCTGGTCGAAAGGCTTCACCATGCGCCGGACGCGCTTTCCGGCGGTGAGCAGCAGCGGGTGGCGGTGGCGCGGGCTCTAGTTGGAGATCCGCAGGTCCTTCTGGCCGATGAGCCGACCGGGAATCTCGACTCTCGGACCGCGGCTGCGCTCTTCGAAGAGCTGCACACCGTAGCCCGAGAGCGGGGTATCGCGATCCTCTGGGCCACCCACAACGAGACCCTGGCGCAGGGCTCCGATCGAATCCTGCGCATGCAGGACGGGCAGCTGTCGCCGACGTCTTAGGTCGGGGGGCCGGCCGCCGCGCTATTTTCGCGGGTTCGTCGGCTCGGTCGGTTCCACCGCCGGCGCATTTCGCAGCGCTTCCGAAATGTTGTACTTCAACTCGGGGGCGAGCTTGGTGACCTAGAAGCCGGGCACCGCCTTCACCCGGCAGGCGAGGCCGGTCATGGTGCGCCCGCCGACCTCATACTTGATCTCGCAGTACCGGCACTCGGCATTCCAGCAGTACCCGCCGGTGGCGACGTCGGGAGCCACGAAAACCAGCTGGCGCAGGAGGGTGTTGTTCTCCGGAACCTCGAAGCGCTTCCCCAGGACTTCGATGGGTATGAGCTTCTCGTACGGCTCGTACATGTCGACCATACGGCAATGATAGTGGCGGGAAGGGGTCGCTTCGTGCCCCAAGGGCCGGCTGCGCGCTGGCATTGCGGTCGGGTTTCTTGGCAGGCCCAGTCCACTACCCAGGCAATTGAACCTCTCGTCATTGCGAGGGACCCGCCGTTTCGGAGTGGACCGAAGCAATCTCCCGAGAGATTGCTTCAGGCCATGCGAACGGACAGCGGCCTTCGCAATGACGGTGGGTTTCTCCCAAAAGTCACGGAGCGCGCAGCCTGGCCTTGGGCCAGCGCGAAGCCTGCCCTCGGGGCAGCGCGAAGCCTGCCCTCGGGGCACGGCGTCGGTGGACCGGCTCGCAATGACGGTACCGGCGAGCGCGGCCATTAAAGTACGCGCGACATGAAGATCGCCTTTGTGGGTTCGCACGGGGTCGGCAAGACCACGCTCTGTTTCGACCTGGCCGCGCAGTTGAAGCGCCGGGGCGTGAACGTCGACATGGTCAAGGAGGTGGCGCGGGCCTCGCCCCTTCCCGTGAATCGCAAAACCTCGCGCGAGGCTCAGTTGTGGATTCTGGCCACCCAGGTAGCCGAAGAGATCCGCGCTTCGTCTCATTCCGACGTGGTGGTGTGCGACCGGGCCGCCCTCGACAACTACGCTTATTTCTTTCTCGCCTGCGGCCGCGACCTGGCGGTGGAGAAGTTCGTCGAGATGTGGATGAAGACCTACGATCTGCTGATCCGCGTTCCCGTTCTAGCCGAAGTTCCAGAAGACGGCTTTCGCGACACCGACCTGGCCTTCGTGCGCGAGATCGACCGGAAGGTTTCCGCACTTCTGGCCGCGAGCCGGATGCCCTTTCTCGATCTTGAGTCGGTGGCGCGGGATCATTGGTCGGAATCGGCTTTGAAGGGCGTGCTCGAGCACCCGACCCTTCGCCAGGGACGACTCCAGATCGGGTGATGAGCGACACTTCCCAGGCCGCTCAGATCAGGGCGAATGAGACGGCGGTGCTCTCCACTCTCACCGTCTGCGTGGGCCTCGTCGCCATGGGCATGGCGGGCTCGGGCCGGGCCTCCCCGCTCGAAGCCGTGTCCTTCGTGACCGGTGCGGTCTGTGTTTGGTTGACGGTCAAGGAGAACATCTGGAATTTTCCGATCGGCCTGCTCAATACCGCGACCTACTGCGTGGTGTTCTTTCAGGCTCGGCTCTTCGGCGATTCCGCTTTGCAGGTTGTCTACTTCGTCCTTGGCCTCATTGGCTGGTATCTATGGCTCTACGGAGGCGAGCGGCACACGCGCCTCCACGTCACCCGAGCGCCCGATCTCGAACTTCTGGTGGTGGGGCTCGCGGTGGTCGCGAGCACCCTCCTGCTCTGGAAGACTCTTCGTCTGGTGGGTGGGTCGGCCTCATTCTGGGACGCGTCGACCACCTCGGTCAGCCTGGGCGCTCAGTGGCTGCTGAATCGCAAACGGCTGGAGAACTGGCACCTGTGGATCCTGGTGGACGCCGCCTATGTCCCGCTCTACGTCTCCCGCGGCTTGAACCTCACCGCCCTGCTCTATGCGGTATTCCTGGTGATGGCGGTCATGGGGCTGGTCCGCTGGCGGGCGGTGTGGGCGGCGGCGCGGCCCGAATCCTTTGCCCCGGTGCGAGCGACGTGACCCTGGGCTTCGTGGTCGGCAAGTTCTATCCGCCTCACCGCGGGCACAAACACCTCATCGTCGAGGCCCGCCGCCAGGTCGATCGGTTGATTGTGATGCTGCCTCATCACCCCTCGCAGACCATCCCCGGCGAACTGCGCAAGGCCTGGCTCCAGGAGATCCACCCGGACTGCGAGATCGATCTGGTGGAGGACGAAC
Source organism: Vicinamibacteria bacterium (assembly GCA_031362685.1). Taxonomy (GTDB): domain Bacteria; phylum Acidobacteriota; class Vicinamibacteria; order Fen-336; family JAGNNV01; genus JAGNNV01. Next base: position 26,955 of record JANLSZ010000273.1, on the reverse strand, counting down.
TGGCCGACGACAGCCACGAGTGGGCCCAGTTCACCGCGCGCTACCTGGGTCTCGCCCCGGACGCGGTCTTCAGCAGCGAGGACTATGGTCCGGAGTTCGCCCGTCTACTGGGCGCCCGTCACGTCATGATCGACCGAGAGCGCCTGGTGGTGCCGATTTCGGGGACGCAGATCCGCGCGTCGCCCTTGCGCTATCTCGAGTACCTGGAGCCATGCGTGCGCGCCTACTTCGTGAAACGGGTGGTGGTCATCGGCGCGGAGTCGACGGGCAAGACCACCCTGGCCCGCGAACTGGCGGAACGCTTCCAGACCGAGTGGGTGCCGGAGTTCGGACGCGAGCACTGGGAGCGTAAGGTCGAACGGTGGAGCCCGGGCGATCCGGCCCCGGCCTGGTCTCCCGACGAATTCCTCGAAATCGCGACCGAACAGCAGAAGCGTGAAGAGGCCGCGGCTCGCCGCGCCAATCGTATTCTCTTCGCCGATACGAACGCGTTCGCCACCGGCACCTGGCACGAGCGCTATCAGCGCACCCGCGATCCGCGCGTGGACGCCGTGGGCGCGCGCGACAAGGTCGACTTGTACCTGCTGACCGCCCCCGACGTCCCCTTCGTGCAGGACGGACTTCGCGATGGCGAGCACATCCGGGAGTGGATGGATCGGCGCTTCGCGGAGCAGCTCGCGCACGGTCCGACTCCGGTAGTCCGGCTCTCCGGTTCCTATGAACAGCGATTCGAGGTCGCAGTGGAGGCGGTGGAACGCCTGCTTGGTAACGTCACGCCCCATGATGACACCCGACGCTGAGGCCACCGTCCTCGGCATAGAGAGGCCCCACCGGGACCTGTGGACCTACTACCTGATTTCGTCGCTGGCGTTCCTCGTCCTCTTCCCGGTCGCCGCCCTCGTGCTCTGGTTCAAGTACCACACCCTTCGCTACAAGTTCACGACCGAGGGCATCTCGATGAGCTGGGGCATTCTGTTCCGGCGCGAGACCATCATCAACTATGCGCGCATCCAGGACATCCACCTGAGATCGAACCTGATCGAACGCTGGCTCGGTCTCGGCCGGATCCTGGTGCAGACCGCGAGCGGCAACTCGGGCGCGGAGATGACCATCGAGGGCATTAAGGAGTTCGAGATGGTTCGCGATTTTCTCTACTCGAGGATGCGCGGCGTCGCCGATCCTGCGCACGCCCAGCCGGCGCGGCCGCACGCGGGCTCCGCCGGGTCGCCCGATCTCGCGGCCGCCCTTCTCGCGGTGGCGCACGAGATCCGGGAGACCCGGAAGATCCTGGAGTCCCGCGGCCCGGGCGGCGGGAAGGGAGGCGAAGATGTTTGAGTGGGTGAAGGCGCGCGTCCTTCGCCTGATGCGGGTTCCCCATGAGCCCGAGCCCCCGCTGGGTGCGCCGGGCTCCGTGCGCGTCTTCCGGGCCGGTCTCAATCACTACCGGCTCCGGGTGCTCCGGTGGTACGTCGGGCAGGCCGGCGCCATCGTCGGTATCGGCTTCTCCCTGGTGGCCCTGGGGGCGTTTGAGATGGGCATCGAGCAGGCGGCAAAGCGGGCCGCCCTTCCCGAGCCGTCGCCCTTGGTCGAGGCGAGTGCCGGGTCGCCTGGTCCTTCGCCTTCCGCGAGGTCGTCCCGGTCGCGGGAGGAACGGCGACAGGAGCGGGAGCGCGCGATAAAGGCATTCGTGTCGAAGGCCCCGCCTTACCTGATCCCCCTGATCGAATTCATCGAGTTCGCCGGCATCGCACTCTTCCTTGCGCAGATGCTCGTGACCTACGCGATCGTGCGTCTCGAGTTCGAGCAGCACTGGTACATCGTGACCGACCGGAGCCTCAGGATCCGCACCGGGATTCTCCGCCTGCAGGAATCCACCATGAGCTTCGCGAACGTCCAGCAGGTCGAGATCCGTCAGGGTCCGCTGCAGCGCTTCCTGGGTCTGGCCGATGTCTGCGTGCGTTCGGCGGGCGGTGGCGATTCGACCGCCGGTCCCAAGGGCCACGGCGAGGAGGCATCGCTCCACACCGGCATCTTCGAGGGCGTCTCGAACGCGGTCGAGATTCGTGACCTCGTCCTCGAACGGCTGAAGAGGTTTCGGGAAGCGGGGCTCGGGGACCCGGACGACGCGCGCGCCGCGGTCGCGGTGACCCCGGCGGCGCCGGCTGGACGTTCGGTCGACGATGCGATCCGCGAGCTGCTCGGCGAGGCCCGCGCACTGCGGCGCGCCGCTGCGGAGGACGCGGCCGTTCAGGCTTGATAACCTGTCTCCCATGACCATCATGGAGAGAGTGACCGCCGATACGGTTCTGGCGATGAAAGCGAAGGACCAGCCGCGGGTGGATGCGCTTCGCCTTCTCAAGTCGGAGCTGAAGAAGAAAGAGATCGACAAGCGCTCGCCGCTCGACGAAGCGGAGTCCCAGAAAGTGGTCGAGAGCCTGGCCAAGCAGCGGCAGGACTCGATTGAACAGTTTTCCAAGGCTGGCCGGACGGAACTGGTCGACAAGGAAACCGCCGAACTGGCGATCCTCAAGGCGTTTCTTCCCGACTCCGCGACCGACGACGAGATCAAGTCGGAAGTCGACAGAGCGGCGCTGGCCCTGGGAACGCCGACCGCGAAGGACATGGGAGCGGTCATGAAAGCGGCCATGGCCGCACTCAAGGAGACGGGGAAGATCGTGGACGGCAAGAAGGTGAGCGAAGCGGTCAAGACGCGTCTCGCCTAGTCGAACGGATTCAACCCACCACCCACGACTTCAAGCTATGGCAAGAGAGCGAATGGTGCGGGCGGCTACCCGGGTGATGGCGGGCTTTGACGGCCACATCGCGAATGACCACGCCAAGCGGCTGATCCGCGACTTTCATGTTCAGTCGTTGATTCTCTTCAAGCGAAACGTAGACAGCCCGGCTCAGGTTGCCGATCTGGTCCGTGAACTTCAAGGCCTGGCCCTGGACGCCGGCTACTCGCGACCTCTGCTGATTGCCGTCGATCAGGAGGGTGGTCGAGTGCAACGACTTCGCGAGCCATGGACGGTGTGGCCTCCGATCCGGCGCCTTGGCGATCTGGGTTCCGAGGATCTGGTTCGAGGCATGGCGGAGGCGCTGGCCGCCGAACTGAAAGCCTGCGGCATCGGCCTCGACTTCGCGCCGGTGGTGGACGTGGACACGAATCCGCAGAACCCGATCATCGGCGATCGATCGTTTGGCCGCGACCCCGAACAGGTTGGGCGCCTTGGCGCCGTGTTCATCAAAGCGATGCAGGGGGCGGGCGTCGCCGCTTGCGCGAAGCACTTTCCTGGTCACGGAGATACCGAAAAGGACTCTCATCTGGACCTGCCGATCGTGGAGCATTCGCGTTCCCGGCTCGATGACGTCGAACTGCCGCCCTTCAAGAAGGCCATCGCCGCCAAGGTGGCCACCATCATGACCGCGCACATCGTGGTTCGCGAGCTCGACGAGAAGGTTCCGGCCACCCTCTCGCCCCGGGTCGTGACCACCCTCCTGCGCAGCGAGCTCGGCTACCAGGGCGTCATTGTGGCGGATGATCTTGAGATGAAGGCAGTCTCCGCGAACTGGCCTTACGCCATTTCCGCCGTGCTCGCCGCCCAGGCCGGTTGCGATCTGCTCCCGGTATGCGAGCATGAGGACGCCCAGGTGGGTGTGATCGAGGCGCTGGTCCGGGCCGAAGAGACCGGGGAACTGCGCAAGAGGGATATCGACGACGCTCTGCTCAGGATCGAAGCCATGATTGACCGATACACATTGCCTTATGTTGAGCCTACTGCGAAGGCGGCCGTCGCGGCGGCGGGAAAAACCGAGTCGAGGTTGCTCGCCGCGCAAATCGGCGGGTCAGCTTTGTGATTCGCCCCAAGGCTCTGGGACCGGGCTCCCGCGTGGCCGTCATCGCGCCGGCCGGCCGGGTGGTCAAGGCGAGAGTGGAGGACGGTCTCGATTGCCTCCGATCCATGGGCTTCGAGCCCGTGCTGGGCGAGAATGTCTTCAAGCGGAACCTCCACCAGGCGGGCCTGGATGATGAGCGGCTGTCCGACCTCGTCTGGTCGCTCAGCGATCCGAAGATCCAAGGGGTCATCTGCGCCCGTGGAGGTGAAGGCGCCACCTCCCTTCTGCCCTGGCTCGAAGCGTCGCGGGTCGAGCCCCGTGTGTTCTGCGGCTATTCGGACGTGACCGCGCTGCACGCGTGGCTCCAGCGGAACGGGTGGGTGACTTTTCATGGCCCGATGGTGGCGGGGGAGATGGCCACCCAGGGCTTCGACCTGAACAGCTTCATCGGCGAAGTCACGGGGGTGCGGACCGAGCACTCCATCCCGGTCCGGTTCTTGAAGACCGGACAAGCCGAGGGTGTTCTCACCGGAGGCTGTCTCTCGTTGCTCTCCGCTCTGGCCGGCACGGAGTGGGCCCTTCCTTGGACGGGTCGTTCGATCCTCCTTATCGAGGATCAAGGAGAGCCGCCCTACAAGCTCCACCGCATGCTGACTCAGTTGCGCGATTCCCAGTCGCTGCGCGATGTGCAGGGGATCGTTTTCGGCGTCATGGCGAAATGCGAGGCGGGCGCCGATGACGGATTCGCTCTCGACGAGGTTTTGCTGGACGCGCTCAAAGGGTTCGAGGGCCCGGTGGCCCTCGGCCTCCCGGTGGGCCATTGCACTGAACCCATGCTGACCCTGCCCCTTGGCACCAAAGTCCTTCTGTCCCCCGAGGATCCGCCGGATTCTCCCTCGGGGCCATCGACCGGTCTCTCCGGCCGGTTGCACCTTTTGGAGCTTGGGGTCACCGAGGATCTGGTTGTCGATCTGGACGAATAGTCTGGACGCACCGTGAATATCCACATCTCCGGCGTCTGCGGCGCCGCCACCGCATCGCTCGCCGGCCTGCTCAAGGCCAAAGGGCATCGGGTCACGGGGTCAGACCAGGACGTCTATCCGCCGATGTCCGACGAACTGGCGCGCATGGGAGTGCGGGTCGCTTCGCCCTATTCCGAAATGAACATCCCGGACGACGCCGAGTTGATCGTGATTGGCAACGCTCTCTCGCGCGGGAATCCGGAGGTCGAAGCAGTCCTCGACGCGAAACGCCGCTATACCTCCCAGGCCGCGCTGCTCGCCGAGGAGTTCCTGCGCGATCGCACCTCCATCGTGGTGGCGGGCACCCACGGCAAGACCACGACCACCTCGATGCTCACCCACATCTTGAGGCATGCGGGTTTCGACCCGTCGTTCCTTATCGGAGGGGTCAGTCTCGATCTCGGAACGAGCTACGGACTGGGCTCGGGCCGGCATTTTGTGGTCGAAGGCGACGAGTACGACACCGCCTTCTTCGACAAGCGGCCGAAGTTCGTTCACTACCTCCCCGACACCGCAATCATCGGCAATGTGGAGTTCGATCATGCCGACATCTACGCTGACCTCGCCGCCGTCCAGCTTGCTTTCATTCGGCTGATGAGTGTGATTCCGCGTCGTGGCCTGCTGATCGCCGGAGTCGAGAGCGAGGCGCTGGTGGAGATACTCTCATCGGTGAAGTCGCGGATGGCGACATTCGCGCTCGGGGCGGCTGCCGGCGCATCGTGGCAGGCGCGCGCCATCGTTCTCTCCGCGGACGGTTCGGAGTTCGAAGTATTCCACGATGGCGAAAGGCTGGGCCGCATTCGGATGAGCGCCTCGGGAAATCACAATGTCCGGAACGCTCTGGCTGCGACCATTGCGGCCCTGGAGGCGGGGGTTCCTTTCGACAGGATTGCCGCCGCTTTTGCCGCTTTCAGCGGGGTCAAGCGACGTCTCGAGCTCCGCGGCGAAGCGCGGGGGGTCCGCGTCTACGACGATTTTGCCCACCATCCGACCGCGGTCCGAGAGACGGTGGCGGCCCTCCACTCAAGGATGGCCAGGGGTGAGCGCGTCGTCGCCATCTTCGAGCCTCGGTCCTACACCTCACGAACCAGAGTGTTCGAGATGGATTTCGCGCGCGCTTTCGCCACCGCCGACGAGGTGATCATCTCCGCGGCCCACCTTCCCGGGAAGGTCCCGGAAGCCGAGCGGATCAGTGAAGAGATGCTCGTCGCCTCCATCAACCGGGAAGGCGGTCGAGCGCGCTTCATCTCGAAAGTAGATGACATTGTGGCCCAGATGACCGACCATCTTCGCCCCGGCGACCACGTCCTGGTCCTCTCTAACGGCGGCTTCGGGGGGATCCACGAGAAGCTCCTCGCCGCCCTGCGCTCCTGACTTTGCCGGATGGGCGGCCCAGCCGGTCGCGAATTGTGGTATGACTCTCCCAATCCACGAGTTGGGGATCGTCCCCGGGCCGGAACCTAAACAGATCTTAGGAGCAACTATGAGAAAACTTCTCGCCGCAATAGCGGTCGTATTCGTGGCCACATCGGTCTTCGCGCAAGGCGCTGCGATCACCGGAGCGGTGGCAGACGAATCAGGCGGAACGCTGCCTGGGGCTACCGTGGTGGTTTCCGGACCGGGTGGCAGCAAGACCGGTTACACCGACTCCGCCGGCAAGTTCAGCGTCGTGCCCGTCGGCAGCGGTCCTTACAAGGTGGCGGTTTCGATGCCGAGCTTTGGGGCGCAGACCAAGGACGGGGTGGCCGCGGGAGTCAACCTCCCGTTCTCGCTGAAGATCGCGGGTCTCGGTGAAACCGTGGTGGTCTCCGCCTCCAAGATCGAGTCGACCCTCGCTAACGCCCCAGTCACCATGTCGGTCGTCAGCTCCGCGACGCTTCAGAACGCGCCGAGCGCCAGCTTCGGTGACATCTTGAGGAACGTCCCCGGCGTGAATGTGATCCAGACCTCGGCTCGCGACGTAAACCTCAGCATGCGCCAGGGGACCTCGACCCTCGCCACCTCCACCCTCGTCCTGCTGGACGGCCGGTCGATCTACCTCGACTTCTTCGGTCTGGTCCTGTGGGACCTTGTTCCGAGCAACCCGGCGGACATCAAGCAGATCGAAGTCGTTCGCGGTCCCGCCTCCGCGGTCTGGGGCGCCAACGCCCTCACCGGAGTCGTCAACATTCTGACCAAGACGCCCCGCGAGAATCCGAGCACCACCATTTCGCTTTCCGCCGGAACGTTCGGTACCAAGGGCGGTTCGCGGGAGTCGAGTGGCCAGGGCAATTCCTTCGGCGGCAACATCTCCTTCGCGAAGGCCATCAACGACAAGTGGTCGACGCGCCTGACCGCCGGCTATCTCGAGTCGGATCCGTACTCGCGCCCGACCGGCAAGGTTCCGTTGATTCAGGACCCCCGCTCGGCCACCACCTGTCCCCAGGTGGTGGGCGCAGCGGGCTGCATCGGCGGCTCCTCCTACTACCCCGATAGTTCGACCGGCGCGCCGGGAACGTCCTTCGAGAACGATGGAACCAAGCAGCCTAAGTTCGATGCTCGGTTCGATCAGGACATGTCCAACGGCGGCCGGGTGACATATTCCGGCGGCTATTCCGGCACCACCGGACTCATCCATACCGGCATCGGCCCGTTCAATATCCAGAGCGGGTCCTATCTCGGCTATGGCCGCGTCGGCTACATCAAGGGGGCCTTCAAGGTCGCCGCGTTCGCCAACCTGCTTGATGTCAAAGCTCCCAACCTCCTTCTCACCGACCCCGCAACCGGCAAGGGGGTCAAGCTCAACTTCAACACCCAGACCTTCGACTTCGAGGTCGGACACTCCAGGATCGTGGCCGAGAAGCATGTTCTCTCCTACGGCGGCAACGCTCGCCGAAACCAGTTCGACATCACCCTGGCGCCCTTGGCCGAAGATCGCAATGAGCTTGGCGGCTATTTCCAGGACGAGTTCTTCGTCGACAAGTTCCGTCTGGTCGCGGGTGGGCGCGTCGACAAGTTTGGCAACATCGACAAGGCGGTCTTCTCGCCTCGGGTGACCGCCATGTTCAAGCCTGCTTCCGACCAGTCTTTCCGGGTCTCGTACAACAAGGCGTTCCGAGCGCCGTCCGCGATCAACAACTATCTTGACCAGAAGATCTTCGCCGCCACCATCGATCTGCGCCCGTTGCGCCCGTTGATTCCGCTCCTCGTTCCGGGACCCACCGGCCAGTTGCTGGCCTCTCTCGTTCCGGCGACCCCGGTCGGCCTCATCGTCCAGAGTGTTGGGAATCCGAACCTGAAGGAAGAGTCGGTGACCGCGTACGAATTCGCGTACACCGGAACCTTCAAGAACAAGACGACGCTGGGGATCGCGCTGTACCGGAACCGGACCGACGACAACATCAACTTCGTTCAGCTCACGCCGAACGCGTCCAACCCTGCGGGTCTTGCTCCGTACACTCCGTACACCGCGGCCGACTCCGCCACCTGCTGCTCGCCGGTCGGCATTCCTGGACCTCTTTACGGATTCCTGGTTCAAGCCGGGATTCCCGGGTTCCCGCTTCCACGGATCGCGAGCAGCTACCTCAACCTGGGACCGCTCGAACAGGACGGCGTGGAGCTTTCGCTGGACCATCGGGTCAACAACGAATGGTCGGTGTCGGCAAACTATTCGTACCAGAAGAAGCCCAAGGTGCTGAAGGCCGCGGCGGGCCAGATCCCGTACCTCTCGGAGGAATTGTCGCTGCCGGCGAAGAACCGTTTCAACGGCAGCTTGAACTGGAACAGCAGGCGCTTCACGGGGACGGCTCAGGTGAACTACCAGGACAAGGCCCTTTGGACCGACGTTCTGGGCTCGACGTACCACGGTTTCACCGAAGCTTTCACTCTTGTGAACGCGAACTTCAGCGTGAAGTTCAACAACGGCAAAATCGTCACGACCCTCAAGGGCCAGAACCTGCTGGATAAGAAGATCCAGCAGCATGTGTTCGGCGACATCCTGCGCCGCGCCGTGACCTTCGAGACCCGTTTTACGTTCTAGAGTCTAGGGGGGCCAGACACGGACCCGGCCCCCCTGGAACCCCCTCGCCTGCGCTCGGCGGATCTTCACTACGCTCGAATCGCCTGAGTAAATCAGGCGATTCGAAAGCGGCGCCGCCGAGCTTCGGCCAGTTCTTAAGTCGACCGCGGACACGGATTGGCGCCCGGAACCAAGCGAAGGCGGGATCTACTCCCGCCGCAGCGCGCGGGGGTGTGGGGGGCTAAGCACGGCGGTCCGTTCGGACTCTGCGGACCCCCGCCTAAAAGAGGGTATAGATGAAGGGGGCCACGGCGGTGCCCTGGGTGAGGACGATCAGCAGGCCCAGCAGGACCAGCATCACCACTATCGGGCCGAGCCACCACTTCTTCCGGACTTTCATGAACGCCCAGAGTTCGGAGACCAGCCCCAGTTTTTCGCGGGATTCTTCAAAAGCCATCGTTTTGGAAGTTTAATCGAGAAGGCCGGCCGGCTTTCGGTAAGATCAACCCGACAAGGCGCAGGCATCGTCCCGGGCGCGCCCCATTTGCCATCATGGAAGAGACTGAACGCACGGACCGGCAAGCCCGCCTGGGGTCGGACTATCTCCGCACCCAGGTGCGCGCCTGGATGGAAGGAGCGGGGGAGTCGGGCCGCAAGCGGGAGCTGTTCGAGCTCGAGATGTGGCTTCGCGCCCTCGACCGCTTTTTCAAGCCCGCCCACCATGCCCTTTCCGATGCGCAGGTCAACGAACTCCCGTTCCGCGACTGGTCGTCGGAACTCGCGGTGGTGGACCTGTGCCTCCTTCGCATCGGCCAGCTCTGCTCGCAGCTTCTGCCTCGGGAGCGGGTGGATGAAGCACAGTTCAAGCGATACGTCGACGGCTTTGTTCGGGAGTCGGAGAGTACCGATCCCTACTTCGAGAGACTGCTCCGGGATGCCCGGCCCGAGGCGGGCCTGCTGGTGCTCCGGGGGACGCTCGAGGACGTGCGGCTTCTGGTGGCCGAATCTCTTCGGTCGCAGAGGACACCGCTTCAGATCTTCGAATCCGTCGGTCGGATTTTCTCGCGAGAGCTTCGGCGGAACCCCCCCCTGGCCGCCCTCCTGGACAAGAAATTCAAGCCGATGTTCGACAAGGTCTCGAGTTCAGAGATCGCCGCTCTCATTCGCGCGGTCGAGGATTCGAACGAGCGAAATCCGGTGGCCAGGGTATTTCTGGAGCTCTTTCGACTGCTCAAGTATCTTGAGTTCGCCAATCCGGACGGCCTGGCCGACGACCGGGTGAAGACCGCGGCCTGTGTGTTCTCTCTGGTCATCTCCGAGGCCCGACAGCTGGTTTCCTACATCGAGAAACGGGCGCTGGTGTCCCTGCCTCACGGAAGCGCGGTGCGCGACGCCTGCGACTCCATCGCCTACTGCATGCCCATCGACATCAACAAGGTAGTGCGGGTCGAACTTGCCGATCTCTCCTCCGCCCAGTCGTCGGAAAACGTTCGCGCTCGGATCGAGAATGCCCATGGCATTCTCAAGGACTGTTTCCAGCAATCGGTGGTTCAACTCGCCGGGGCCCTGGACAAGGGCCTCACCGGAGTCGGGGTCTTCTCCGACTTCGTGACCAAGAAGGAACGCTCGCTCGCCCTCAAGAAGGCGCTCGAGGGTCTGCTGCGCACCACTCGGGACTTCTACGCGCGCGGCGACGAAGTGACGGCGCTTGCCTTGCGCGAACACACCGCGAAGTTCTATGACCGGCAACTGCGCCATCTCATGTACCGCGACTGGTCGGCCTTCGAGCAGTTCTTTGTCGAGGTGCTGAAGTGCAACTCGCTGGTGACCCTGAAGCCCATCACCCATCGCTACGAAACCTTTCTCGAGACGCTCCTCCGAGAGGTTGAAAAGCGCGCGGTCCTCCAAACCCAGGCGGCATGAACGCGCGCGTCGGAGAATGGCGCTCTCGCCTTCTTCTCGCGAGCTTGTCGACCCTTCTGGTCCTGGCCTTCGCCGAGGTGGCGGCGCGGGCTCTCCTTCGGTCCAGGCCTCCCGGGGTGGTCGAGGGAACGCCAATCTCCGAGGTCTCGTCAACCCTGGGATGGCGGACCCGTCCGAAGGGCGTGCAGCATATCCGCCGGCAGGAGTTCGAGATCACCATCGCGATCAACAGTCGCGGCCTTCGCGGGCCGGAGATTCCCTACGAGTCGGACAAAGGCGCCCGCCGACTGGCCATCATGGGGGATTCGTTCGCCCACGGCTACTACGCAAATGAACCCGAGACCCTTCGGGGTCGGCTGGCCGAAGCACTGGGGCCGTGCCGGATCGACGTTTTGAATGCCGGTGCTCCCGGCTATTCGACCGACCAGGAGTGGCTCTACTTCGACGAGGAGGTCCAGAAATATCACCCGGGTGAGGTGGTGTTGCTCTTCTATTACAACGACCTGCACTTCAACCTCGAGTCCGTCGGCACCGCGAACCGGGCGAAGCCCCGCTTCCTGGAGAAGGACGGTTCCCTCGAACTTGTGCCCCCGGCGAAGAGCGCTACGCCGGCGGTAGATCGTGAGGCGAGAGCAGGGGCGAGGCGGGCGGCCTTGTACCACCACTCTGCCCTTTGGGCTTTCGCCGCGGAGCGGTTGCAGCGAAGCCGCCCCGACTGGTCGAGAGCCCTCTCTGATTACGGGCTCACGCCCGAGCTTTCGAGGGAGCCCCCGGGCGAATACCTTCCCTTCGGGCCAAGGGACACCCGCGAGCGTTCGCGGGTCGAAGAGATGTGGATGCGGACCAGCCAGATCCTGGGCCGGTTTCGCGACGCGGTTCGCCAGGGAGGGGCCGGCTTCTCGGTTTTCTACGTGCCCGCTCGGTTCGAGGCGAACGACGAGGCCTGGGCCTTCGTGCGGCGGCGGTACGAAACCGATCGTCCCTGGAACCGTGATTCGGTGAGAACGCGGCTCGGCGGGGTTCTCGCCCAACTTGACATCCCGCTGATTGAGACCGAAGACGCGTTCCGGAACGCGGAGCGAACCGAAAACCACGCCTATCTTGCTTTGGATGGTCATTGGAACGCTCGCGGGAACCAGATCGCCTTCGACGGCCTCTTCCCGGCCATGCGCCGCGCTTTTTCCTGTGGCTCGTAGCAACCTGGCCGGATGGGCAATGGGGGCAGGGGCGGTTCTGCTCACCGCCGCAGCCACCCTCGGTCTCTCCACTCGCCATGTCGAACTGAATCTTGGTCCAGGCGACACCCCTTTTGTCTCCGGATTCGAGAGAGACAGTGAGGTGGAAAACAAGGTTGGGTGGCATTGGACGACCTACCACGCTGGCGTTGATCTTCCGTTCCAGACCAGCGGATCCGAGATCGATCTCACCCTTCGATACGCCCGGATGTTTGGCGAAGAGGCGGTGGTGGACGTGAGGGTTGGCGCGGTTGAAACGCAGCGATTCCGCGCACGAGGAGGGGAGATCCGGACAACCGCGCTCCATGCCTCCTTGGTGCGAGGTCCGCTGGAGGTGGCGATCAAGGTGGATTCTCACGAGCGCCGAAACATGGGACTCAGGATGGATCGGCTGTCCCTCGATGTCCCCGCGGGTGCTCCGCTCAGACTGCGATGGGGACCGGCGCTGCGACCGACGGTCGCCGCGGCACTGCTCTTCGCCGGCCTTCTAGCACTCGGCGCGTCACCTCTCGTCTCGGGCGGCCTCACCTTGATGGGAGCGGCGGCGTTTGTCACCCGGGCCGGCGCCGATCTTTTCGGGGCCTGGCGGCAGACGAGCCTCGTCCCCGAAATGCTGATTGTCTGCACTCTCGTTCTGCTTGCGGCGAAGAGGTGGATGGAAGAGCGGATGCGAATGGAGAAACGGACGGCCACCGTACTCGCGACCGCCAGCCTCATGACCATGCTCTTTCGGCTCGCCCTCATCTCTCAACCCGACTTCTACTACCCGGATTTGCTCACTCACGCCCGCGTGGTCGAGGCCATTCGAAATGAGGGCCCCGCCTTCTTCCTTCATCCCGCCGTGGCCTTGAACGCTCAGGGCGCCTGGACGAAGCCGGTTCTGGGGACGGTGTCGGCGCTGCCCTACGCCGTGATGTTCCACACCCCGTTCGCCGCCCTGGCTATCGTGTTCGATCTGTCGATCGACCAGATCGAGACCGTCTTGAAAGCAGGATCGAGTCTGATTTCGGTTCTTCCGATCCTGCTCGCCGCGATTCTCGCGGCGCGTCTGTCTCTTCCGCCCCTTTCCGCTCTGCTTCTCTGTGTGATTCCCACCTACACGTCGAGATTGAGCTTCGCCCTGCTGCCTGCTTTGTTTGGGCACGTCTTCGACCTTGCGGTCCTGCTCACGGTCGCCGAGGGCCTGAGCACAGACGGAATGAGATCGGCGCGGTCCGTACTTCGACTGATGGCGGCTCTCCTGTTGGGGCATCTCGCCTACACCTCCAGTGTGGTGAACGAAGGCGTGTTCATGGGCATTCTTGCCGCACTGTGCCTGACTACGCCTGGGTCCGGACGCGCACTCAGTGCTCGCCTGGTGCTGGCGGAGGCGGGCGCTTCTCTGTGCGCTTTCCTCCTCTACTACCGTCATTTTGTGGGAGATGTGGCTGGCCTGGCCGCCCGGGTTTTGGGGCTCGGTCAGTCGGCGGGCGCTTCGACCACTTCCGCGTATCCGGTCGAGAGCTTCTGGAGTGTTCTCTTTGAGCGTACCCACACGTTCTTCGGCTGGCCCTATGTCACCTTCGCTATGCTCGGCCTTGTCATGGGCGGGCCGGCGGTGGCGCGGTCGAAGATTCTGCAGGCCTGGATCCTGGCCTATCTCGGCTTGATCCTTCTTCGCGCCCGGATCCCGGACGTCTTCAGGTACGGACACGAGACGCTGTTCCTCACCCCGCTGGTGGCGATCCTTGCCGGTTCGGTTTTGATCCTGGCCTGGCGCCGGGGCGGCGTCTGGCGATTCGGTATTTTCGGGGCTGGCCTTGCTGTTTCTCTTGTGTCGTTCCGGCAACAATGGCTGGCGGTGGCGGACCAATTGGCGAACGCATTGTGATCTTTTGGGCAGGCGTGGTTTCGCCATCTGATAAGCTCACCACACACGTAGAAAATGGCTGAAAAGAACCCGTTCGCGCGTTTTCTGTCCCACTTTCCCGCGGGGAAAGTCCTGTTCCGTGAGGGTGATGCGGGCGAAGACATGTACATCATCCAGTCGGGCCGGGTGGCGATCAAGAAGCGCACCGGCGCCAACAAGGATGTCACCCTGGCCGTCCTGGAGAAGGGGGATTTCTTCGGCGAAATGGCCGTGCTCGAGCGCATGCCGCGCTCCGCGACGGCGGAAATGTCCGAAGCGGGCGACCTGATCGTCATCTCCGGCGACACCTTCGGCGACATGATCAAGTCAAATCCGGAGATCGCCTTCCGCATGCTTCGGAAGTACTCGATTCGACTGCGCGAAATGGTGAAGCAGATCGAGACTCTGGGCAAGCAGGGCTCCGACTCCCCCGGCGCGCCCACCAATACCTCGCTCTCATTGCCGCCGATCCCCATCCCGGTGGCGCCCCCCTCGGAGGCGCTCGCCTACTTCATCGCCAAGGCTTCGGGGAATGTGTTCCCGGTCTACAAGAATGAAGTTCTTCTGGGCCGTTTCGACTCGGTGACCGGCACCGCGCCCGATGTCGACCTCACCAACGAGGATCAGGCCCGCAACATTTCACGGCGGCATGCGCGGCTGGTCATCAAGAACGGCGCCTTCTTCATCGGCGAGGAGATCGGCACCATGAACGGAACGTTCGTGGCCGGCGCGAAGCTGGACAACAACGTCCTGCATCCGATCAACGACGGCGAGGAGCTGATGCTCTGCCGCTTGGCCTTGACCTTCAAGGGCCCGCAGAAGTAGCGCCACGCCCTTCGCGGAAGGCGATCCCCAGCGGTCGGGGCGTCCATCCAAGCTCTTCCCGGGCGCGGCGGGTGTCGAGGGAGACGTCTTTCGGGCGAGGGGCTCCTTGATGCGCGGACCGACGCGATTTCCGAATTAGTGAGCCGTTCAGGCCAAGCGTCGCGGCCACCTTCCCTCCCAGCTCGAGTCTGGTAAGGCGCTCGGCGCCGCCGATGTGAAAGAGGCCGGTGAGTTTCGGACGAAGCAAGGCGGCGTGGACGGCCTGGGCCACCGACTCCGGATCGATGGGGGTGCGCCATTCGTCCTCAAACAGGCTCAAGGTGTCGCCCGCTTGCAGGCGCTGGGCAATGCTCTCGGACGCGCTCAACCTGGGGCCGTAGCCCAGACCGCAGAGCAGGGCCACGCGGAAGATGACGGCCTCGGGGCACTCCCTCCGGGCTGCCGTCTCCCCTCGAAGTTTCGAGCGGCCGTATTCGGAGACGGGATCTGGCCTGAAATCTTCGGTCGAGAAGGAGCATCCGCCACTCAACACCAGATCGGTCGAGATGGAGATGAGGCGCGCACCGGCGCGGCGGCAGGCCCGGGCCAGAGTTTGGGTGGCGATTTCGTTCTCACGCCCCGCGCGTTCCGGATCGCGCTCGCAGACCTCCGCGTCGGCCAGAGCGGCGCAGTGAATCACCGCGTCCGGGCGAACGGATCCGAGGACGGTCTCTACCGCGATCTCGTCGACCAGATCCGCGGAAACCGTGGCGATGCCCGCCGGAGCGGGTGATCGCCGGACCAGGGCCTTGGTTTCATGCTCTGCGGAGAGCAGAGTGGAGAGGCGGCCGCCCAGGAGACCGCCAGCTCCGGTGATCAGGATGCGCACGGGGCGACCCTAAACGTAAACTCCCTCTTTATCCGAGGGCTCCCCAGGGAAAAATGGATCAGGGTTTGTTCATCACGTTCGAAGGCATAGAGGCCAGCGGCAAGAGCACGCAGGCCGAGGCCCTGGCTCGTGTCTTTGGGGAGCGCGCCCTTCTGACCCGGGAACCGGGAGGAACGTCGCTCGGCCGCAGAGTGCGCGAGATACTGCTCGACGCCAGCACCACGCCCATCCCCGATGTCGAGGCCCTGCTCTTCCTTGCCGATCGGGCCCAGCATCTTCACGAAGTGGTTCGACCCGCCCTGGCCGCCCGGCGGATCGTCATCTCCGACCGGTACCAGGACTCGTCGCTTGCCTACCAATCGGTGGGGCGCGGCGTGGGCGACCTCATCCCCGCCGTCTTCAGGCATATCGGAGGTCTGATCCCAGATCTCACGATTCTGATCGATCTCGATGTGGAGGTCGCCCTGGCCCGCTTGCACGCGCGCGGCGCGGCCAACCGTCTCGACGCGGAAGCGCCGGCGTTCCACGGCCGGGTCCGGCAGGCCTTCCTGGATTTTGCGGTGGCGGAACCGAAGCGTTTCGAAGTGTTCGATGGCGCGCTCGATGCGGCGACTCTGTCCGCGGAGATTGCCTCGCGCGTGAAGAGCCGGCTGGGTGGACGCTGGTGAGCCCGCCGTTTCCGGGAGTGCTGGGTCACGAATACGCCCGCGAGGGTCTCTGGCGATCCATCGAGGAAGGGCGCCTTCATCACGCCACTCTGATTCACGGTCTGCAGGGGGTGGGGAAGCGGACCCTCTCGATTGCCGTGGCCCGGACTCTCATCTGCCTTGCCCCAAGCATGGGGCCCTGTGAAACATGCCTCAACTGCCAGCGAACCGCCAAGGGAATTCATCCCGACCTCATCGTCCTGGCTCGTGAGGACATGCTTGGAATCGACCCCGAGGTATCGGAAGCATGGGAGGAGGATCGCAAGTCCCCGGCGAGAATGCTGAAGGTGGCTACGATGAGGACGGCCGGCAACTGGCTCCTTCAGATGCCGTTTGAGGCATCCCGGCGCGTCCTGGTCATCGTTGATGCGCAGGACATGAACGTGCCGGCGGCCAACGTGTTTCTCAAGAGCCTGGAAGAACCCGCCGCCGGCAACGTGGCAATCCTTACCTCATCCTCACCCTCCTTCCTGCGGCCCACGATTCGATCCCGCTGTGCGGAAGTGCGCCTGACCGGCGTTCCGCAGAATTTGATCGAGGCGCACCTGAGGAGCAAGGGCGTGAGCGCCGAGGAGGCCCGGTTCCAGGCGCAGGGCTCGGGGGGCAGCCTGGCGCGAGCGCTGCAGACTCGCGCGCCCCTGAACGAACTTCGCGATCAACTCCTGCTCACCTTCACGGGCGGCCGGCCATCCGAAATCGCGGCGTTCCTGGCCTCGTCGCTGGCCGGAGGGGTCGACGTCGACCGGGACGAAGCCCTTCACCTTTTCGCCACTCTCTTACGCGATATCGCGGTGCTCCAAGCCGGTGGCCATCCCGATTCGCTGGTGCACCGCGCGGTCAACGATGCCGTGGCCCGCGCCGCCGAAGGACCCATCGATGCCTTCGCGCTCTTCTCGAAGGTCGTGGAAGCCCGGGGACGCCTGGCCGGTCAGGCCAACCGGGTCATTCTCTGGGACGACCTGCTGCACGACGCGGGCAGCGGCTAGCCGCGTGCCGAAGAATTCAGCACAACCAGCTGTTTGACTTCACGCGCGCGATCACGTCATCAACGCTCATCACGTCGCCGTACTTGCCGTCGATGTCGATGAGATTCGCCTCGTGGGGTCCTTTGGCGCGATCGCCCACGCACTCCCGGGGGACGATCACGCGCAGGCCGTGTTGGAGCCCGTCGACCGCGGTGGCGCGAACACAACCGCTGGTCGTGCATCCCGTGACGATCAGCGTGTCGACGCCCTGCGCGTGGAGGGTTGAGGCAAGAGGCGTCCCGAAGAATGCGGACGCATACTGCTTCTCGATCACGATCTCGTCCTTGCGGCGCTTCAGGGAAGCATCGATGCCCACCCAGCGCGAGCCGCGCTGAAGGACGGCGAGCGAGGGCACCTTGCGGACGAAGACGCCGGCCTCGGTCATGGCCTTGTCGTAGGCGGTGGTGGTGAAGAACACCGGGAGACCGCGGCCCCGCATCGCGTTCAAGAGCGCCATGGTCGCGCGGAGTTCGCTCGCGAAGTTGCCGGCGAGCGGCGACTTCGGATCGGTGAAGCCGACGATGAAGTCGACCACGACCACCGCCGCTCGTTCGCCGAAGCCCACCCGCGCGCCGAGACCGCGGCTACGGTACAGATCGATGGTCGAAACCGGTTCGGCCGGTTTGCCTGCCTTGCTAGATGATGCCATGGGATTTCAGTGCCTCTATTTCCGCGTCGGTGCGGCCGAGAATCGACTTGAGCACTTCGACGCTGTGGGATCCGACCGCCGGTCCCGGCCACTCCGTCCCGCCTGGTGTGCCCGAGAGCTTCGGGGTCATGGCCGGGATCTTCAGCGCCCGCCCGCCCACTTCAACCTCTTCGAACATGCCGCGGGCCTGGTAGTGAGGATCGCTCAGCATGTCCTTGACCGTGTAGATCGATCCCACCGGTACCTCCGCGTTCTCCAGATGTTCGACCACTTCCGCGGCGGTGAGCGTCGCGGTCCACGCGGAGATGGCGCCGTCGACCGCCGGCTCGTTGCGCACGCGATCCGCGTTCGTCGCGTACTCGGGGCTCCCCGCCATGTCCTCGCGGCCGGCGGCGATCATAAGGCGCTTGTAGATCGAATCGCCGTTGCCGCCGATGATCACGTACAGCCCGTCCTTGCACCGGTAGGTATTGGTGGGCACGATGCCGGTGAGCTTGCTGCCCTCGCGCTCGCGCATCATCCCGAGCCGGTCGAACTCGGGGACGACCGCCTCCATCATGTTGAAGACCGATTCGTAGATCGCGACGTCGATCTCCTGACCCGTGCCGCCGCCCTCCCGGCCCACCCGCCCGGCCTTGTTGTAGAGGGCCATCACGATGCCGAGCGCCGCGTGCATGCCGGCGAGGGAGTCCCCGAGCGAGAGGTTCGGCCGACAGGGCGGTCGGTCGGGGAAGCCGTTGACGTAGCGGAACCCGCCCACGCCCTCGCAGACCGAGGCATATCCTGGCTTGTGGGAGTAGGGGCCGGTCTGTCCGTACCCGGAGACGCGGCAGTAGATCACATGTTCATTCCGGGCCTTGATGTCCGCCGGTCCGAGCTTCCACTTCTCCATGACGCCGGGCCTGAAGTTCTCGACGATCACGTCGCACTTCCACGCAAGTTCGCGGGCGATCTGACGGCCGGCATCGGTCCGCAGGTCCACGGTGATGCACTTCTTGTTTCGACCCAGCGACCGCCACCACAAGGAAGTGCCATCCTCGTCGATGCCGCGCCAGACCCGGACCGGGTCGCCGCCCTTCGGCGGCTCGATCTTGATCACCTCGGCGCCGTAGTACGCGAGGATGGTCCCGGCGAACGGGCCGGCCATCAGCTGGCCCATTTCCAGCACGCGGACACCTTCGAGCGGCTTGGCCAAGACAGTTTCTCCTTAGTCTGAGAGCCGAGCCTACCGAAGATCGGGCGGACCCGCCGCCGCCCACTTCGCAAGGTCGAGGCGATGGATCTTGGCGTTGTGCCGGCGGTCCATCGGAAAGTGCTTATGAAAGCGGACATCGGCGACGCCGCTGATTGCGCGCGCCTCCGTTCGCAGGGCTTCGTTGGTCTCGCCCTCGATCAGCAATACCGGCTTTGCGCCCCCGATGGGGCCGACCCCGACCAGGGCCACGCGCGGAAATCGCGCCTGGCCCGAGAAGCGGCACTCGATCTGATCGGTGAAGATTGGACCTTCGGTCGTGAACACCGCTTCCGCTTTGCGACCGCAGAACCAGAGTCGACCTTCGGCATCCAGGTATCCGAGATCGCCCATACGGTGCCAGGTGCTCTCGCCTGCGCCTATCTTCGATGCGCTCGTGGCGTCATCGCGGTTGTGGTAGGCCCGGGTCACCACGCCGCCCCGCACGCAGATCTCGCCGACCACGCCGGCCGGAACCGCAGGCTCGGCCTCGATGGATCCGATCGCCTCGTCGCGAATCGGGAGGAGGCGTAGATCGATAGTGGAGGCCGGAACGCCCACGCACGTTCCCGCACCCGCCTCGACCTTCGAACTCACGGCCTCAACCTCGCGTCCCGAGATCGAGGCGACGGGAAGAGACTCGGTGGCGCCGTAGGGCGTGTGGACGTCCCCGTCGGCGGGCAGAACCGCACGCATGGCCCGGACCAGTTTCAGAGGCACGGGTGCTCCCGCCATCAGGACCCGCTTGAGCCCGGACAGTCGCACATTGTTGGCCGCGCACCAGGGCGCCACCCTCGACCAGATCGCGGGGGAGCCGAATGCGGATGTGGCTTTGTGCTCGATGATGGCTTCCACGATGTTCTCGGGCCGGCACTTCGCGGGCCGCGCGGGATCGATATCGGGAATGACGCTGGTCATTCCAAACGCGGCATCGAACAGAGAAAACAGGGGGAAGGCGGCGAGGTCCACTTCTCCCGGCCGGAAGTTGTAGAGGGCCTGAAGAGCGTCGCGCTGGGCGAAGAAGTTCCGCACCGAGTACCGAGCGCCTTTGGCCGGGCCGGTGCTTCCGGAGGTAAAGAGAATTGCCGCGAGATCGTCGGGCGCGAGTTCGGCGCGAACCGGGGCGGCGGAAGCGCTGGCCGCTGAGCCGTCGAGCGGCTGCAGCGACCGGCCCAAAGCGCCCATGAGCGACCCTCCGATCACGAACTTTCGTTCGATGGTGGAGAACGCGTGTGGAAACAGCAGACGCGCGACGTGGGCCTTGGGGATTCCCACCAGTGTCTTCGCGCGAGTGGTCTCGACGCACTTCAAGAAGGCGCGAAACCCCATCCCGGGATCGATCATCACCGGCACTGCCCCCAGCCGAAGCAGTCCGTAGAAAAGCGTGATGAGAGGAATCCCCGGAGGCACCATCACCAGCGCCAGTTCGCCCCGGGCCACCCCTTGCCGGGCGAGGGCGCGGGCGTGCGCGGTGGCGGCCGCGTCCAATTGCGCGTAGGTGATGCGTGTCCATCCGCCCCGCGGGTCGGGAGCAATGATGGCATCGCGGTCCGGCGCCTGCCGCGCCGAGTCCGCGAGCAGGTCGGCGACGTTCAAGACGCGAAGTCGCGAATCCGCGCGATGACACCGCCGGGTTCGTCCTCGATCAGGTAGTGACCGGCGTCGTCGAACTTGTGAACGTAGGCCTTCGGGAAGCGTTTCTGCCACTCCTCCCGAAACGAGGGCGTGAAACACCAGTCGCGCTCGCCCCAAAGAATCTGTACGGGCTTCTGGAGCGCGGCCAGGCCCTCGTCGATCTTCGCGAGGGTGGCCCGGGAGGGGTGGGTTGGTTCCATCGGGATGTCGCGCACGAAGTTCCATATGCCGATCCGGCGTCGCCACGAAGCGTAAGGCGCCAGGTACCCCGCGCGGACATCCGGGTGCAGGGGCATGGAGGTGGTCATCCTGGTGGCGGCGAGGGCGAAGCCGTTGAGGCCGCGGGTCAGGAACTCGCCGAAGAATCCCGCACGACAGATGGCGATGCGCTTCGGGAGCCGGGGAATGAAGAAGGCCGCGGTGTTCATCACCGTGATCCGGGCGATTCGATCGGGCCTTGCTATGGCCAGACCCATCCCGACGGCGCCACCCCAGTCGTGAACCACGAGGGTGATCTTCTTGAGCTCGAGCGCGTCCACGAAAGCCACGGCGTTCTTCACGTGGTCAGCCAGGGTGTAAGAGAAGTCGACCGGCCGATCGGACAGACCCATGCCCAGATGATCGAAGGCGACCACGCGGTGGAAGGGTCGGGCCTCCGCGATCAAACGGCGGTAATGGAACGCCCAGGTGGGGTTTCCATGCAGGCAGAGGATGGGGTTCGCGGCTCGGGGGCCTTCATCGACGTAATGAATGCGGCCGGCGGCTACCTGAAGAGAGTGGCTCTCGAACGGGAAGAGTTCGCGCCAGGCCGGGGTCGCCACAGGAGTGAAGAAGGGGCGGAGCCTGGCTGACCCTTCGGTCTACCAGGTCACGCTCATCATGGTGACGTTGAGCCCCGAGCCGATGCCCATCAGCGCTACGTGATCGCCTTCTTTCACCCGGCCCGACTCGGTGGCGAGGGCCAGCGTGAGGGGAACCGCGGCCGGGCCGACATTGCCGTGGGTAGGGTAGGAAAGGACGCACTTGGCGAAGTTGATACCGAGGGCTTCAACCAATGCCTGCATGTGCGAGGCGCCGACCTGATGGCAGATGTAGTGACCGATGCCCTGTTCCGACCAGCGATTCAACTGATTTGACGCGACGCCCCAGGTCTTCTGGGCGAGGACGACGCCCGCCCTCAGGAGGCGCGTGGAGTCGGTCACCATGCGTTCGGCCGTGCCCATGCACAGCCGGGAGTTCGCGGTGTCGGCCAGGGACACGCAGCCGTTCACCCGATGGGTGGTCTGCGACAGCGAGCCCTTGGTGAGGACCATGGCCACCGCGGCCGAACCGAGGGTCAGGGTTGCAAACGCCTCCCAGAAATCTCGCAAGGTGGTGGCCGGATCCTGAAGACGCGTGATGGTCGCTTCCACGACATCGCCAGCGCTTTCGCCGTCGACGAGGAGGGCGTAGTCGGCCACTCCGGACTCGAGCATCCGCCCGGCCACTTCGATGCCGTTCAGAAAACCGAGGCAGGCGTTGGCGAGATCGAAGTTGCGGCACTCCTGGCTCAAACCCAGATCGCCGTGAACCAGGCTCGCCATCGAGGGTTCGAGATAGTCCTTTGAGACGGACGTGCTGATGAGGATACCGACCTGGCCAGGTGTGATCCCGGCCCGCTGAATCGCGCGCCTCGCGACATCGGTGGCGGCCTGATGCATCGGATGGCCGCGATTCCAAAACCGGCGCTCGATGATGCCGGTGAGCTGAAGCATCGCGTCGACGGGAATTTTGAACCGGCGCAGAACCGGGTCGAGGCGGCGCACCAATTGCTCGGTAGACACCGCGACGGGCGGAAGCTCGTAGGCGATCGATTCGATCGCGAGGTCGTTGAACTTCACAATTGCCAACAATTTACCGGGGGGGAGTGGGCGGCGTCAAACCCCCGAGTTCTGTTCGCCGGCCGGCCTGTTCAAGCGCGCGGCGCAGAAGGAACTCGACCTGGGCGTTGATGCTGCGCAGATCGTCGTCGGCCCATCGCTTGAGGGCGATGAACGTCCGCTCATCGAGGCGCAGGAGGAAGGGTTTTCGTTCAGCCAAGGTCAGTAGATTGAACCGGTGTTGACCACGGGCTGGGCCTCGCGGTCAGCGCAGAGGACCACAAGGAGATTGCTCACCATGGCGGCCTTGCGCTCATCATCGAGATGGACCTTTCCGGACTTCTGCAACAGGTCGAGCGCGTGCTCGACCATGCCGACCGCGCCCTCGACGATTTGCTGGCGTGCGGCAATGATGGCCCCTGCCTGCTGCCGCCGCAACATGGCGGAGGCGATTTCCGGAGCGTAGGCAAGGTGGGACAGGCGCGCTTCGATGACGCGAACGCCGGCTTTCTCGAGGCGCGCCTGAATCTCGGTCTTCATGCGAGCCGCCACTTCGTCCGTGCTGCCGCGGAGGGAGAAGTCGCCTTCGATATGCGCGTCGTAGGGATAGTGGCTCGCGAGGTTCCGGATGGCCGCCTCGGTCTGGACGTTCATGTAGTGCTCGTAGTTATCCACTTCGAAGCAGGCTTCGGCGGTGTCCACCACTTTCCACACCACCACCGCGCCGATCTCGATCGGGTTGCCATCGCGGTCGTTCACCTTTAGTTTGGCGCTCTCAAAATTTCGGACGCGGAGCATGATGGAACGCTTGGTGTAGAAAGGATTCGCCCAGCGAAGTCCGTCCTCCCTTACCGTGCCCGCGTAGTCGCCAAAGAGTTGAAGCACGCGGGCCTCGTTGGGGTTCACGACGAACAGGCCTCCGAGACAGAAGAGGCTGATGAACGCTCCGAGGAAGAAGAGAATTCCGCCGAGCGGGTTGTCACCCTGAAGAGCGGCGACTCCAAAGCGCACGAACGTGGCGGCGGCTGTGAGCAGGACGGGCAGCATCAGCAACCCGGGCAGAGTGGAAACGAGTTTTTCGGTTCTTATGGTTTGGGACATAGTGATCTCCTGACGATATCAGTATGGTATCTATCAAGGAGAGACTTGTCAATCAGCTTAGGGAGTCTGGAGGGTGCAATCAGCTCACTAAACCATTGTCAAAAAGCCACTTCGGATAAAATATGTCTCAAGAAGTGCGACCTACTTCTTGACAAACTTACGAACGCCCGAAAAGAGCCCTTCGGCCGCCCAGGACCGGAACCAACCAGAAAAATCCTCGGCAGAAGCGCGTCTCGATCCCTGGCGCGCGAGGGCGCGCTGAACAACGAACTCGATGGTGCGTCCTTCCTTGAGATCCGAAAGGACCAGAAACGCGGCTTGCGAAACCCGGAATCGATAGACCGAGTACTTCCGGCGGACGATGGCCACGAACGACTGCGACTTACGAGGTTTCGGGTGCTGGTGGTTTTCATCCCGGACGGTGTCGAGATAGTCGCCGGCATTCCAAGCGAGCTCGATCAGGCGCACCGAGGGTACGGTGACCAGCCGGCTTCGCCCGAGCTGAGCCGGTGGGATGGCCTCGAGGTCCTTCGCCTGAAGCACGCTCGCCTCCTCCGAGTCGAAGGCCTCGCTTATCGCGAGCTCGAGACGGGCCAGGTCCTTGAGAAACCCCCGGGACCTCAGCTGCCTCTGCCGTCCGAGGAAGGAGGGAACGTGATCGCCGAGCCGGTTCAGGGTGTAGCCCATCGACGGGTGCGCCTTGGTGTACGCGGCTACGAAGTCCCCGAACTTCTCGCCGAGGAAATGCTCAAGGCCCGGATAGTCGGAGGCCAGCGCATCGCGCATCCGCAGGGGGTACATCTCCTGATAGATCGCGATTCGCTGCGCGGCGGTGAGGGCCCTCGAGGGAAGCAGGACGGTTTCGAGACGGCCGGGCTTCAGATAGGTAGCGGCGGGCGAGGCTCGTAACGCTCTTTCGGTCGTCCCGGGATGGACGACCACCGCCTGCATCCAGCGCTGAAGACTGACGAGCCTCACTTCAGGCGGCGTCCACGGACAACGCGGCCGGGCCGGAGGTGGCGGTTCTGCTGAGAAACGCGTGCGAGTAAGGCCCATTTCAGCTCCTTTTCGTCATTGCGAGGGACCCGTCGTTTCGGGGTGGACCGAAGCAATCTTCCGAGCTCGTGAGATTGCTTCATTCGATCCCGGAACTCCGGCTCATTCGCAATGACGACGGGGTTCTCCCAACAGTCACGGAGCGCGCAAGCCTGGCCTTGGGCCACGTAATCCGTGCCGGGCTCGCCCGTCGGCGGGCTTTGCCGGCGTTGCGAAAGGCGGCGGCCTTCCGGGCTTCCTTGAGAACCACGTCGAAGGCCGGGATGTCGTCATCCCATTCGTACAGTGTCGCCACCGGCCCGGTGCGCTCGCAGGATAGGGCGTACAGCTTCCACACCTCGTCGATCGCGTGGTCGGAATGGGTGTCGACGATGTGGGTGCCCTTGTTGGTGTGGCCGGCGAGGTGATACTGGACCACGCGATCGGCGGGGATGGCGTTGATGTACTCAACTGGGTCGAAGCGATGGTTGAAGGAGCTCACGTAGACGTTGTTCACGTCGAGAAGCAGGCCGCAGTCGGCCTCTTCGGCCAGTCGCGCCAGGAAGACCCACTCCGGCATGCTGGAATCGGCGAACTCCAGGTACGACGATGGGTTCTCGAGGACGAGGGGCCGCTCCAGGATTTCCGAGACCTGCTTCGCGCGCTTGATGGTGTGGGTCAGCGCTTCCTCGGTATAGGGCATGGGAAGCAGGTCATGGGTATTGCGTCCGAGGACCCCGGTCCAGCACAGGTGATCCGAGACCCAGTGGGCCTTGGTGCGGTCGGCCAGGGCCTTGAGTTTTCGGAGGTGCTCGCGGTTCAGGGGATCCGTGCTGCCAATCGACATCGAAACGCCGTGGAGCGCCACCGGGTAGCGCTCGGCGACCTGATCGAGGACGAAGGCCGGCCGCCCGCCGGTGTCGAGGTAGTTCTCCGAGAGAACCTCGAACCAGTCGATCTTTGGCCACTTCGAGAGAATATGGGGGTAGTGCACGGTCCGCAGGCCGATGCCAATGCCGAGATCCTTGAAGCCGAATCGATTTGCCACGGTGATCGTTCCCTAGTCTAGGTCAACAAAAAAAGCCGCGGGGCCAGAAGGCCCCCGCGGCTTCGCTGATCCGGTCGCTTCAGGCCTCCAGGGGAGGCCGTCGCGGCCTGCCAGGCCGAACTACTTCTTTGCGGCGGGCGCCGCGGCGGGAACCGCGCAACCGCCCTTGCCCTTGCAGGAGTTCTTGCCCGCGCAACCGGCATCGCCGGTCTTGCAGCCGCCCTGACCCTTGCACTCGTTCTTGGACTTGCACTCATGCTTGGCCGAGGTCGCACATCCGCCTTTGCCCTTGCAGGAGTTCTTGCCCGCGCAACCGGCGTCGCCGGTCTTGCAGCCGCCCTGGCCCTTGCACTCGTTCTTGCTCTTGCAGACGTGCTTGGCCGCGGGCGCCTTCTCGGCGGGCTTCGGGGCCTGAGCCGCGAAGGCCTTGGTTCCAGCAACAACGCCAGCGGCGATTCCCGCGATGGCTTTCGTAAAATCACGACGCTTCATTTGTATGAGACTCCTTAAGTCGCACCCGCTTCGAAGCGATTCCCCAACATCGCCGGGCACGGCTTGAGAAAGGGGACCATGGGTTTGTAGCCCTTGAGCCGACAGCCGACCCAAGCGCACGTATTCGACTAGTCTACGGCCAGTCGCTGCTTTTTGGATGCCGCGACTCCCAAAAAATCTCAGCCGCCGTTTCGGGCGCCTTTACGAGGGACCGCCTGCACGTTCCTTCTGGAGGATCGTGTGGAGGAGATTCCCCATGCAACCCTAAAGGGACAAAAGGGATAAATGAAGAAGAGGAAGATCCACGTCTTTCATGTTAGGTTTCGCCCTGCTTCGAAAGGGGCGTCGGGTGCTCGAACGCTCATGCCCGACAAACCTCGCAAGGCGCCGTCACCATGCCTCCTCTCACCACGGACGCTCTGGTCCTGCGGACGTTCCCGCTGGGGGAAATGAGCGTTGTCGCGGTGCTTCTCACCCGGAGCAGGGGGAAGGTGAGGGCGGTGGCGAAGGGCGCGCGCGGTCCGGGCGACCGGTACCAATCGTCTCTCCAACCCCTTTCAGAAGTTCGCACCACGTTG
>JANLSZ010000229.1:0-16592 GCA_031362685.1 Vicinamibacteria bacterium | reverse complement strand
CCACGATGTCACCACGGGCGCACCCGTGGCGGCTTCCGTGGTCATGAGGTGCGTTGTCACCAGAGCACCCGCACTCGTTTTCCGAATGGCCACGACCCGCCCGCGCGTGGTCAGGACGTCGCCCGGGCGGATGGGACGGTGGAACGTGGAGTCCTGCTCGACGTGAACGGCCCGGGCGCGTTCGCGCTCGTCGAGGCCGAAGGACGCGCCCCGGCCGGCGAGGAGAACCCCCCACTCGAGCCGGGCGCAGAACGCGGGTGGCGCCACCACCGGAAGAGCGCCGGCATCATCGAAGGTGCGGGAACCCACGTCGCCGACGCCGGCGGCGAAGGCCAGGGTCATGCGCACCGTGACCTCAACGGTCTGCGGCTCGAGTTCGAGACCCAGGGCGCTTCCGCGGACAGGCTTGGCCGGATCAGCAGACCTCGAACAGGCCGGCGGCTCCCATGCCGCCGCCCACGCACATCGTGATGACGACGCGTTTGGCTTTGCGCCGTCGGCCCTCGATCAAGGCGTGGCCAACCAGCCGGGCGCCGCTCATTCCGTAGGGATGGCCGATCGAAATCGCGCCGCCGTTCACGTTGAGCCGATCGGGGGAAATGCCGAGACGGTCACGGCAGTAGAGGACCTGCACCGCGAACGCCTCGTTCAGTTCAAACAGGTCGATGTCATCAACCTTCAGTCCATGCCGTTCGAGAAGGCGCGGGACCGCGAAGACCGGACCGATTCCCATCTCGTCGGGCTCGCACCCCGCGACCACGAATCCGCGGAACACACCGAGGGGCTTGAGCCCGCGGCTCTCCGCGAGTTTCGCGTCCATCACCACGCAGGCGGAGGCTCCGTCCGAAAGCTGACTGGCGTTCCCCGCAGTGATGAAGTAGTCCGGACCGCGCACGGGCGTGAGCTTGGAAAGACCGGGCAGCGTCGTGTCCGCGCGGTTCCCTTCATCTGTGGTGAGCGTCACTTCCTGCCTGGAGACCTCGCCGGTGTCCTTGTTCGTGACTTCCTTGGTCGCGGTGAGCGGCACGATCTCGTCATCGAACAGACCCGCCCGTTGCGCTCTCGCGGTGCGCTGCTGGCTCTCGAGGGCGTATTGATCCTGGGCCTCACGGCTGATTCCATAACGTTTCGCGACCAGGTCCGCGGTTTCGATCATGGGCATCCACAGGCCGGGCAGACGCTCCATTAGCCACGGGTCGACATCGTGGGTCTTGTTGCGATTTCCCTGCACCAGGCTGATCGACTCGACCCCGCCCGCCACCATCACCGGCGCGCCATCCACGATCACGCGCTGGGCCGCAATGGCGATCGCCTGCAGGCCAGAAGAGCAGAACCGATTCACGGTCATGCCCGACACGGTCACGGGAAGCCCGGCGCGCAAGGCGCCCATCCGACCGATGTTCTTGCCGGTGGCGCCCTCGGGCAGGCCGCAACCCATGACCACGTCCTCGACTTCCGCGGGATCGACCCCGGCTCGCGCCACCGCGTGTTGGATCACGTGTCCGGCAAGGACCGCTCCGTGGGTGATGTTGAACGCTCCCCGCGTAGCCCTGCCGATGGGCGTGCGCGCGGTGGAGACGATGACGGCTTCTTTCATGACTTCTCCTCGATTAGCGGGCGCCGTGGCTGCGGTGATTGAACCCGGTCTATCACGATCTATCTCCAGTGGGTCGCGACGTTCCCGGTTCCGAAAATCCTCGGGCGTCGCCCACCAGCTGCCGCAAAAGGGCGGAGGGTTGAACCAGAACGCCCTGATTCGCGTGCATACGCTCCACCGCCTCGAGAATCTTCGGCAGACCAGAAACTTCGGCCCAATGCATCGGACCTCCACGATGACGCGGAAAACCGTAACCGTGAATCCAGATGACGTCGATATCGCCGGGCCGCGCGGCCAGGCCTTCTTCCAGAATCAGAGCGCCTTCGTTGATGAGAGCGCCGAAGCAACGCTCGACGATCTCGCCGTCCGAGATCTCGCGGCGCGTGAAGCCAAGCTCGGCGCTCACCGATAGGACGAGGGCGTCGACTTCGGGATCGGGGGTGGGCGTGCGACTTCCCTTCTCGTAGCGATACCAGCCCGCTCCGGTCTTCTGGCCGAGACGGCCCATCTCGCAGAGACGATCGGCGATGGCTGAATACCTGAGCTCCTTCGGCCGGGCGGCCGCGAGGCGCTTGCGAATGCGCCAGCTGATGTCGAGTCCGGCGAGGTCGCCGGTCTGGAACGGGCCCATGGCCATGCCGAAATCGCGCAGGGCGCGGTCGACCTGAGGGGGCAAAGCACCCTCCTCGAGAAGGAAGTCGGCCTGGCGCCTATAGGCGAAGAGCATGCGGTTTCCGACGAAGCCCTCGCAGACCCCGACAACCACGCCGATCTTTCCGATTCGCTTCACCACGTCGAGGCACGCGGCAAGAACGCCGGGCGACACCGAGGTCGGACGAACGACTTCGACGAGCTTCATGATGTTCGCGGGGGAGAAGAAATGCAGGCCGAGAACGCGCGCGGGATTCTTCGTGGCCGCGGCGATGACGTTGACGTCGAGACTCGAGGTGTTGGTGGCGAGGATGGCGGAGCCGGAGCAGACGCGGTCGAGCTTCGCGAAGACCGCGTGCTTGACGTCGATGTCTTCGAAGGCCGCCTCGATCACGAGGTCGGCGGTTTTGAGCGCTTCGTAGTCGGTGTCCGCGCAGACGCGCCCGATCCGCTCGGCGCAATCGGCCTCAGTGATCCGTCCCTTCGACCGGGCCTCTTCGTAGGTCGCGCGCACTTTCGCGAGGCCGCGGTCCACCGCTTCAGGGGTTTCATCAACCACCACTACGGGAAGGCCTGCGCTCGCGAACGCGATGGCGATGCCGCTGCCCATGGTTCCGAAACCCACCACTCCCACCCTGCGTATAGCCGGAAGCACAGCTCCCTCTTCCAGCCCTGAGATCTTCTGCGCCTCGCGCTCAGCGAAGAACACGTGACGCAGCGCCATCGACTCGGGCCCGCGCACGAGGCCAAGGAAGGCCTCCCGCTCCAGGCGCAGGCCTTCAGCGAAGGACAGTTCGGTCGCGCGCCGCACGCAGGCGAGGGCGGCCGCGGGGGCCACGCGTCCGCGCGCGGTCTTCGCGATCTCCGCTTCCGCGCGCTCAAACACTTCGGGCGACGCCTCGGGCACGGGGAAATCGCGGGTTCGCCGCACCGGGCGGCCTTTCGCCCCTTCGGCGAACGCCATCGCGCGCAGCAGCAGATCGGCGGCGGGCACGACTTCATCGACCAGGCCGCAGCGCCCCGCTTCATCGCCCCCAATGCGGCGGCCGCTGAGGATGAGGTCGAGCGCCTTCTCAACGCCCACCAGACGCGGCAATCGCTGGGTTCCACCCGCACCCGGGACGAAACCGAGTGTGACCTCGGGCAGGCCGAGCTCCGCTTCCGGACTCGCGAGGCGATACGCGCAGCCAAGCGCCAGTTCGAGCGCGCCCCCCGTGGCCGTGCCGTGAATGGCGGCAATCACCGGTTTAGACGCGTTCTCGATCAGTTCGATCAACTCCACCAGATTGGGCACGCCCTCGATCGGAGGTTTGGCGAACTCGCGAATGTCGGCGCCGGCGCTGAAGTGTTTCCCCGCCCCGGCAAGGATGATCGCGTCAACCGTCCCATCGCGCATCGCCTCTCTCAGTTCAAGGTGGAGGGCGGTCCGCAGCGCGGCGTCGATCGCGTTCACCGGCGGATGGTGGAGGGTGAGCACGGCCATCCGGCCGCGCCGATCCAGACTGAGCCTGCTTTCGTTCGACGAGTTCATATCGACATCAAGGCAGAGGTGTAGGCGCAACCGCGGGCGGGCGCACAACCCACGCAGCGTGGTCGAGAAGCATCCCGCCCACCCTCTCGTTCGTGACGCCGGACACGATGAAGACGGTGGCCATGATGAGGGAAAGACTCATGACGAGAACGAGGGGAATGTTGCGCCGCGGGTTCTCGATCTCTCCACCGAAAGTCACGATTGCGCTGAATCCACGGAACTCATTTCGATTGACCCCCTCGGCGGCCCCACATGAAGTACACGGGAACGCCCAGAGCCACGATGGCGAAGCCGGGCCAGGTGGTCGCGTTGCGGTAGATGAACAACATCACCAGAAGCACCGACGCGGCCAGGATGTAGACAGCGGGCACGAACGGGTAGCCGACCGCGCGATAGGGCCGCTCCGCATTGGGCCTCGTGGCGCGCAGGCGGAAGAGCCCGGCGATGGTCAGGATGTAGAAGAGGAGCGCCGCCGAAATCACGTAGTCGAGCAGGTTGCTGTACAGGTTGCCGTACGCACGCGTGGAAGGATCGTAGGTGCGGGGCAGAACGAGGAAGCACGCCCAGACTCCCTGCAGAACCAGGGCCCAGGCCGGAACCTGGGCGGCATTGAGGCGTCCCGCAGCCGCGAAGAAGACGCCGTCTCTCGCCATCGCATACGTGGCGCGGGCGCCGGACAGGATCAGGCCATTCGCGCAGCCAAACGTGGAGATGATGATCCCGACGGCCATGATGAGCGCGCCGCGGCCGGGCAGAACGACTTCGAGGGTCGCGGTGGCCACGCGATCGGCGGGCGCATGCTGGATCTGGTCGAAAGGCAGTGTGACCAGATAGGCGAGGTTGGCGAGCAGGTAGAGACCGATCACCAGACCAGTTCCAGCGGCGAGAGAGAGGGGGATGTTGCGCCGCGGATCCTTCACCTCACCCGCGGTAAAAGTGATGTTGTTCCAGGCGTCGGCCGCGAAGAGCGACCCAACCTGAGCCACGCACAGAGCGACGAAAAGGCCGAAGCCTGAGTCAGGCGTGAGACCGGGGGCCACCGGGACCGCTCCGCGAATAGTCCACAGGTCGCCGAAGTTCCCCGAAACCGCGACGCTGTTCCAGCCGCCCAGAAGGCCGAGAGCAACCAGCCCGGCCAGTGCCACGGTCTTGGTGGAGGTGAAGACGTTCTGAATGAGTTTTCCCCACTTGAGACCGCGCGTGTTGGTCCAGGTCAGGAACGCGATCACCAGCAGCGCCATGAGTTGAGTGGTCGAGAGGGACAGCGCGTAGCCCTCGCTCAAATGGATCGGCGGGATCAGGTAGCGCTCCTCGGAGACGAAAGGAACCCACACGCCGAGGTACCGGGAGAATCCAACCGTGACCGCGGCGATGGTCCCGGCCTGAATCACCAGGAACAGAGTCCAGCCGTAGAGGAATCCCCAGATCGGCGAGAACGCTTCGCGCAGGTAGACGTACTGCCCTCCGGCGCGCGGCATCATGGCGGCAAGTTCGCCGTAGGAAAGGGCAGCGGCCAGAGTCAGGGCGGCGGTCAAGAGCCAGGAGACGACAAGCCAGCCCGGGCTTCCAAGGACACGCGACATCTCGGCGGACACCAGGAATATGCCGGAACCGATCATGGATCCGACCACGACCATGGTGGCGTCGAAGGCTCCAAGCCCGCGTGTGAACTCGGTGTCGAGGCCGGCGTCGTGCGGTGTTGAAGTCATTGATTTCTCCCTTGGTTGAAGGACTCGAGCGGGATCGGCTCCCGGCCCGCGGACCGGATCGCGGCTCGGGCGAGCCACCGCAGCGAATCGAAGACGGGAACGGCCACGTCGGCTTGGCCGAACACGAGAGGGATCTCAGTGCACCCGAGCACGATTCCCTCCGCACCCGCGGAAACCAGTCGGTTGACGATGATGCGCAACTCGCTCGTGATCTCCCGCCGGACCGTTTCCGGCGCACCCGCCTTCACCGCATAGATGGACGCCTGGACCCGCGCCTGATCCTGGGAGTTCGGCAGCCGGACCTCGAGACCGGCCCCGGCGAAGCGGCGCTGGAGCAGTCCGGCTTGCACCGTGCCCGTGGTGGCGAGGAGTGCCACCCGCTCGATCTGCCGGGGATGCTGCTGGACTGCCTCGGCGACCACATCGAGTATGGAGAGAACGGGAAGGTGGACCGTCTGCTTCAGCTCTTCGATGAACGCGTGGGCCGAAACGCAGGGAATGGTGACGAAGTCCGCGCCCGCGCGCTGAAGCGCGTCGATGCCCGCGGCCATGGCGGGCACGGGGGATTCGCCTTCGCCTAGAATCGCGGCGGTGCGATCCGGGATCTCGGGGTTCGAGTCGATGATGACTCTCAGGTGATCCTGGTCGCGGCCCGCGGGTGTCGCGGAAACAATGTGGGAATAGAAGGCGATGGTGGCCTCGGGGCCCATGCCTCCGAGCACGCCGATCACACGATCCTTCCCGGTCACTCGACCGGTCTCGACGGATCGGGATTGAACCCGGCCGGGAGTTGCGCTTCGCCGCCGAAGAAGAGGCATCTCAGGGCGAGGCGGCACGCCACCGACGCCTGGCCAAGGAGGAAGGTGGCGACCTTCTTCCTCACGGTGGTTGCCATGGTCTTAGCATACGAGACGGCGTCTCCTGTCGGATGGATCCGTCTACACTTCGCACCGACCCGGACCATGACCCTCGATCCTGGAACGTTCGCCCAGCTTAGACATCAGGTGTGCCGGTTCATGTGGGACCGCGGACCGGGCGGTTCAGATTCACGACCTGCCCCAGCCCCTTGAAGCCTCTACAATGATTCTTTCTCGCCCTCCAGGAGCCCGCTCGATGATCTCTATCCATTTCGCCCCCCGGTTCGGCCCCCGCGTGTTGGTCGCTGTCTCGCTCTCGATTCTGGCCGCGAGCACCCCGGCCCAGACCCGTCTGGTCAACCCGGTTGACAAGTTCAGGCAGCTGGAAGAAATCCTCCCGACTCCGAACGACTATCGGACGGCGTCGGGCGCACCCGGGTCTCGCTATTGGCAGCAGCGGGCCGACTACGTCATCGACGCCGAGCTCGACGAAGTGAACCGGCGGATCACCGGCCGGGAAACCATCACTTACAAGAACAACTCCCCCGACACTCTCACCTACCTCTGGCTCCAGCTCGACCAGAACATCTTCCGCCCGGATTCGGACGCCAACCTCACTCGCACCGCGCCGCCGTTTCAAATGACGCCGGCGACCCCCGGGCCTCAGGGCGCCCCACCAGGCCGATCGCTTCCGCGCCTGACCTACGACACTCTCGACAGCCTGCTCACCTCCATGACCTTTCAGGGCGGGCACAACATCACCGCGGTCACCGATGCCAAGGGAATCGCGCTCCCTCACACCATCGTGAAGACCATGATGCGGATCGAGCTCCCGCAGCCGATGCTGCCCCAGGGTGTGTTCGTTTTCAACGTGGCCTGGAACTACAACATCAACGACGCCAGGAAGATCGGCGGGCGCACGGGCTACGAATCGTTTCCCAAGGATGGCAACGACATCTGCGAGATCGCCCACTGGTTCCCGCGTTTCGCCGCCTACACCGACGTGAATGGCTGGCACCACAAGCAGTTTCTGGGCTCGGGCGAGTTCACCCTCGAATTCGGCGACTACCTTGTGCGACTGACCGCTCCCGAGGACCACATCGTGGGCGCCTCGGGAGTTCTGCAAAACCCGGAGAAAGTCCTCACCGCCGCACAGCGCGAGCGCCTGATCCAGGCGGGCACGGCCAAGAAGCCCGTGCTCATCGTCACCCCCGAGGAAGCAAGGGCGAACGAGAAAGAGAAGTCCGCCACGAAGAAGACCTGGATCTTCAAAGCCGACAACGTCCGCGACTTCGCCTTCGCCTCGTCGCGCAAGTTCATTTGGGATGCCCAGGGCCACACCGTGGACAACAACAAGGTGATGGCGATGTCGTACTACCCGAATGAAGGCAACCCCTTGTGGGAGCAGTATTCCACCGCGTCGATCATCCACACCCTGAATGTCTATTCCCGCTACAGCTTCACCTACCCCTATCCGGTGGCGATCTCGGTGAACGGTCCCATCGGGGGAATGGAGTACCCGATGATCTGCTTCAACGGCCCGCGGCCCGAGGAGGACGGCACCTACATCGCCCGCCGGAAATACGGCCTCATCTCGGTGGTGATTCACGAAGTCGGGCACAACTACTTCCCCATGATCGTCAACTCCGATGAACGGCAGTGGACGTGGATGGACGAGGGCCTGAATTCCTTCCTGCAGTATCTGGCCGAAGTCGAGTGGGAGAAGGACTACCCCTCGACCCGGGGAGAGCCGCGGAACATCGTCGAGTACATGACCAGCGAAACCCAGGACGCCATCATGACCAACTCCGAGTCGGTGCAGCAACTCGGAGCAAACGCCTATACCAAGCCCGCCACCGGCCTCAACATCCTGCGCGAGACCATTCTGGGCCGCGAGCTGTTCGACTACGCCTTCAAGGAGTACTCGCGCCGCTGGAAGTTCAAGCGGCCGGAGCCGGCGGATTTCTTCCGCACCATGGAAGACGCCTCCGGCGTGGATCTCGATTGGTTCTGGCGCGGGTGGTTCTATTCGACCGACCACACCGACCAGGCCATCGAGAGCGTCAAGGTCTTCACCGTCGACACCCGCAACCTCGACACCGAGAAGGCCCTGCAAAAGAAGGAGCGCGCGGCCAGGCCGGACTCGCTTTCGAAGCAGCGGAACGCGCCTCTGCCCAAGGTGGTCGACGCGAAGCCCGAGCTGAAGGATTTCTACAACACCTACGACGAACTCGATGTAACCGAAGCCGACCGCAAGGCCCTCGCCGAGGTGCTGGCCAAGCTGGAGCCGCGAGAGAAGGAACTGCTCGGGACGGTCGCGAATCTCTACATCGTGAGCCTCAAGAATCACGGCGGGCTGGTGATGCCCGTCATTCTGAAGATCGACTACACCGACGGCACCTCCGACGAGATGCGGATTCCCGCGGAGATCTGGCGTCGCAATTCAACCTTCGTCGAGAAGATGATCGTGACCTCGAAAGAGATCAAGAATCTGACCCTGGATCCTCATCTCGAGATCGCGGACACCGATCTTGCCAACAACACCTGGCCGCCGCAGCCGGCGAAGTCGCGTTTCCAGCTGTTCAAGGACGAGAAACTGAAGAATCCGATGCAGGAGGTGGAGAAGAAAGGCGTTCATTGATAACCCGCCCTTTGCGCCGGTGGACGGTCACCGTTCAAGCCGGCGCCCTCGCGCTCTTGATGCTTGCCACACCGTCATTCGCGCACAAGTTCTACGCGAGCCTCGCCCAGGTCGAGCGCACGCCCGCGGGTCGCCTCGAAGTGTCGCTCCGGTTTTTCCCGGACGACCTCGAAGCCGCACTCCGCAAGGCCACCGGCCGCACCATCGTCATCGAGAACACTAAGGCCTTCGCGTCCGCGTTTGAGCCCTGGCTGAACTCGGTGTTCTCTCTTCAGGCCGGCAAACAGAGCACGACGTTCAAGTACGTAGGCATCGAGGTGAGCGTGGAAGCGGCCTGGGTCTATGTCGAAGCAGCGTGGCCCGAGCCGCTGGACCGATCATCGATGAAGAACGCAATCCTGTTCGATCTGTTTCCCGATCAGAAGAACACCGTGAACTTCGTCGAGGGGAAGAAGCGATCGTCGGTCGTGTTCAGCTCGAACCGGACGAAGGCAGACAAACTGATGTCATCTCCGCCTTCCGTGGACCATCGATAGCGCGCGTCGCGGCCCCGGAGACTCACGGAACCCGTAGTCGGCATCGGACAATACGGGAGAGATTCGGGCCCATCGCCTCGCGAGCGATCGCGGTGTCAGTGCTTCCAGCCGATTGCCGGGGGGTGCGCAAATCCTCCAGGACCGTCGACCCGTCCAATTGCTCGAGCTTCCGAAGCGCCGGTCCTCGACGAGACTTCGTTCAGCCGTGGCCGAACCGAGTCATTATCCCATTATGAGATAACATAACGACGTGTTGGATTACCTGGTCAGCAGCCGTGTTCGTCGCGAGCTGTTGCGGCTCGTCTGGGGCGAGAACCGCTCGGGGAGCGTCAGCGAGCTGGCGAGGGCGGCGAAGGTCAACTTCTCTGCCGCTCACCGGGAACTTGAGGCCATGCTCGGGGCGGAGCTTGTCGCCACCGAGCGTCGAGGCGCCAAATTGCTCTATGGGCAGGCGCCAGAGCATCCACACGCGGAACTGCTCAGGCAATTGGCGAAGAGCGAGAACAACAAGGCTTCTCACCGGGCGCGGCGACAGGCCTCGGATGACGAGGTGCGCGGCTGGTTGTCTCAACTGGGCGCGCCTCTGTATTCGGCTCCCTCGAAAGGCGCGATGCCGCCGGTCGAGGACGTGGTCACCGAAGCTCTGGTCCTGGCTCACACCGATGCGACCGTTGCCCGCGTGCTTCCTCTCGTTCTGTGGCGCCAGCGCAAGGCCATGAATCTTGAACGACTGGTCGAACACGCGACGAAGCGTAATCAGGGGCAAGCGTTGGGATATTTTCTCGAGATGGCGGGGCGCCTTGGGAAGGACCGATCCCTGGTGAGAGCTTCGACCCTCCTTGTGGATCGGCGACGTCGGCGCCCACGCATGTTCTTCTCCGGCCCTCATGGACGTCACGCTGTGGCCGCCGCGCGTGCGCGCAGCTCTGCGCTCGCCAGGCGCTGGGGTTACCTCATGAATGCCG
Source organism: Vicinamibacteria bacterium (assembly GCA_031362685.1). GTDB lineage: Bacteria > Acidobacteriota > Vicinamibacteria > Fen-336 > JAGNNV01 > JAGNNV01. Next base: position 6,105 of record JANLSZ010000229.1, on the reverse strand, counting down.
ACCAAGGCAGCTTCCGGTCTCTCTTCGACAAGTTCGCTACGGTGTAATCGTGTTCCCGAGGATTGAGATCGAGAGGTTTCTTCGCGCCGTCGACAAAGCGCTCACCAAGCCTCTTGCGGTGACCGTCATCGGCGGCACCGCCGCGACTCTGCACTACGGGGCGCAGCGCGCCACCCAGGACATCGACACCCTCACCGCCGTTTCGAGCGCTCTGGCCGCCGCGGCTGCGGTGGCACGCACAGCCACGGGCCTCGGCATTCCCATCCAGATCGTCACGGTCGCCGACGAACCCGAGGACTACGTGTCGCGACTGGAGCGCGTGCTGCCACGCCTGAAGCGACTTCGGCTCTTTGTCCCGGAAAGGCACGATCTCGTCCTCATGAAGTCGACCCGCGCCCACGAGCACGACATTCAGGTCATTCGAGAAATTCACGAGTACGCGCCTCTCAACCTGGAGATCCTGGTCGATCGTTTCATCAACGAAATGTCGCCGATCGGACATCCGGTCCGGATCCGCAGAAATTTTCTGACCGTTGTCGAAGCTCTCTTTCCCGAACAGGTCGATGACGTCGAGCGCCGCCTTCTTGGGCGCTGACGAGGCTCTAGGCGGCCTCCGCCTTGAGGTGGTCACGGTCCCTCGTCGACCCTCTCGGTTCCGCCGGTCAGGCTGCAGACATGGAGCAGGGGTTCCACGCCGAGCTGGTCATGGTAGATCCCGGTCATACCGGCTTCGAAGTGCGGCATCTCCGTCTCCCAGACCAGGTTGATGGTGCATCCCCCGAAGCCCGCACCCATCATGCGGCTGCCGAGCACGCCGGGGATGGCTTGCGCGCCCTCGGCCAGGATGTCCAGTTCGGGGCAGGACACCTGGCAGCCCTCTTGTAAACCCCGGTGGCTCTGATTCATGAATCGGCCGAAACTTTCGTAGTCTTGCCTCGAGAGGGCATCGCACGCATCGAGAACCCTCTGGTTTTCCTCGAGGACGTACGCGCATCGGGTGAACGCGATCGGATCCATCGCGGGGCGAGCGGCATCCAACATGTCCCGGCTAACGTCCCGCAGGCTCCGCACCTCGGGGTGACGCGAGCGCAATAGCGCCACGCCGGTTTCGCACTGAGCACGTCGCGCATTGTATTCACCGCCCGCGGCCAGGGATCGGCGGACCCGGGTATCGCAGAGCACCACGACCAGCCCCGGATCCAGAAAAGGGATGTACTCATGGCTGAGGTCGCGACAATCCAGGCGGATCACGTGACCTGCTCGGCCCAGGAGCGATGCGAATTGATCCATGATTCCGCAGTTGACACCCACGAACCGGTTCTCGACCCGCTGCCCCAGGCCGGCCAGGGACAAGAGGTCGTACCCGAGCCCGAACAGCTCGTTCAGGCCGAAGGCGAAGGCGCATTCCAGCGCGGCGGAGGAGGACAGGCCGCTGCCGATGGGAAGGTCTCCCCCGAAGACACAGTCCACACCTATCGGGGAATGGCCGTCCTGCGCCATCTCCGAGTACACGCCCAGCAGGTAGTTGGGCCAGCCACGTTCGGAGCGGGCCGGCTCGGGGATCCTCGTCTCGAAGGATTCCTCCAGGTCCGCGGCGTGGATTCGACACCTCTCGTCCTTCCGAGGACTCAGGGCCAGCCAGATGCCCTTGTCCACGGCTGCCGGCAGCACGAAACCCAGGTTGAAGTCCGTGTATTCCCCGATGAGATTGACCCTGCCGGGTCCCCTGACCAGGAGGGCGGGGGGTTCCCCATACCGGTCCTTGAAAACCCGGCGGATGCGTCGGACCTGTGCGTGATTACTCAACCCTGGTTGCTTTTCTCAAGGAAGCGGATGAGTTCTGGTGTTACGCTGCGAAACCTCGAGCGAGAGTTGTATGAACGTTAACACCCCCGGTATCGCCCTCTCCGTCTGGATGCTCCTGGCCCAATCCCCGCCCCCCGCGCAGAGGCCGGCCCAGCGTTTCTTTCCCAAGGCCAATCTCATGGAAGTGGGGGTCTATTACTACCCCGAGCAGTGGCCGCGTGAACAATGGTCTCGGGACCTTCAGAACATCGCCGGACTGGGCTTTTCTTTCACGCACTTTGCGGAATTCGCGTGGACCTACCTGGAGCCCGAGGAAGGCCGTTTCGACTTCGCCTGGTTGGACGATGCCCTGGCCCTGGCCCACCGGTCGGGGCTCAAGGTGATCCTGTGCACTCCTTCCGCCGCGCCTCCCGCATGGATGACGGAAAAGCATCCGGAGATTCTGCTTACCGGCGCGGACGGGCGGCGGCGGGAGCACGGCACCCGCGCCAATGGATCCCTTTCCAACCCCCGTTTCCTCGCCTATGTCGATCGGGTGGTCACTGAGCTCGGCCGCCGGTACGGGAAAGACCCTCGGGTGTGGGGCTGGCAGGTGGACAACGAGCCCGAGTCGACGCCGGACTACAGCCCCTCGGCTCGCGCGGCCTTTCAGACCTGGCTCGGCAAGCGGTATGGAAGCATCGACCGCTTGAACGACGCCTGGGGCGGAAGCTTCTGGAGTCTGCGTTTCAATCGTTTCGACCAGGTCGGTCTGCCCAATCCGACCATGACCGGCGAGGACAAGCTGAGCCCGCACGCTCTGCTGGATTTCCAGCGCTTCACCGCGGACACCCAGGCGGCCTTCCTCGACCGGCAAGCCACCGTCCTTCGCCAGCACGTGCGCCCCGAACAATGGGTGACCTCGAACTACGCCAACGCTACCCAAACGAGCGATCCGCGGCGCGCGAAGGCGCTGGATTTCCCCACCTTCACGATGTATCTGGTAGCGGGCGCCAATTTCCTCGGCGGTCCCACCTTCCGCTATGGCAACCCCTACCGCCTCATGGAGGCGGGGGACTACTTCCGGCCGATTGCCGGGGTCACGGGCGTGATGGAGTTGCAGCCGGGACAGATCAACTGGGCGGCCACGAACCCCAGGCCCGAACCCGGCGCCATTCGCATGTGGATCTGGCACGCCTTCGGTGCGGGCGCGTCTTTCGTCTGCACCTACCGTTACCGGCAGCCGCGCGTCGGCAGCGAGATGTACCACGAGGGCATTGTGGGCCTTGACGGACTTACCCTTTCCCAGGGGGGGAAGGAATTCGTGCAGGCCCAGGCGGAGCTGAGATCCCTGACCGCCTCCTACGATGCCAGGGCCGCGCTCCCCAAGACGCTGGCCGGCCGGCGCACCGCGCTTTTGTGGAGCCACGATGGCATGTGGGATCTCGATCTGCAGAAGCAGGGCGAGGGCTGGTCCACCTGGCGCCACCGGAACCTGTATTCCACGGCGGTGAAATCCACCGGCGCGCCTCTGGACTTCATCGCCGAGGACGATGACTTCAGCGGCTACCCGTTTCTGGTGGCCCCGGCCTATCAGCTGGCCTCCACGAGCCTCATCGAGAAGTGGCGCCGCTACGTGCAAACGGGAGGTCACCTCATCCTCACCTCCCGCACCGCGCAGAAAGACTCGGAGGCCCACTTCCCGGAGGCGCCTCTGGGCGCACGGCTGGAGTCACTGTCGGGGGCGCGGCTGGAAGGCATCGACACCCTGCCCGCAGATGCCACCGGCCGTGTCTCGATGGGAGATCGCACCTTCTCGTGGCGCGCCTGGGCGGACCTGCTCCGCCCCAGCGCCGACGCCACGTCCCTTGCCGCCTACGCCGATCAGTCCTACGCCGGCGCCTCCGCCGCCGTAACTCGGCGCCTCGGAGCAGGCACGGTCACTTACATCGGGGTCGAAACGCTGGAGGGGACGCTGGAGCGCGATCTGGTCCGCCAGGTGTACGAGCGGGCCCAGGTACCCATCGACGATTTCCCCAAAGGCGTGTACGTGGAGTGGCGAGATGGCTTCTTCGTGGGCGTGAACTACTCCGCGTCCCCCGTCCGCCTTCCGACCGGAAAGGACAGCCGGATCCTGGTGGGGACGAACCCGCTCCAGCCCGCGCAGGTGTTGGTCTGGAAAGAAGCGGAGACGCGATAATCGTCTCGTACCTAGCGCTCAAGGCCCGTCGGCGCCTTCGAACTCATGATGCGGAGGATGGCCTGGCCACCGATGTTTTCGAGAGGGAAGTAGACGAGGTGAGTGCGTGGGTCCACGGAAACGGTGTGCGCGTGCGGCATCGAGATATCGCCGTCGCGGACGAGCCGCTTGCCCCCGGGGTTGTGAGGACTGGCCTCGGTGAACACGTTCACGCCACCCGACTCCGACGCGACGTAGAGGCGTCGCCATCCGGGGTCGAAGGCAAGAACATCGGGGTCTTCGGCGACTTTGTGAGTCTCGATGACTCGCAGCGTCTCAAGGTCGACGACGGCAAGCATTCCGTTGGCCTCACCGGCCACGAAGGCCAGGCGGCCTTCGACATCGAGGGCAATGCCGTGGGGATTCTCAACCCCGGGCAGCGGCGTCCGGGCCACGATCTTCGCGGTAACGGGATCGATGGATACGAGTTCGTTCTTTCCGTGCACGGCCACGAGGATCCGCCGAGCGCGTGAATCGTAGACCGTGTTCCCCGCTTCGCCACCAAGAGGAATGACGCTCAGCTGCTGGTTGGTCTTCGCGTCGATCACGACGTCTTTCGCTCCGTGCTCGTCGGAGACGAAGACTCGCTGCACTTCCGGCGCGTAGGCCAGCCCGTCCGGGTACACGATGTCGCCCACGCGGGCGAGGACAGTGAGCGTCTTGGAATCCACGACGGCCAGATGATGCCGGCCCGTGACCGTGGCATAGACGCGGCCCAATGCCGGAACGGCGATGACGCCGTGGACTCCCTCGAAGCCATCAAGATTCGCGATGACCTTCCTCGCCTTGACGTCGAACACCACGAGCTTGTCCGCATTCATATGGGCGATGTACAGGCGGTCGGCGTCCTGATCGAGGCCCTGGTAGTCGAACCGCACGGCCGGACCGGGCAGCGGGACGTCGGCCACGGTCTGGAGAATCGGAGCAGAGGACTCGACCGCGAGGTCATCGAACTCGACAACGGAGTCCGCCTTGGTCCAGAGCCCGACCTTGCCCGCGTCCTTGAAGGTCTCGTCCTTCGCGTCCAAAACCTTGCTGCCGTCGCACCAGACCATGAAGTGATCGCCCACGGCCTCCACCTTGAGGGTGTGCCACGTGTTGCTTGCCACCTTCACGCCGTGATTCTGGAAGGCCTGGCGCTTCCCAGAGGCGGTGTGGTAGATGGTGCAGTTGTCCTCAAGGGCGTTGCAGCGCGCGAGGTAGTAGTTCCCGGCATCCTTGTATCGCCAGACCAGACCGAACCCCTGGTCCACCTGGCCGGACAGCGGCCTGGCTCGAACCGTGAGGGTGACGTCCTTGTAGAGACCATCCTTGAGCACCGCCATGGGAAAACGGTAGTCGGTGGGGTCCGCGCTCTCCTGGACGAGCACATGATTCTTGCCCGCGCCTTTCTCGACACCGACGAGCCACTTGCCTTCGCCCCCATCGCCCGTCCGCGCAAACTCGAAGCCTTGAGGGGATGAGCCCACGACATCCGCCTCGAAGTCTTTCGTCGCCTGGTCCGGCCCCGCGGCGAACGAGCGGAAGTGAGAGCTGACGCTAACACCCAGGAGACACGCACCGACAAGTTGAACAAGGCGCTTCATTCTGCCCTCCTTCGAGATCGGACCTCGTCAAGCATCGGTTGGATGTTACGCGTCAAGGCCTCGAGACTCATGACTCCTACAGTACGCTTACCAGGACGGTAGGAACTCACGCGTGACCCCGACTCTCTCGCCCGCCTCGCCGGAAAGATCAACGCCCGCGTGGTTGAATCGCACCACCCTCGGCGTTTCCCTGGCCAGCCTTTTCTCCGACATCTCCCATGAGATGGCGACCGCAGTCCTTCCCGCCTTCCTTCTGAGCCTCGGAGCCGGCCCGGCGGCGCTCGGGATCATCGAGGGCAGCGCCGACGGCCTGTCTGCGCTGGCCAAGCTCTGGGGCGGAGTGGCCGCCGATCGCGTGCGGCGGCGCAAACCTCTCGCTTCTATCGGTTACTTCGTCACCGGACTCGGAACCGCGGCGATCGGAATGTGTACGAGCGCCGGGCAGGTCATGCTGTGCCGGGTGGTGGCCTGGATCGGCCGGGGCAGCCGCGGGCC
>JANLSZ010000198.1:0-9004 GCA_031362685.1 Vicinamibacteria bacterium | reverse complement strand
GCGTGCCCATGAGGTCGCCGAGCGAGATGCCGTGGTCGACCACGAGCCCCTCGAACTGATGGAACATCGGCGAATGCGTGATGTCGTCGTCGCGGCGGAAGACGCGGCCGGGGCAGAGGATGCGCACGCCCGGCGGATTCTCGTTCGCGAGCATCGACCGGATCTGGCCGGTGGAGGTGTGAGTGCGGAGAAGCCGGGGCGGGGCGCCTTCGAGATAGAACGTGTCCTGCATGTCGCGGGCCGGGTGGTCCGCGGGCATGTTCAGGGCCTCGAAGCAGTGGAAGTCGTCGTCGACCTCGGGGCCGTCGAAGATATCGAAGCCCATGCCGATGAAGACGTCCTCGACCTCTTCGCGCACCCGGGTCAGAGGGTGTTTGCTACCCGAAGAGCGGGCGCGTCCGGGAAGGGACACATCGATCCGCTCGGAGCGAAGCCGCGAGCCGCGCTGCCGCTGCTCGAACCCGGCCTCGGCCTCGCCGATGGTCGCTTCGCTGAATTCCTTCAGCGCGTTGAGCGCCTCCCCCGCCTCTTTTCGCGCCTCCGCTGAGAGTTTTCCGAGCTCCTTGAACAAAGCGGTGACTTCACCGGCTTTGCGTCCGAGAAAGCGATCGCGCACGGCCTGAAGCGAGGCCGAATCGGAAGCGAGCGCAAGCTGCCCCCCGAGCTTCTCTCGAAGCTCGTGGGCGCGCTTCTTCAGATCATCGAGTGAGGACAAGGGGCACCGGCCGGACCGAGACCGAGGACGAAGCCGAATTGACTTCGGCGGAGTCCGCCCGGGGGTTCTGGGGGGCTAAGCATGGAAGCGAGGGGCTATTGCGGCCCCCCAACGGGAGAAACTGCGGTCGCCTTCGCGGGTGCGGCTGCTGCTTTGACCGGCGTCGGCTGGGTCGGCAGGTGCGGCCGTACCAGCTCCACCACCTTCGCGAAGCCCGCGGCATCGCGCACCGCCATGTCGGCCAGCACCTTGCGATCGAGCATCAGACCCGAGGCCTTGAGGCCGGAGATGAACTTCGAATAGCTGACGTTGGCCAGCCGGCAGGCTGCGTTGATGCGGACAATCCAGAGCGAGCGGAAATCGCGCTTCTTCTGCTTGCGGCCCTCAAACGCGTTCTGTCCGGCGCGGATCGAGGCTTCCCGGGCGAAGCGATAGAGCTTGCTCTTGCCCAGGAAGAAGCCCTTGGTGAGCTTCAGTACTTTCTTCCGCTTGTTGCGTCTGGCGGACCCACGCTTTACGCGAGGCATGTTGTCTCTTTCTTGATGACCGCGCCACGATTGGCCTTCGGTCCGTCACACTTTTAATATTTCAGAGGTCGAGGCGGTGACGAAGCCAGGGGGTGCGCGTCGGCTCCCTTAAACCCTGATCTTTGCGTCGCCGGGGCTGAAGGGCCACCGCTGACGCGCAGAGCCGGAGAGTTTACAACACCGAAGCGCGTTCATGGCTGGACATAGCTGGTGCGTAGAAACAACCAGGTTCCGTAGGCGTTGAGCGCCACCGACCCCCCGAAAAGCGCCAATTCGGCCCAGGTGACCCTGGGCGGGCTGTTCTCCTGCAGGATCAGGAACATCCATGGCAGCAACACCATCGCGTACCGGTAGGAGAATTGCCAGCCGCCCGCATTGCCGTGGCACCACAAGACAAAGGTCAATCCCGCGATGGCCGCCCAGGCCAGCCGCTTCAGCGTCGGGTCCCTGGCCCCCCGCCGAAAGAGGAAGAACAGGTACGGACTGCTCAGGAAAATCGAACCGCCGAACCCGGTGGGGACCAGGTAGGGGAAGCGAGGCAAGCGGCGCCAGGGCACCAGCAGCATCTCGCGCGCGTTGCCCGGAATCGCGCGGAGCGAAAAGATGCCGTGCCGATACCACGGCTCCTGGAGCACGCCCGGGATGCGCGCGTAGCCGAAATCCAGGGGCGAATCGAACCGGGCATAGTTGTAGGCGAGGGTTGCCACCCCAAGGACGAAAGGGAAGATCGAAAAAGTGAGAGCGGTGCGCCACCAGGTCCAGGGGGGTGGTAGCCCGCCGTCCCTCGTGCGGTTCCGGCCTTCGCGATAGAGCAGGTAATAGAACAGGGGCGCGAGCAGCAGTACCTCCGTGCGGTTGCCGAAGGCCAGCGCGAAGCAGATTCCGGCGGCGAGCGGATTGAAGCGGCAGAGGGTGAAATACAGCGCGCCGAATTGGGCGGCCACCGCGATGCCCAGGGCGAGGTGCCAGGCTCCGGCGAAGGCCAGGTTGGTCCACATCCAGGTGCCCAGCAGGGGGAAGAGGATCAAGACCAGCCGGCGGCTCAGGAGGTCGTGATATTTCTTCGAGAGCAGCCACATGAAGAGCGCGCATGCGCTCGCGGTCAAAGCGGCCAGGGCGACGCCGGGGAATCCCGATATCACGTTCAAGCGCTTGAGCGCCGCCAACGGGAGCATGGTCACTATGCTGCCCAGGGGGAAGACCGAATAGTACCGGCCTGCGTACGGAACCATCTCGCTCAGCCAGGAAGGTGGCGGTTCAGTTTCGCCCAAGCGGCCCTGCAGAAAGGCGGAGGCGATGCGGGACGTGTAGTCGTAGGCGCCGTCGGTGCGCGGGTTGGCCAGGTAGTAGGCGAGAAAAACCCCGGCCACCAGAAGGAACGGCACGGACTTCGAGGGATCGAACGGTCTAGCGTGCGGGCTCAGCGCCGAACCCCCTTGAAGAGCCGTCGAGTTGCACAGGCACCGTGCGCGCCTTCCAGATCTCCTCGGCGTACTGCCTGGTGGTGCGGTCGGACGAAAACTTGCCCATGCCGGCAACGTTCAGGATGGACATCCGCCACCACTCGTCCGGCTTGGCGTAGGTGGCAGCGGCGCGACGCTGGCACGCGGCGTAGGCCGCGAAATCGGCGCAGAGGAAGTATTTGTCCTCGCCCAGGATCGCGTCGACCACGGGGCGGAAGAGTCCCGAACCCCCGTCGAGAGAGCCGCTGCCGATCACGTCAATCGCCCGACGCAACTCTTCATTCTCGCGGATGAAGGAATCCGGGGAGTATCCCTGCGACCGCAGTTTCTCGATCTCGTCCGTGGTGTGGCCGAAGATGAAGATGTTCTCGGCTCCCACTTCTTCGCGGATCTCGACGTTCGCGCCGTCGAGGGTGCCGATGGTGAGCGCGCCGTTGAGCGCCGCTTTCATGTTGCCGGTGCCCGAGGCTTCGGTGCCCGCGGTGGAGATCTGCTCGGAAAGATCGCAGGCCGGGAAGATGATTTCGGCCAGGGATACCGAGTAGTTGGGCAGGAAAGCGACGCTGAGCTTGCCGCGAGTCAGGGGGTCGTCGGCGACGCGCTTCGCGATGGCGTGGATGAGCCGGATGCTCAGTTTGGCCATGGCGTAGCCGGGCGCGGCCTTGCCCGCGAAGATCACCGTGCGGGGCACGAAGTCGTCGTCGCCGTCCTTGAGTCTTTCGTGGAGGGCGATGGCGTGGAGGGCGTTGAGCAACTGCCGCTTGTACTCGTGAAGGCGCTTCACCTGACAGTCGAACATCGTCTCGGGGTCGAGAACGATGCCGTGCAGCTTCATCACGCGGTCGGCCAGCACCGTCTTGTTGACCCGCTTCAGAGTCGCCCATTCGGCGCGGAACGCCTTGTCCTCGGCGAAAGGTGCGAGCTTCCGTAACTCGTCAAGATCGCGGATCCAGCCGGAACCGATGGCGTCATTTATGAGCACGGCCAGGCCGGGGTTGCTCTGCAGCAGCCAGCGACGCGGGGTGATGCCATTCGTCTTGTTGGAGATTCTTCCGGGCAGAACGCGGTCGAGGTCGGCGAACGTCTTCTGGCGGAGGATGTCGGTGTGGAGTGCGGCGACCCCATTGACGGAATGGGAGCCCATGAACCCCAGGTTCGCCATGCGAATGTGGCCGGTCTCATCCAGGATGGCGGTGCGCCGCACCAGATCCCAATCGCCCAGGGCCGAAGCCTGCGCGCGGAAGCGACGGTCGATCTCCTCCACGATGTCGAAGTGACGGGGCAGCAGCCTTCGGAACAGGTCCACCGACCATCGCTCCAGCGCCTCGGGTTGGACGGTGTGGTTGGTGTAGCCGAAGACTCGCTGAGTGAGGTCCCAGGCCTCATCCCAGCCCAACTCGTGCTCGTCGATGAGGATGCGCATCATCTCGGGGATGCCGAGCACCGGATGGGTGTCGTTCAGTTGAATCGCGACCTTCTGAGGCAGGTCCTGAAAAGTGCGGGCGCCGAATTTAAGGAATCGGCGCAGCACGTCCTGAAGGGTGGCGGTGACGAAGAAGTACTGCTGTTTGAGTCGTAGTTCGCGCCCCGCGTGCTGGTTGTCGGGAGGGTAGAGGACCTTGGAGATGTTCTCGCTCGCCGTCTTGTCCTGAACCGCGCTTACATAGTCGCCCTGGTTGAACTGGCGCAGGTCGAAATCGCGGCTCGACTTCGCCGACCACAGGCGCAGGGTATTGACGGTGTCGTTGCAGAAACCCGCCACCGGAGTGTCGTAGGCCATGGCCCACACTTCCTGGGTATCCACCCAGCGGGCGCGCAGGCCGCCCCTGCCGTCGGAAACGTGCTCGGTGCGGCCGTAGAACCGCACGGGGAATATGGCGTCGGTGCGCGGAATTTCCCAGGGATTCCCGTAACGAAGCCAGTTGTCCGGGGCCTCGACCTGCGCCCCGTCGATGATCCTTTGCAGGAAGATGCCGTAGTCGTAGCGGATGCCGTAGCCGTAGAAAGGCAGGGCCAGGGTGGCTGCGGAATCGAGGATGCAGGCGGCGAGGCGTCCGAGACCTCCGTTGCCGAGACCGGCGTCCCACTCCTTCTCCTGTAGAGCTTCGAGGTCGTAGCCGAGCTGTCGCAGGGCCTGGACGTGCGCGTGACGGGCGCCGAGGTTGACCACGTTGTTGAGCAGCGCGCGTCCCATCAGGAACTCGAGGGACAGGTAATAGACCCGCTTCGCGTCCGCCTGGTAGTAAGCACTCTGGGTCTTGAACCAGCGTTCCATCAGCCGGTCGCGCACCGAGTAGGCGATGGCCATGTAGGCGTCGAAGTCGCTGGCGGTGTGGCCGTCCTTGGCCACGGTGTACATCATTCGCTGCGCGAAACCGGTGATGATGCCGGTCTCATCGAGACGGCCCGGCACCGGCTCGGGGATCAGGCGAGGCATGGAACTGAGAGGGATGCTATCGCCGATTGGGGTCAGTGCCGCACGCGCGACTGAACGCTACTGGACCGCCGGGTCCTGGCCGTCGCGCACCTGGGTTCGCCCCGGGTGCATAATTGCGCCCATGCGCCTGGCTGATCCTGCGTTTCGAGCGATCTTCGAAGATTCGCCGATAGGGATCTGCGTGGTCGACCGAAACATGAAGGTCGTCGACGTGAACTACGCCTACTGCGAAATGCTGGGCCGGACCGAGGCCGAGGTGATGGGGGCGCTCATCCCGGACTTCACTCATTCCGACGATCGTGCTCGTGATGTCGACGCCATGCCGCGGGTGCTCTCGGGCGAGCTTCCGCAGTACAAGACGGACAAGCGCTATGTCCGTAAGGACGGCGCGGTGATCTGGGCGCGCATTATTGTGACCGCGGTCCTCGACCGCTCCGGCAAGTCGACTCTGGCCTTCAGCATGGCCCAGGTCATCACGGAGGAGCGGGCGTTGCGTGGGATCCTGCCCGTCTGTCCATCCTGCAAGCGGGTGAAGGAACAGGGAGGTCGCTGGACCGACCTCGAGACGTTCGTACAAGCCTCGGCCAACGCGGCCCTCTCGCGAGAACGCTGCCCCGACTGCCCCTAGCCCGGATTATTCACCAGGGAATCGTCTGGAGGCGTTCTTTACCAAGGCCGGTGGCGATCAGAGAGCCGTTGTTGTGTCCTCGTCCCGCGCGAGAACTCCACGCAAGCGTCAACAAGCTTGCGGGGTCTCTTCGCGCGGTAGTGGAGGTCACTGGGCGCGCCCTCACGAATAGTCCGGGCTAGCTCCGCGATGGGGCGAATCTCTCGGCGTTGCGCTCTCTCGCCTTCTTCGCCTCGTCCTCGCGGTTTCTGGGCGACGCCGTGGTTTCGAGCGAGTGGAGAAGCCGGGCCGCGGCCTCCGCCACCTCATCGACCGCGCGGTGAAACGCCGGCTCATTCACATTTGATGGTTTGTTGAAGCCGGAGAGCTTCCTCACGAACTGAAGTGACGCAGCCTTGATCTCCTCTTCGGTCACGGGAGGTTCGAAGTTGTACAGGGTTCTGATGTTTCTACACATGGGCGGTCCTCGGTGAGGGAGGTGGGTTAAGGACAATCGGTGGTCGGTTCACGCGGCCTCCGACGTGCGGGCCACCGCGACGGTTATGGCCGCGGCGGCGCTCAGCGCCTGATCGATATCGGCGATGAGATCGCGCACGTCTTCAAGACCGACGCTCAGTCGGATCAGGCCGTCACCGATGCCGCGATCCTTGCGCACCTCGGGCTCGACGGAGGCGTGGGTCATGGTGGGCGGATGACACACGAGCGATCGCGGCGCGCCGAGGGATTCGGCCAGGGCGAATAGCTGGGTGGAGGTGCAGAAGGCGTTCGCCTGCTCGCGCGTTTCGAGGTCGAAGCTCACGATGCCGCCGAACGCGGTCTGCTGGCGGGCGGCGATCTCGTGACCCGGGTGGGTCTTGAGCCCGGGGTAGTAGACCTTTCGCACTCGAGGATCTGCGGCGAGGAACTCGGCCACTTTGAGCGCGCTCTGGCAGTGGCGTTCAACGCGCAGTGACAGAGTCTTGAGGCCACGCAGGATCAGGAAGGAATCCTGTGGTCCGGGAACGCCGCCGATGGCGTTCTGAAGGAACCGAACCTCGCGATCGATCTCGGGATCGTTGGTCAGTATGGCGCCGCCGATCACGTCGCCATGACCGTTCAGATACTTGGTGGTGGAGTGGAGGACGAGGTCGGCCCCGAGTTCGAGGGGACGCTGGGTGATGGGCGTTGCGAACGTGTTGTCGACGAGGACGCGGACGCCCCGGCTTCGCCCAACCGCGGAGGATGCCTTGATGTCGGTGATGGTGAGGAGGGGGTTGGAGGGAGTCTCGAGCCAGAGGAGCTTCGTGGCGGGCTCGATCGCCGCCTCGATGTCCGCGACCTTGGAGGTGTCGACGAAACTGAAACGCACGCCGAATTTGGCGAAGACCTTGGTGAAGAGCCGGTACGAACCGCCGTACAGATCGCGGCCGGCGATGACGTGATCGCCCTGCTGGAGCGTTGAGATGACGGCGTTGACCGCGGCCAGGCCGGAGGCAAACGCGACCCCGTATCACGCGCCCTCGATGGCGGCGAGACACTCCTCGAGCGCTTGTCTCGTCGGGTTGTCGCCGCGGGCGTAGGCGTAACCGCGACTCTGCCCGGGGGCATGCTGCGCGAACGTCGAGGTCTGGAAGATGGGGAACGAGACGGCGCCGGTGCGGGGGTCAAAGGCCTGGCCGGCGTGGATGGCGAGGGTGTCGGGGTGCAGTTGTTGGTTGGTCATGGCGGTTTCTCCTGGTGGTTGGTTTTGAAGTGAAGACTTCGCGATCGGGGGAGCCGAACCGGGACCAAAAACAAAAGACCCGCTCGGAAATCCGATCGCGGGTCTTGAGGGTTTGCTTTGTTGAACTGTGCTTAGCTCAAAAAGACCTCGGCCCCGCGGCAAGGCATGCGCATGAAGCGCATGCCGCAGGGCATCATCGTGAAGAACGTGGAGGTCAGAGAGCGAGTGGGTTGCACAGAGAAGCGGGAGTGTACGCCCAAACCCCGGGTCGGTGTCAAGAGAAATTCCGCTCCGGTGGCAGTGGGAACGTTCCGACCGATGGCGTTTGATACCATCCGCGCGCTTGATACCCGAGTTCTGGTGGTGCGTGGCCGCCGGCTTCGTCGCGCAGTTGATCGACGGCGCTTTGGGCATGGCCTATGGCGTGACCGCATCGAGCCTGTTGCTGACGTTCGGAGTGTCACCCGCCGCGGCCAGCGCCACCGTTCACGCCGCTGAGTGCTTCACCACCGGCGCCTCGGCGATCTCTCATCACGCGTTCGAGAACATCGATCGGCTTCTCTTTCGCCGGCTGGTCTTTCCCGGCGTTGTGGGCGCGATCATCGGCGCGTACATTCTGACCAGCCTGCCCGGGGAGGCGCTCAAGCCCTATGTGGCGGTCTACCTCCTCGCCATGGGACTCATCATCGTGGCGAAGGCGTTTCGGGAGTTTCCGCCCCGCTCGGTCACGACTCACATCGTTCCGCTCGGCTTCGTAGGCGCACTCCTCGACACTCTGGGAGGAGGAGGCTGGGGCCCGGTGGTCGCCAGCACGTTGATCGTGCGCGGCAACCATGTCCGCACCACGGTCGGCACGGTGAACGCAGTGGAGTTCTTCGTCACCGTCGCGGCCTCAGTGACGTTCTTCCTGACTATCGGCCTGTCGAACTGGCAGATGATCCTGGCTCTCGCCCTTGGCGGCCTGCCCGCCGCGCCCATCGGAGCGTGGGTCTGCAAGCACTACCCGGTGAAGCGCCTGATGGTGATCGTCGGTCTGCTGGTGATTGCCCTGAGCCTGCGAACCCTGCTGAAGACGTTCGGCGCCATTTAGACCGGAGGTCGGGAAGAGAACCCCAGGCCGTCATGGCGAGGAGGCCATCGAAGGAGGTCCGACGAAGCCATCTCTTGAGCTTGGTAGTTGTGGCCCGCGCGGCCGACGCTGCGGTGGGCTCGCGGCGTCGGGTACGCCTCCCGCGTCGGCACTGTGTCTACGGAACGTCGGAATGGTGTGCCTCCTTGCTCGGCTCGGTTGGGCGCAAATGCCGCGGACGGACCCCTGCGACTCGCGCCCAACGCCCCGGCGCCTGCGACCCACCGCAGCGTCGGCCACGCTCCAACCCGCCCAAGCCTCGATTTCAGAAAACCTCCTGAAATGGGGCGAACTCGAACGGGTTTCTCAGCAGGGACGCGTCGTTTTGGGATGGACCGAAGCGATCTCTCGGGAGATTGCTTCAGGCCAACCAGACCGATCTGGCCTTCGCAATGACGGTGTG
>JANLSZ010000184.1:0-5726 GCA_031362685.1 Vicinamibacteria bacterium | reverse complement strand
GCAGGTTCAAGCCATGGGGGAGACCGCGACCCAGTGCAAGCTGATCACCACCTGGGATCACTTCACCTGGACCTTCAACTACCTCATTCACCTGCGCGAGAACTCCGACCGCATGCGCGACGAGCTCGTAACCACCCAGCTCGCCGAAAGCGAGGCCTTGGCCAAGGCGTCGGAGATGATGAAGAGCCTGGTCCAGGGCAAGGACATTCTTCCCCACATCGAGGCGCTCATCGCCGCTGACCGGGCCAAGGCCGAGTGGTTCACCCGCTAGCCGTCTTCGCCCCTTCGCCCTCCTGATGAACTAACGCACCTAAGCAAGACCAACCAAGGGACGATTCATGCTGAGCTGGTTGTCGGGGGGGCAGAGCCTCCAGGAACTCATCGCCTCGAAGAAGTGGGACAAGGCGGTCGAACGACTGCGCGCGGAAATCAAGAACGCGCCCAGGGATCCCCGCACCAGGATGCAGCTTGCCGATGTGCTGATCGACGCCGGCCGGGGCAAAGACGCGGTGCCCATCCTGCTGAAACTGGCTCAGGAGTTCGGCACCGAGGGGTCGGCGCCCCGAGCCATTGCCGTGCTGAAGAAGATCGAACGGATTCAGCCCGGACGGTCCGATGTGCAAAGAGCCCTCGCCGCTCTGATCAAGAAATCGACCAAGCCGGCCCTCGTGGGTTCGGGCATCACCGAGATCGTTCGAGGTTCCGATCAGTTCGAAATGGAGGAAATCGGTCTCGACCTGCGCCCCTCCCAGATTGAACCGGCCGCCTTCCTCTTCGAAGCGCCCGCGGTTCTGGCTGCGCCGCCCACGTCGACCCCTGAAGCGGTCCGGCCTGCACCACCTCCTCCTCTTGAAGAAGAAGAAGAGGAGAAAGTTGAGCTGGATGATCTGGTGATGCCTCCGCCGAAGACGCTTCTGGAGATCGCGTCGGTCCCGCCGCCCCCGGCTGAAATCAAAGCAGCTGTTCCCACCGCACCGGTACCCGTTCAGGTCGTCGCCATGACCCAGGCGGCCACCATGATCGCCGCGATGAACGAGGCCGACAAGGGCCTCTTCGACGGCCTGCTCGACACCATTGAGCAGGTTCTGGCCGAAGCCCCGGCCGCGGTTTCGCCTCGCGCTTCAACTCCGAAAATCTCGAGTCCGTTGTTCGCGGATTTTTCGGAGACCGATCTGGTCGCGGTCATCCAGGGCCTGGAACTCGCGTCCTACGGCCCCGGAGAGATACTGATCTCAGAGGGTGATCCCGGCACCAGTCTCTTCGTGATCACTTCAGGCGTGGTTCGGGCTTTCGTCAAGCAGGCGGACGGTAAGAACAAGCAGGTCCGGGAGATGGGCGAAGGCTCGTTCTTCGGCGAGATCGCGGTATTGAGCGGAAAGCCCCGCACCGCCACCGTTACCTCGAAGACCTCCGTCGAAGCGCTCATCCTCGAGCGAAAGACCCTCGACAATATCGTCAAGACCCACCCGAACGTCCGGACTACCCTCCAGAAATTCGCGGCGGAACGATTGAAGACCGGGAAATAGGAGCGCCCCGGTGGCCAAAGTCCTGCTCGTCGAAGACAACGAAATGAATCGCGACATGCTGTCGCGACGGCTGACCAAGCGCGGCTACACCGTGGCCATGGCGGTTGATGGCCAACAGGGCATCGACATGGCGCTCTCCGAGAAACCCGACGTCATTCTCCTGGACATGAGCCTGCCCATTGTCGACGGGTGGGAGGTGGCCCGGCAGATCAAGGCGAACCCTGCCTCGGCGGGAGTACCGCTCATCGCCCTCACCGCCCACGCCATGGCCAGCGACCGGGAGCGGGCCATTTCTGCGGGCTGTGACGACTTCGACACCAAGCCGGTGGAGCTGCCCCGCCTCCTCGGGAAGATAGAGACCCTGCTCAAGGCCAAAGGCATCGCTCCGCCCGAGAAGGCCTGAGTCAGGCGATCCTCGGCGCTTCCTTCACCATGACTGCTCCGAGCTCCGACGGATCTGCGCTCTCCGATCCGCTGTCGCAGGTCAGGCACGACCTCAAGACGCCGATCAATCAGATCATCGGCTACAGCGAGATGCTGGCCGAGGACGCGGAAGAGAAGGGTGAAGCCGAGACGCTGGCCGATCTTTCGAAGATTGTCTCTGCCGCAAAGACGCTTCTTGAGCTCATTGACAAAGAGCTAAGGCCGGGAAGACTCACCCTGCGGGCACCGACACCGCCCTCGCCCGCCCCTGAAGGAGCCACGAAGCCCGGTGAACCCAAACCGGGGCAGGTCGCGCCTGCTGATTCTGCGCTGCCGCCCGCATTGCAGCCGCTTCCCCCTTTGCCGGGGAATACCGATCCCGGCGTCGATCGTCTGCTGGTGGTCGACGACAACGAGATGAATCGCGACATGCTGTCGCGGCGTCTCAAGTCGAGGGGCTACATCGTGGACGTTGCCGAAGACGGGCAGCAAGCCCTCGACAAGCTCGGCAAAGAGGCTTTCGATCTCATCCTGCTCGACGTCATGATGCCCGGTATTTCCGGAATCGACGTGTTGCGCGCGGTCCGGCAGACGAAGTCGCGAGCCGACCTGCCCATCATCATGGCCACCGCGAGGGATCAGAGCGACGACATCGTCGAGGCCCTGAAGCTCGGGGCCAACGATTACGTCACCAAGCCCATCGATTTTCCGGTGTGCCTTGCGCGCGTCCAGTCTCAACTGGCCCTGAAGCGGGCGCAGGATCAGGTGAAGCGGCTCAACGCTGGTCTGGCCCGCCGCAATGACCTCATCAAGGCGACCTTCGGCCGATATCTCTCCGATGAAGTGGTGGATCAGATCCTGGAGGCTCCGGGCGGCGCCAGGCTGGGCGGGGACAAGCGCACCGTGACCATTCTCATGTCCGACCTGCGCGGCTTCTCCGCGCTTTCGGAGCGACTCCCGGCCGAGGAAGTGGTCCGGATCATCAACAACTATCTCGCGACCATGACCGAGGTCATCCGAAAGCACAAGGGCACCATCGACGAGTTCATCGGCGACGCCATCCTCGCCATCTTCGGTGCTCCGGTGGGCCGGGAGGACGACGCCAAACGCGCCACCGCCTGTGCGGTTGAGATGCAGCTCGCCATGCACGCGGTGAACGAGTACAACCGCAAGAACGACCTTCCCGAGATCGAGATGGGAATCGCCCTTCACACCGGCGAAGTCATCGTGGGCAATATCGGATCGGAGCAGCGCGCCAAATACGGTGTGGTGGGCACGGTGGTGAATCTCACCTCGCGAATCGAGACCTACACCATCGGCGGACAGATCCTCATTTCCGATTCGACCTACAGGGCTGCGGGCTCCTCGGTCATCGTGGGCGGGCAAATGGCGGTGAAGGCCAAAGGGCTCAAGGAGCCCATGATCGCCCACGACCTCAAGGGCGTGGGCGAGCCCTTCAATCTCCATCTTCAGACTCGGAGCGCCGAGCTTCTTCCGCTCAAGGAGGAGATCGCCATCGATTACTTCCTGATTGACGGCAAAGCGATAGGGAATGAGGAGTTCAAGGCCTCCTTCGTGGCCTTGTCCTTGAAGGCGGCCGCCGTCAAAAGCGGGGCAAGGGTCCCAGCGCTCACCAACCTCAAACTCCATGTGCGCAGCGGCAATGGCCAGTGGATTCCCGGAGACCTCTACGGTAAGGTGCTCGAAGCGGATCCTCCCGCCGGGGCCACGTTCGTGGTCCATTTCACCTCGTCGCCCCCTGAAGTCGAAACCTTCGTGAAAGCGACACTTCAAGCGCTACAGGAATCGGCGACGCCGTGATGCTGGTGACCGCCCGAATCAAGGCTCCCCGCCGAGCTTGATGCCGGCGGTCAGATCTCCAGGACCTTCGGAACGCGGGTGAGGTTCCTGGACCCAGCTTTAGTCACCAGAGCGACATCCTCAATACGAACGCCGCCGATGCCGAGGTAGTAGAGGCCCGGTTCGACCGTGACCACGTGACCGGCGCGCAGGAGCGAGCCGCGCCGGGAGATCGATGGCGCCTCGTGGATTTCGAGCCCGAGCCCGTGGCCGGTGCCGTGGAAGAAGCCCTGCATCCGGCCGTTCTTCATGCCCGTCTTGAAGCCGCGTGAATGGAAGAGAGCGAGGATGTCCTCGTGGATCGCGCGCCCATCCGCGCCGTCACGGATTGAACGATGGCCAAGTCGCGTCCCCTCCTCGACCAGCGCGTAGACCTCTTTCAGTTTTTCGCTCGCCCGCCCGCGCACCACGGTTCGGGTCAGGTCTCCGAAATATCCGCTCGATTGCGAGCGCGGGAAGATGTCCATCACGATAGGCGAATGCGCGCGCAGAGGGCCGTGGCCGATCTCATGCGGGTCGACCGCCTGATCCCCGCCCGCGCAGATGGTCCGCACGGGAATCCCGCCCAGTTTGAGGATGGTCGTATCGACCACGCCGCGCAGATCCTCCGACGTGAACTTCGATCCGCCCAATCTCAACCAGCCATCCCGGCCGATCTGGGTGGCCTTAAGCGCGTCGATGCCCGCGAGAAGGCCGGCCTCGGCCGCGCGAAGCGAGGCCTCGATCCTCTTCACTTCGTCGCGAGTCTTGATTTCCCGCTCCGGCCAGAAAGGATCCCGGGCCACGCGCAGTCGGACATTGAGTCCTTCGAGCTTCCGGGCGAGGCCCAGCGGAAAAGAACCCGGCACCTCGGCGGTCTTCGCTCCGAGGCGTTTCAGACAGGCCGCGATGACATGCTCCACCCGGGGTGGCGGCGCTCCCGCGCCGCCCCGCTTCGCCATCCGCGTCCACGACCAGACATGGGTCGCCTTCGATTCCCGCTTCGCGCGATCCATTTCAAGATCGCTCATGACCAGGATCGTGCGCGATCCGGCGATGAGGCAAAGAAACGGATCGGGGGCGAAGAAACCACTGGCATAAAGGATGTCGGCGTCGTGCTCGGAGGCAGCGTAGAGAAGACGGAGTTGCATCAGGCCCGGGCCACGTCGACGAGCACGTCGTAGAAGGTAGCCCCGCCGCCGAGGTCGGTGAGAGCCTGGCCGGTGACCGCGTTGGCATTCTTGCCGCCCGGGCAGAGCTTTGCCCACCAGACCGAAAGACCCACCACCACTCCCGAACGCGCACTGTCCGAAACATGAGCCTTCGCGAGGAACTCGCCGCGATCGTTGAACGTCCGGACCATCTGGCCTTCCACGATGCCGCGGGCGCCGGCGTCGTCGGGGTGGATGGTGAGCGCGGGCTCGCCGCCCTCGCGCCGCATCAGCACCGGCTGAGCCGAGAAAGTCGAGTTCAGGAAGTGATGCGCGGGTGGGGAGATGAAGG
Source organism: Vicinamibacteria bacterium (assembly GCA_031362685.1). Lineage (GTDB taxonomy): Bacteria > Acidobacteriota > Vicinamibacteria > Fen-336 > JAGNNV01 > JAGNNV01. The sequence continues at coordinate 435 of JANLSZ010000184.1, read as the reverse complement.
CGAGCGGATACTTCTTCGCGAGCTTCGGATTGCTGATGGGACCCTCGCGGGGCGGCACGTAGTGGGGGAGAGGATCGTGCCCCAGGCTCTTCTGGGTCTCGGAATAGAACTCGCACTTGCCTGAAGGGGTCGGGAAGTTGCCCAGAGCGAAAGGCGCCCACTCGGCGGGCACGTTGAGACGCACGGAGGTTTCGCGATTCAGCCGGTCGATGGTGATGCCCTGCAGTCGCGGGTGAGACCAGTCGAAACCCTGCTCCATCAGGGCCTCGTCGCTTTCGAACAGCCGCGGGTCGGTGAGGCCCATGCGTTCGGCCAGTTGTCGGAAGACAAGGGTGTTGGACCGACACTCGCCCAGGGGTTCGATGGCGGGCCGGTTGAGGGCGAGGTGGAGATGGCCGTACGACTTCAGTATGTCGGTGTGCTCCAGCACCGTGG
>JANLSZ010000316.1:0-27093 GCA_031362685.1 Vicinamibacteria bacterium | reverse complement strand
AGAAACCCGTGCGAGTTCGCCCCATTTCAGCCCATTTTCGTCATCGCGAGGGACCCGTCGTTCTGACCTGGACCGAAGCGATCTCCCGAGAGATTGCTTCAGTCGACTCCGGAACTTCGGCTCCTTCGCAATGACGGTGGGTTTCTGCCAAACGTCACGTCCGAAGGACGTGGGAGGCTCGCAATGACGACTGTGGGTTTCTTCCAATAGTCACGGGCGTAGTCCGTGTCCCGCTCGCATTGGCCGGGTTAGCGGCAGGTTCGGGTCAACCATTCTCCCGGCACATCCACGAAGGATCGATCGAGTTTCGAGGCGGAATCGCAGCCGAGGAGCTTGAGGGTGCGAATGACATCGGTGCGCAGGATCTCTATCGCGCGTGTCACCCCGGCCTCGCCCCCGGCGGCCAGACCGTAAGCGTAGGCACGGCCGATCAACACCGCGCGGGCACCCAGGCACAGCGCCTTCACGACATCGCTTCCCGCACGAATACCGCCGTCCATCAGAACTTCGACCTGACCGTTCGCCGCGGCCACGATCTCGGGCAGCACGCGGATGGTCGGCGCCACCGTGTCCAGTTGCCGCGCGCCGTGGTTCGACACCACGATGGCGTCAGCGCCCTCGTCGATGGCGCGTCGCGCGTCGTCGCCGATGTGCACGCCCTTGACCACGATCGGGCCCTGCCACGAGTCGCGGATCCAGCGCAGGTCGCTCCATGACACCATCGACTGCTCGAGGGCCGCGCCCACATCCGCGTAGCCCATGGGGCCGTCTTTCAGGACGATGTTCGGGAAGTTCATCATTCCGCCGTCTTTGAACCAGTCGATCAGCCATCCCGGTCGGATCATCATCTGTCCAAGATAGGGGAGCATGGAGAAACCGCCCGCCAGGAGTTCCTTCGTGCCGTTGCGAAGATCGCGTTCACGCATTCCCGAAACCGGCGTGTCGATGGTGACCACGAGGGCCTGATAGCCCGCGGCCCGGGCCCGAGCGATTGCCGCCCTGGCGACATCCTGGCCGCCGACGAGATAGAGCTGATACCAGGCCGGACCGCTGGTCGCGGCTTTGACATTTTCGAGACGACAACCCGACAGGGTCGAGAGGGTGTAGAGCGTGCCCGCCTTGCCCGCGGCCCGGGCCGCCACCTCCTCGCCTCGCGGATAGAACATCCGACTGCTGCCGACCGGTGCGAGGATGAAGGGCAGGTCCAGGGTGGTCCCGAGGACCGTGGTCTTGAGGTCGCAACTTGGCGTCGCCACCGCGCATCGCGGACGGAAGAGGACCTGATCGAAGGCCGCGCAGTTGTCTCGAAGCGTGATCTCGCGGTCGGCGCCGCCATCGATGTAGTCGAAGGCCATCCGCGGCAGCCGGCTCCGGGCGACCCGCCGCAGGTCGCCAATGTTGAGAACGTGAGGGGCACAGACGGAGCGGGCCATGGGGTGGGAGCGTAAACCATCCGTGGCCATCCTTGCCGGGTCGGGCGTCGGTTGCCCGGTTCGACGCTTGCCGGGGATTCGAGTCTCGACGAGACTAGCTCCGAGGTTCCAAGAAATGTCTCTGCCCCAAACCCGTTTTTTGATCGGCATTGTTCTGGGGAGCGCGCTCACGGTTGGGGCCGAGCCTCAGACGCCGACCCTGGCCCGCGATCTCTCCCAGCCCCGTCCGCCCGCTCTGCGGCCTGCGGTTGTGGGACCGAACGCGGGCATCTCGACCGGCCATCCCCTCACCACCGCGGCGGCGTTCGCGATCCTGCTCAAGGGCGGCAACGCGTTCGATGCGGGCGTGGCCTCGCTCCTCGTGGGAGGCGTGGTCGAGCAGGACCTCTACAGCCTTGGCGGCGAGGCGCTCGTTCTTGTCTATCCCGGGAAGGAAGCGAAGGTCACGTCGATCGTCGGCCAGGGCTGGGCCCCCAAGGCGGTCGACGTCGACTGGTTTGTCTCCCGCGGCAGGTCGCTTCAGGGCGAAGGCCTCGATCCCGCGGTGGTGCCGGGCGCTCTTCACGCCGCCCTCACCGTCCTCGAAAAGTGGGGCACCATGAGCTTCGAGGACGTCTCCCGCTCGGCGATCGCCTACGCCCTTGGCGGTTTTCCCATGCGTCTCAGCACCGCGCAGGGAATCGAGCGGCAGCTTGGTTTCTTCAAGAAGTGGCCGGACAACCAGCGGTACTGGTTGAAGCCCGATGGGTCGACCTACAAGCCCGGGGAGACGATCAGGCTTCCGACCCTCGCGAAGACTCTGAAGCGGATGGTAGCGGCCGAGCAGGCGGCCAGGACCAAGGGTCGGGTGGCCGGGGTCGCGGCGGCCCGCGATCTCTTCTACAAGGGCGACCTCGCGAAAGAGATGGTGGCGTTCCTCCAGAAGCACCAGGCGCCTTTCGATCTCGCGGACTTCGCCGAGTTCTACGCGCGCATCGAGGAGCCCGCGAAAACGACGTATCGCGGCTACACGGTCTACAAACACTCGTTCTCCAGCCAGGGGCCGGTGCTGCTTCAGACTCTCAACATTCTCGAGGGCTTCGACCTCAAGGCCATGGGTCACGACAGCGCCGACTACATCCACACCGTGACCGAGGCGATGAAACTCGCCTACGCCGATCGCGACTCCTATTACGCCGATACCGCCTTCGTCCAGGTTCCAGGCGAGGGCCTGCTCTCCAAGGCGTACGCGAAGGAACGCGCCGCCCTCATCGATCCGCGCGCCGCCTCGAAGTCCTTCATCGCCGGCGACCCCTTGAGGTACGACTCGAAGGTGAAGGAATGGAAGTACGCGAAGTTCAACGTCCCCGACGGCACCGCCGCCGCGCCCCGCGGGCCGGTCGCCCGGGCGGATGACGGCCTGTGGTCCCGCGGCCTCGACTCCGCCGGCGTCTCCAAGGACACCACTCACATGTCCATCATCGACAAAGCGGGCAACGTTTTCGACGCGACACCCTCCGGCGGCTGGATTCCCGGCGCGGTGATCCTCGGCGACACCGGCATCGGCATGAGCGTCCGCGGCGAGCAGTTCTGGCTGGACAAGACGAAAGCGAACCAGATCCGTCCGCACGCCCGTCCGCGTTACACCCTGACCCCGAGTCTGGTCTTCAAGGGCGACACACCGCTCATGGCCCTGGGCACGCCGGGCGGCGACAACCAGGACCAGACCATCCTGCAGGCGTTCCTGAACATCGCCCTGTTCTGGGATGCGTGGTACCCGAACCTCCACCAGGCCTTCGAGTGGCCGCGCTTTCAGACCCTCCACTTCCACGGCTCGTTCTGGCCGCACACGCCCGGCTTCAACAAGCTCAACCTTGAAGCCGCAATCCCCGATGCCGCCTTCGAAGAACTGAAGGCGCGCGGTCACGACGTCAGCCGGCTTCGTGCGTACGGGATGTCGGGGTGCGCCACCGCGGTGATGCTCGATCCCTCGACCCAGAATCGAATCGCCGGCGCCGATCCTCGTCGCGAATGCTACGCGATCGCGTATTGACGGCGGCGCGGGCGGCCTGGTGGTCCGGCGACTGGCTGCGGGACCACAAAGGGCTACCCCTATCGCTGGTTCGTGCGCGCTTTCTCCTGCTCGGCGACCCAGGGCTCCACCGCAACGCCCAATCCGTCGGCGATGCGGTTGACATAGGCGTAGTACGCGGCGACCTCGGCGATGGCGAGAACATCCCGGTCTTCGAAGCCGGCGCTGCGAAGGGCCGCGACGTCGGTGTGGTTCATCGTGGAAGGGGTGAGGGTGAGCTTTTCAACATAAGTGAGCATGGCCAGGCGCCGGGGTTCGAGACCGGCTCCCCGCCAATCCGCTTCGATACGGGTGAGGAGTTCATCATCTCTGAGCAGAAGGCGCAGACCGCGCCGATGGTGGATGGTTCAATAGTGACAGCCGTTCAGCCGGCTCACCACCAGCGCGATGATCTCTCGCTCGACTTTAAGAAGGGTGGCGGTGCTGGCCATCACCGCGCGGTACAAGTCGAAGTGGGCGCGCAGACCCTTCGGGTGGAGCGAATGGATCTTCAAGATGTTGTCGACCCGGGAGAACTCGGGATCGGCCATCACCCGATAAAGCTCAAGCAGCTCGTCCTTTGCCTCCGACTCGTTCGTGACTTCGATCCAGGTCATGACCGCGGCTAGGCTACAACTTTCGGGCCTGCAGCGCTGGCAACTCCCCGCGCAGGCGATGAAGGCGCTCGAAATCGAGCACCGCCAGCGCAAAACCTTCGCCGTCGGGAACCTGGGCCACCACCGATCCCCACGGATCGACGATCATTGCGTGGCCGTAGCTCGCGCGATTGGCGCTGTGCCTGCCCCACTGCGCCGGCGCCATCACGTAACAGAGGTTCTCGATCGCCCGCGCGCGCAATAGAACCTCCCAATGATCGCGCCCGGTGCGGTCGGTGAAGGCGGAAGGCACGAGCAGGACCTCCGCCCCTCGCGCGGACAAGGCGCGGTAGAGCTCCGGGAAGCGCAGGTCGTAGCAGATCGAAAGACCGAGCTTCGCGAAGCCTGCCTCCGCCACCACCAGTTCGGTTCCCGGCGACGTGGCCTTCGACTCCTTCAGATGCTCGAGGCCGGGCAGGTCGATATCGAAGAGATGGATTTTCCGATAAGCCGCCACGCGCTCGCCGGCCGGTCCGAAGAGCAGGGTCGTGTTGTGAGGCCGCGCTGCTTCCTCGGCGGCTTCTGGAAAAGAGCCCATGAGGATCGTGATCCTCAGTTCGCGGGAGAGGTCGGCGAATCGCTTCGCCCACGGGCCGGCGATGCTCTGCGCCTCGGGCCCTTTCTCGCCTTCGGCCTTGAGGAAGACCATGCACTCGGGCAAAGCCACGAACGTGGCTCCGGCGTGCGCGGCGTCCCGCACCAGGGTCTCCGCAGACATCAGGTTCCGGGTGACGTCTTCGGCGGAGCGCATCTGGCAGACCGCGGCGACTACCGTACCTCGACTCATCCGCCTATCCTCGCTTTCTTCGTCGCTTTCGCATTGGCTTCACCCAGCGCGTACGCCTGTTTCGACTCCCACGCGCACAGGTCGAAGATTCCACACTCGCCGCAGCGCGGTTTACGCGAGTCGCAGGTTCTGCGGCCGTGGAAGATGATCAGGTCGGTGGTCTTGACCCAGCGCTCCTTCGGCACCAGCTTCATCAGGTCCTGCTCGACATGAATGGGATCGTCGTGCTTCGTGAGCCCGAGTCGGGCGGTCAGACGAAGCACATGCGTGTCGACCGCGATTCCCTCGGCGATCCCGTACGCGTGACCGAGGACTACACTCGCCGTCTTCCGCCCAACGCCCTTGAGCTTGACCGCGGCATCGAAATCGCGCGGGACCTCGCCGCCGTGATTCGCGACCAGAGCCTGGGCGCAGCCGGTGATGCTCTTCGCCTTGGCCCGGAAGAAGCCGGTGGATCGGATGATCTCCTCGACGGCAGGAAGCGGCGCCTTGGCCAGGTCGTCCGCCGTGGGATAGCGGGCGAAGAGTTGGGGCGTCACCGAGTTCACCCGCTTATCGGTGCACTGCGCGGAGAGAATCGTCGCGATCAGCAGCTCGTAAGCGTTGCGGTAGTTGAGCTCGCAACGGGCGTCGGGATAGATCTTCTCCAGACGGTCCAGTATCTCGCCCATGCGAGCACAGAGTCTGGACGCCCTCAATGCATCGGTCCCTTGGTGGGGCCGTAGGCCTCCTGGTACATCCGGTAATTTTCCTGAAGGGCCGCGACCAGCCCGGGAATGATCTGTACCGGCACCACCACCCGCGTTTTCACCGGGGCCTTTATGAACTGATGATCCTGGCCGGGCACGAACTGAGTCTCGGTGATGGGCATCATCTCGCAGAAGGTCAGGGTGAAGTCGAAGGGCGAATGCTGAATCGCGCAGAAGTTCGAGTAGGTGCGCGGCGACGCATCGTCCGCCGGCACCACCGTGAAGTTGACCGACTTCTTTTCGTCCATCTCTTAAAGATCCTCGTTTTGTGCTGGGGGCCGCAGATCACCAACCGTTGGCGTGTCCGCTTTTCTCTTGTCGGATGCACGATAGCGCGTGGGGCTAAGATGAATGGCATGACTTTCGTCGATCGGGTGGCCCAGGAACGCTGGGAATTGGAACGGCTTTCGCCGTGGGCCATGAAGAGCGGTCAAAGCCGGGGGCGTCGCTACACCGAGCTCGAGCATCCGCTCCGGACCTGCTTCCAGCGCGACCGCGATCGGGTGATCCACACGTCGTCGTTTCGACGTCTCGAGTACAAGACCCAGGTCTTCGTGAATCACGAAGGCGACAACTATCGAACGCGTCTCACCCACAGTCTCGAAGGCGCACAGATCGGGCGCACCGCCGCCCGCATCCTGGCTTTGAACGAGGAACTGGTCGAAGCCCTGGTCCTCGGGCACGATCTCGGCCACACCCCCTTTGGTCATGCGGGCGAGCGGGTGATGGCCGAATTGATGAAGGATCACGGGGGCTTCGAGCACAATCGACAGACCCTGCGTATTCTGGAAACTCTGGAACGGCGTTCGCCCGAATATCCCGGACTGAACCTCACCTGGGAAGTGCGCGAGGGCCTGATCAAGCATCAGTCGGATTCCGACGCGCACGCCCCCGAGGAATACGCGCGTGGCGAGGCGCCCACCCTGGAAGCCCAGCTCATCGATTTCGTGGACGAGATCGCCTACAACAATCACGATATCGACGACGGCCTCAACTCCGCCATGTTCACCATCGATCAGATCCGATCGGTCGGGTTGTTCCGCTCCGCCCACGAGTCGGTGCTTCGTGAGGGCCCGGGCGAGGACTCGGTTTTGCGGCGCCAGATTGTCTCCAAGATCATCGATCGTTGCCTCAACGACCTGGTGGTGACCACCCTGGAGCGCATACAGGGCAGCCGGGTGCGCAGCCTCGACGATGTGCGCAGGGTGGGCGGTCGCCTGGTCTCCTACTCCGACGAGATGGCCGAGAGCGTTCGCGAATTGAAGGCGTTCCTCTTCACCAACATGTACCGCAACTGGCGGGTCATGCGCATGGCCGACAAGGCGGGCCGGATTCTTCGCGACCTCTTCGGCTCCTACGCCGCCGAGCCACTGCAGCTTCCTCCGCAGTATCAGGCCCGCTTCGACGCGGACGGCGTTCATCGCGTCATCTGCGACTACATCGCCGGGATGACCGATCGGTTCGCGGTCGACGAGCACCGAAAGCTCTTCGACCCTCTCGTTCGGGTCTGAACCCCGGCAGGGTGGGGACGGCTGTGTGAATCCTGTGGGAAACCCTGTGGGTGACCCGAGGATTCGCGGTGGGTCAGGCGGCGGATTCGCCGCGGAAATCCTGTGGCCTGAGTGTGCGTGGTTTGTGGATGCGAGCCGGTGCGGTCCGGCGCTTGGAGCGGGCGCACGGAAGATCCAGGGGTCCATTCGACCCGATTTCCTTCAGAGAGTGGCCCCTGGACGGATAAGCTACGCTCTCGACATTCACAACGGCGCGACGGAGGAAAGTTAAGTTGGTGCAGACGGGAAAGATTGCCCGACCGATGGCCACGGGAAAAATCGTGCGACCCACCACGGGTTCGATTTCGGTTTCCGATCTCTCTGGCCAGATCGAGGCGTTTTCGCTCTATGAAGTGTTCGAGATGTTGTCGAGAGGTCGGAAGAGCGGTGTGCTCAAAGTGATCACACGTTCAGGCGCGGGCCGATGCATCCTCAATCGCGGCTCCCTGCTTTCGGCCTCCATCCTCCGGCTGAGCGATGGCGAAGCGGTCATCGAGATGCTGTCGAACCGAACCGGCGCCTTCACGTTCACCGCGTCGCCCGCCACCGACGCCAAGGGCGGTCTTGATCTCACCTCGCTTCTGATGGAGACGGTTCGCCTTGAAGACGAGTTCGAGAGGAATTCCGCGTACTTTCCTGACGAGGGTACCCGGCTTGGCCTCAGCTCGCGGGGCATCCGGGTGGTGACCGATGATCTCTCCTGCGGCGCTCCCCAGGTTCTCGAAGTCATCGCCCACAAGCCGAAGATGACGACCCACCAGCTTCAGGCCGCCATTCCCCTGGCCTCTCTCAAGATTCGCCTCGCCGTGGCCTGGCTTTCCTCGGCCGGGATTCTTGGCGAGCACCACACCCAGGCCATCGCCCTCAACAACGTTCTCGATTCGTGGCATCAGAAGCTTCTGTTCCTGGGCGGCGGCGCTTCGCGCGTTCTCCTCACCACCCACCCTGAAGACGGGCCTCATGAGATCTTCAAGATGATCTCCACCGTGGCGGCCGACACCAAGGCTCCCATGCCCGAGATGACGCTGCCTGCCGATGGGCCCGGGGTCGTGAGATTGCGGCCTCCCACCGGCGGCCTGCTTTCGATCACCATCCTTCCCGTGCACAAACGCCATCGCGGGACGTTCCAGTCCCTCGCGGCGTCCGCGCAACTGGTGGCCATGGGCGTGGTTGCCCACACCGAGGAAGGTGAGGCGTGGCTCAGCCTCATTCCCGAGACCACGGGTGTGGTCTCGTGGGAACAGAGTCAGGAAGGGCCCGAGAGTCTTAGAGACGCCCTGCGCGACTACGCCGATTCGAAGATGTGAATTGTGGAGGAGGGGGCCCCCGAAAGCGCCCCGGTCTACCGAAGCGCTTGTCTCGCGGCCGATTGTGCTCTAGGCCACGCGGCCATCAGATCGCTTAGCGCCTTGCTCTTCTCTTCAAGCGTGGCCGTCACCGGCGACGTCGGCGCATCGTCCACTTCCTGTAGCGCGTCGAGAATCTGGCCCATCTGCTGATTCAGGCGCGCGAACCCTGCCTCGTCGAACGCCGCGACCCTCGCGTTCTCCGCTTCCAGCAGCTTCTTCTTCTTCGCCGCGGGCTTCAGCCCGGCCGCCGCTTCTCTCAGCAGTTTCCGGATCGCCCGCACCTCGCCCAGGACCGTGAACGACTCGTTCATATTCGCGTAGGCGCGCATCGAGAGGTCGAACTGCGTTTGCATGGCCACGCTTGCCGCCTTGATGCGCGGGTCCAGCTTCACTTCCAACCTCTGCTCCATCGTCATGCCGTTCGCGCTGAGCCGGACACGGTACGTTCCCGGACGAGCCCACGGACCACGGGGCTCACGCCACGTGTTCGCGAGTATGGCGGAGATCGGATAGCCGTACGACTGCGCGAGAGGCGCTTTGTAGTGGAGGTCCCACACGAAGCGGTGCAGGCCGGCCTTCGCCGACAACGGCTGATGCGGACGAATCCAGTAGTCGGGGATGTCACGATCGGACGGCCATTCTTCCGGCTTGTCGTCGCTGCGGAATGTGCGAACCACCTTGCCCGCGGCATCCAGGATGTCGAGGGTGAGAGGCTCGGCGGCCCGAGACTTCAAGAAGTAGTGCAGGATGGCGCCATCGGGCGGATTCTGACCCGCGGGTTCTTCGGGCGGCAGAGGGGTGTCGGTGTTCATGTTCCAGCGCACGCGCCAGGCCTGGGGTGGCGCGAAGAGGTGCAGGTCGGAAGCCGTGATCTCCGTCCGCAGCTGCCGCAACGGCGTGATGTCGTCGAGGATCCAGAACGAACGGCCGTGGGTGCCGATGACGAGATCGTCATCCTTGATCGCCAGATCGCGGATCGACGTGGCCGGGAGATTGACGCGCAGCGACTGCCACGAGTCCCCATCGTTGAAGGAGACGTGGACCGTGGTCTCCGTCCCCGCGAAGAGAAGGCCGCGCCGCTTCGGATCCTCGCGGACCACGTTGACGGTGGCGCCATCGGGCAGCCCCGAGACGACTTCCTGCCAGGTCTTGCCTGCGTCCTTGGTGCGAAGCAGGTGCGGGCGCAGGTCGTCGAGGCGCAGGGTGTTGATCGCCGCGTACGCCGTCTCCTTGTCGAAGTGCGAGGCGTCAATGATCGATACCTTGGCCCAGGGTCCAAGGGACGGGGGAGTCACATCGGTCCAGGTCGCGCCGCCGTCACGGGTGATGTGGATGAGGCCGTCGTCGGTGCCGGCCCAGAGCAGGTTCACATCGAGCGGGGATGGGGCCAGGGCATAGATCACGCCTCGCTGCGAGGGCTGGGCGGCCGGACTGCCGACATACTTGCCCACGTTCTTCGGAACCTCCCAGGTCTTGCGAGTGAGGTCCGGACTGATCGACTCCCACGAGTCGCCGCCATTGGTCGTCTTCCACACCGTGTTCGAGGCGAAGTAGAGGATCTTCGGGTCGACGGGTGAGAACAGGACGGGCTGGGTGCGGACCACGCGATAGCCCTCACCGCGAAGAGGCCGGGGCGAGACATTCTTGGTCTGGCCGGTTCGCCGATCGAAACGCGAGACCTTCCCGCCATAGACCGTGTCGGGATCGAGGGGGTCCGCGGCCACGTAGCCGTATTCCTCCACGCCGACCGGCGTCCAATCGCGGAAGGTGATGGCGCCATCATGGCCTCGCGAAAGCACGCAGGCCGATCCGCTCTCCTGCTGGCCCGAGCACACCCGGTAGGGAAAGTTGTTGTCGGTGCTCACGTGGTACATCTGTGCGGTCGGCTGGTTGTACCAGCTGCTCCAGGTGGCCCCGCCGTTCACCGTGACTGTAGCGCCCTGGTCGGCCGCAACCAGCATCACGTTCGGGTCCACCGGATTGATCCAGATCCGGTGATAGTCGTCTCCGCCGGGCGCGCCCTTGATCCCGGTGAACGTCTTCCCTCCGTCCGTTGATTTCCAGAGCACGCGACTCGCGGTGAAGACGATGTCGGGATTTGTCGGATGCACCTTGACCTCCGCGAAGTCGGAAGGCCGGCCTGCAATGTATGGGTCGTCGCTGATGCGTGTCCAGGTCTCTCCGGAATCGTCGGACCGGAACAGGAAGCCCGATTCGCCGCTGTCGCGGGTCTCGACGGTGGCGAAGAGCCGGGAGGGCAGGGATGGCGCGATGGTCAGGCCGATGCGCCCGGCGACCTCCTTCTCGAAAGTGGGCAAGCCCAAGGTGAGCGGTTTCCAGGTGGCGCCGCCGTCCGTGGATTTGAAGAGACCGCTGCCCGGCCCGCTGAAGACGCCGTTCTCCCAGGGCGCCTGGCGCGCTTCCCACATGGCGGCATAGATGATGTCGGGGTTCTTTGGATCGAGGACCACGTCGATGGCGCCGGTGTTCTCGTCCTTGTAAAGAGACTTCGTGAAGGTCTTGCCGCCATCGATCGACTTGAAGAGGCCACGCTCTTCATTCGGGCCGTAGGGATGGCCGAGGACGGCCACGAAGAGCCGGTTCGGGTCGCGCGGGTCCACCACGATCTGGGGAATCTGCTGGCCGTTACGAAGGCCTAGATGAGTCCATGTCTCTCCCGCGTCGGTGGACTTGTAGACGCCGTCGCCGGTGGAAAGATCGGGACGCTGCAGGCCCTCGCCGCTGCCCACGTAGATGATGTCCGGGTTCGACGGGGCGATGGCGATAGCCCCGATGGACCCCGTAGGCTGATCGTCGAAGATCGGATTCCAGGTGTGGCCGTAGTCGGTGGTTTTCCACACCCCACCGTTCACCACCCCGATGTAGAAGAGCCCGGGGCGGCCAGGCACGCCCACCGCCGCCTTGGTGCGGCCCCCGCGAAATGGCCCGATCATCCGCCATTTCATTTCGGAGAAAAGAGAGGACGGCTGCGCGGCGGCGAGGGTTGCGGTGAGAGCGAGGGCGGAGATGAGGAGCTCACGAGGCTTCATTGGGATTCCTTTTCCATGGGCCGCCACGATACCCCGCCGCTGGAGCGCCCGGGAATCGACGGGAAGTCACGCGTGTATGTTCGGCACCGCACCGAGCGCCTCGCGAGAAATTGCGTACTGTGCTGGTGCAGAACGCTGAGCCTGGATCGGGCGACCACGCGGTCTGCGCGCACAATTCGCCGATTCACCTTATCCGGTCTGTTTGCCTGTTTCGACGATGCTGGTGACTCCAGGCCAGCGGAGAGAACGGGTGTTGCCAGGGAGTTGTCATGAACAAGTTGGGACCCGCCAAGATCCTCATTATCGATGATGAGGAGCGCAACGTGAAGCTCTTGGGGGCTTTCCTGCGGGCCGAAGGCTACGCCACCCTGTCCGCTCCAAACGGCCGGGACGGCCTGGCCGAGGCCTTGCACAAGAAGCCCGACCTCATCCTCCTCGATGTGATGATGGCCGAGATGGATGGGTTCGAGACCGTGGCCTGGCTCAAGGGCGACCCGCGGACGAAGAACGTGCCCGTCATCATGGTCACGGCCCTCGACGATCGCGATTCGAAGATGCGGGCCCTGGAGTTTGGCGCGGAGGACTTTCTCACCAAGCCGGTCGACCGCGCCGAACTCAAGGTGCGCGTGCGCAACCTTCTCCGTCTGAAGGAATACAGCGATCTTCTCCTCAATCACAATCGGATCCTGGAGGAGAAGGTGAAGGAGCGGACGGAGCAACTCGTCACCGCCTACCGCGACACCGTGCTGACCCTGGTGCGGGCCGCCGAGCACAAGGATGAATCGACCGGCCACCACGTGCGCCGGATCAGCTACTACTGCCGCGCCCTGGCCGAGGCCATGAATCAGCCAGGCGCCTTTCAGGAGGCCATCTATAACGCGAGTCCGATGCACGACATCGGCAAGATCGGCATCCCCGATCACGTGCTGCTCAAGACCAGTGGCTTCAGCCCGGCGGAATGGCTCATCATGCGGACGCACTGCGTGCTGGGGGCGAGCATCCTCGCCACCGGCACGTCGCCCTACACCCACATGGGCGCGGAGATCGCACTCAACCATCACGAGTGCTGGGATGGCAGCGGCTATCCGAACGGAATCAAGGCCGAGACCATTCCCCTTTCCGCGCGGATCATGCAGATCTGCGATGTCTACGACGCGCTGCGCAGCAAGCGGCCCCACAAGCCGGCCCTGGCGCACGCAAGCGCGGTCGAGATCATCACCCATGGCGATGGCCGCACCCTGCCCGCCCACTTCGATCCGGGGGCGCTCGGGTGTTTCACCGAGCAGGCCGGCCGTTTCGCCGCCATCTACGAGCAGCACATCGATGCCTGACCCGCACCGCCGGTCCTCCTGATGGCCAGGAAGAGTCGCGCCTCCTCAAGCGCCCTGCCGGCCGCGGGCGGGGCGGATGGGATCACCGAGGTTCGACGGCAGGAGGCCCTGCTCAAGACCGGCGCCCTGCAGAACGCGATTCTCAACAGCGCCAATTTCTCGAGCATCGCCACCGACGAGAAGGGCGTGATCCAGCTCTTCAACGTCGGCGCGGAACGGATGCTGGGGTATGCCGCGGCGGACGTGATGAACAAGATCACGCCCGCCGACATCTCCGATCCCCAGGAGGTGATCGTCCGGGCCAAGGCACTCAGTCTCGAACTCGGCACCACCATCGCGCCGGGTTTCGAGGCCCTTGTCTTCAAGGCCTCGCGCGGCATCGAGGACATTTACGAACTCACGTACATCCGCAAGGATGGCAGCCGCTTCCCGGCGGTGGTGTCGGTCACCGCGTTGCGCGACGCGGACAATGCCATCATCGGATACCTCCTGATCGGCACCGACAACAGCGCCCGAAAGATCGCGGAGGAGGCGCTGCTCAAGGCCGGCGCGCTGCAGAGCGCGATCTTCAACAGCGCCAACTTCTCGTCGATCGCCACCGACGCCAAGGGCGTGATCCAGATATTCAACGTGGGCGCGGAGCGCATGCTCGGGTACACCGCCGCGGAGGTGATGAACAAGATCACCCCCGCGGACATCTCCGACCCCCAGGAAGTGATCGCGCGCGCAAAGGCGCTGTCCGTCGAACTGGGAACTCCGATCACGCCTGGCTTCGAAGCCCTGGTGTTCAAGGCCTCGCGCGGGATCGAGGACATCTACGAGCTCACCTACTTCCGCAAGGATGGCAGCCGCTTCCCAGCGGTGGTGTCGGTCACCGCCCTTCGCGATGCGCAGGACGCGATCATCGGCTATCTGCTCATCGGCACCGACAACACCGCCCGGAAACAGGTGGAGGCAGAGCAGAAGGTGCTGGACCAGCGCTTTCGAGACCAGCAGTTCTACACGCGCTCCCTGATCGAGTCGAACATCGACGCGCTCATGACCACGGACGCCTCCGGCATCATCACCGACGTCAACAAACAAATGGAGGCGCTGACCGGGTGCACCCGGGACGAGTTGATCGGCGCGCCGTTCAAGAGCTACTTCACCGATCCGGACCGGGCCGAGGCCGGGATCAAGCTCGTGCTCTCCGAGAAGAAGGTCACCGACTACGAGCTGACCGCCCGGGCCCGCGACGGCAAAGAGACGGTGGTGTCGTACAACGCCACCACCTTCTACGATCGGGACCGAAGGCTCCAGGGCGTGTTCGCGGCCGCCCGCGACATCACCGAGCGCAAGCGCCTGGACCAGGTCCTTCAGGAGAAGAACGTCGAGCTCGAGGGAGCCACGTCGGTGGCGGAGAAGGCGAACATCGCCAAGTCGGATTTCCTCTCCAGCATGAGCCACGAGATCCGCACGCCCATGAACGCCATCATCGGCATGTCCTACCTCGCGCTCAAGACCGAGCTGACCCCCCGCCAGCGCGACTACATCAAGAAGATCAAGGGATCCGGCCAGCACCTGCTGAGCATCGTGAACGACATCCTCGACTTCTCGAAGATCGAGGCCGGGAAGCTCACGGTCGAGCACACCGAGTTCGAGCTCGAGAAGGTGCTCGACAACGTGGCCAACCTGATCGCGGAGAAGACCTCGGCCAAGGGCCTCGAACTCGTCTTCGACGTGGACAAGAACGTGCCTCCCAGCCTGATCGGCGATCCCCTGCGTCTGGGGCAGATCCTGATCAACTATTCGAACAACGCGGTCAAGTTCACCGAAGCCGGTGAGATCGACGTCGTCATTCGCCTCAAGGAAGAAACCGAGAAGGACGTCCTCATCTATTGCGAGGTCAAGGACACGGGCATTGGCCTCACCACCGAGCAGGCGTCCCGGCTGTTCCAGAGCTTCTCGCAGGCCGATACGTCGATCACCCGCAAGTTCGGCGGCACCGGCCTGGGGCTCGCCATTTGCAAGAAGCTGGCCGAACTCATGAGCGGCGAGGTAGGGGTTCGGAGCGAACCGGGCAAGGGCAGCACGTTCTGGTTCACCGCCCGACTGGGCAAGGGTCTCGGCCAGGAGCGCCATCTGGCCCTGCCGCGCGACCTGCGGGGCAAACGTGTCCTGGTGGTGGATGACAACGAGAATGCCCGCCTGGTCCTGGGGGACCTGCTGGCGGGCATGAGGCTCAAGGTCGACCAGGCCGAGTCGGGTCCGGCCGCACTCGCGGCGGTGAACCGGGCGGCCGCGGAGGGCCTGCCCTACGAGATCGTCTTCCTCGACTGGCTGATGCCGGACATGAACGGCATCGAAACCGCCCGTCGCATCCGGGAGCTTCCCCTGGCTCGCATGCCCCGCATGATGATGGTGACGGCCTACGGCCGTGAGGAAGTCATCAAGGGCGCCGAGGAAGCGGGCATCGAGGATGTCCTGATCAAGCCCGTGCGGGCCTCGGTGTTGTTCGACGGGGTGCTCCGCCTGCTCGGGGGTGCCGTCGACGAGCCCCGGACCGCCGGGGACGCCCCCACCGACACCGTGGAGCGGCTCTCCGCCATTCGGGGCGCCCGGATTCTCCTGGTGGAGGACAACGAGCTCAATCAGGAGGTCGCCACCGAGCTGTTGCAGGACGCCGGGTTCGTGGTCGATCTCGCCGAGAACGGCCAGATCGCGATCGAGAAGGTCAGGACCGCGGCCTACGACGTCGTCCTGATGGACATGCAGATGCCGGTGATGGATGGCGTGACCGCGTCGCGGGAGATTCGCAAGGATGAGCGCTTCAAGGGCCTTCCCGTGGTGGCGATGACCGCCAACGCCATGCAGGGCGATCGCGACCGTTGCATGGAGGCGGGAATGAACGACCATGTGGCGAAGCCGATCGAGCCCGAAGACCTGTGGAAGGCGCTTCTGAAGTGGATCCGACCGAAGCACGCCGTCGCGGGAGCACCCCGGGCGGCGTTGCCTGCGGCCCCTGGGCGGATGCCTCCGCCGATCGAGGGACTGGACATGGCCGCCGGCCTGCGCCGCGTTCTCGGCCGTGAACCTCTCTACCTTTCCATGCTTCGGAAGTTCGCCACCGGACAGAAATCCGCGACCACCCAGATCCACAAGGCCCTGGTCGCGAGCGACTGGGAGACCGCGGAGCGCCTCATTCATACCCTCAAGGGCGTGGCGGCGACCGTCGGCGCCACTCAGGTGCAGCACCGGGCCGAATCTCTCGAGTCCGCCATCCGGACCCGAGAGCCGCGCGGGGCGGTGGATGGGCCGCTCGAGGACCTGGTCGAGCCCCTTCAAACCCTGATCGCCCGCCTGGAGCAAACCCTGCCCCCGGTCTCTGACCGGAATCTTGTCACCGTCGAGGAAGCGGATCTCAAGGTCGTCTGTGACACGCTCGAGGCGCTGCTCGAAAGCGATGACCCGGAGGCGGGCGACCTCCTGGAGACGAATGCCGCCCTCCTGCGCGCGGCCTTTCCCCATCAATTCCGCCGGATCGCCGAACAGGTCCGATCCTACGATTTCGGTCCGGCGCTGGTGGGCCTCCGGGCCGCCATTTCGGGATCGGTCTGAACGCCGTGCTCGTGAACGCGCTGTCGCGGGCCACGGTCCTGGTGGTCGATGACACCCCGGACAACCTGGCCCTGATGAGCGCCCTCCTCAAGGACGACTACCGGGTCAAGGTCGCGAGCAGTGGCGAGAGCGCGCTCCGGATCGCCGCCTCGGACTCCCCCCCGAACCTGATCCTCCTCGATATCATGATGCCTGGCCTCGACGGCTACGCGGTGTGCGAGCAGCTCAAGCGCGATCCGAGGACCGCGAACATTCCGGTGATCTTCCTGACCGCGCGGGTCGACGAGGAGGACGAGCGAAAGGGGTTCGAACTGGGCGCCGTCGACTACATCACCAAGCCCATCAGTCCGCCCATCGTGATGGCCCGGGTCCGGAACCACCTCTCCCTGCAGGCCCTGGCGGACTCCCTGCGGGACCGGAACCTCCAGCTCGAGGCGGCGAGCCGGATGAAGTCCGAGTTCCTGGCCAACATGTCGCACGAGTTGCGCACGCCCCTGAACGCGATCATCGGTTTCTCCGAGGTGCTTCGGGATGGCCTCGCCGGGGAACTGCAGCCCACTCAGAAGGACTACGCGAACGAGATCTTCACGAGCGGCAGTCATCTCCTGGCCCTCATCAACGACATCCTCGACCTCTCCAAGGTGGAGGCGGGCAAGATGACCCTCACCGTCGAGCCCGTGGACGTGGCTCGGCTGATCGAGGCGAGCCTGCAGGTGGTGAGAGAAGCGGCGATCGCCCACCGTCAGCACTTGACCGCCAGGGTGGCGGAGGATCTGGGCGAGGTGTGGCTGGACGGGCGGAAGTTCAAGCAGATTCTCTACAACCTCCTTTCGAACGCCGTGAAGTTCACGCCCGAAGACGGGGACGTGCGCGTGGAAGTGCTTCGCGTGACCCGACAGGCCTCGCCCGGTGGGCCCGAGGCGCCTTATCTCCAGCTCATGGTGAAGGACAGCGGGATCGGTGTCTCCGCCACGGATCAGGCCCGGCTCTTCGAGCCCTTCACCCAGATCGACAGCACCCTGGGGCGGCGCTACCAGGGCACGGGCCTCGGGCTCTCCATGGTCAAACGGCTGGCTGAACTGCACGGCGGGTCCGTCTCTTTGCGGAGTGTTCTGGGCGAGGGCTCGACCTTCACGGTATGGCTGCCCTGGCGCACCCAGGCGGCCGAGGCGGGAGACTGACCGTGCCGCGCATCCTGATCGTCGAGGACAACGCCGCCAACCTGAAGCTCGCCGCCCTCCTACTCGCCGGAGAGGGCTACGAAGTCCTTCAGGCGGAGAATGCCGAGGCGGGCCTTCGTCTCGCGCGCGAGGCGGCCCCGGATCTCATCCTCATGGATCTTCACCTGCCGGGCATGGACGGTCTCGCCGCCGTCCGCCTCCTCAAAGGCGATCCGCTGACCAAGGCAATCAGGATCGTCGCCCTGACCGCGCAGGCCATGAGCGGGGACCGTGAGAGGACCGAGGCCGCCGGCTGCGACGACTACATCTCGAAGCCCTTTCATCATCAGGAGTTCCTCAGGGTGGTCGGTCACTGGCTGAGCCCGTCGCCCTCCTTGGTTCGGTAGCGCACGGAATCGCGCCCCGAAGAGGCGGATCATGATCTCGAACTCAACCAACTCTGGAGTCACACCATGCTTGAAACCATTGTCGTCATCCTTCTCATCCTCTGGGTGCTTGGTCTCGTCACCTCGTACACCATGGGCGGCGTCATCCATATTCTGCTGGTGATCGCGGTCGTGATGGTCCTTTTGCGCGTTATCCAGGGCCGGCGCCTCTGAACCGAGCCAACAAAGAAAGAAGCCTGCCATGTCCTATTACGAAGTCACGAACGAACAACTGAGGGAACACTTCAAGCAGGCCCTCGCGGATGCCGAAGCCCTGGTGAAGGCCACCGCGGATCTGGGCGGTGACGGTCTCTCGGAGGCCCGGGCCAGAGCGGCGGAGTCGCTTCGGATCGCCAAGACGAGGCTGGATGAGACCCAGGACGCCCTCCTGCAGAAGGCCCGCGTCGCCGCCACTGCGACCGACTCCTATGTCCGGGACAGTCCCTGGGAAGCGATCGGAATCGCGGCGGGTGTCGGGGTCCTGGTGGGCGTCCTCCTCGCCCGGCGCTAGGCGCGCCATCATGTCGCGTGGAACTATCGTCCCGGCCAAAGGTCTCCTCGAGGCGCTCGGCGACCTGGCCGCCACCCTCGTGGCCATGGTCCACTTGCGCCTCGAGCTGCTCTCCACCGACCTCGAGGAAGACTGGGGGCGCCTCCTTTCCCTGATCCTCACCTCGCTCGGGGCCGTCTTCTTCCTGGGCATCGGCGTGGTCCTGTCCGCGCTCCTTCTCGTCGTGCTCTTCTGGGAGACCCACCGCATCCTGACCCTGAGCCTGCTGGCGGCCGCGTTTCTGGCCATAGGCCTCGGAGCCGTGATTCAGGCAAAGCGATTGGCCCGAACCAGGCCTCGTCTGTTCGCCTCCAGCCTTTCCGAGTTACTCAAGGATCGACAGCAACTGGTGTCGCATTCGTGAGTGACGGTCGCTCGTCGCTCGTCGAACGGCGCGACCGCCTGATCGCCCTCGCCGCGGCCCAGAGGCGGAGACTCGCGGCCGATGTGGAGCCGTGGCGCAGGCCCCTCTCGATCGTGGATCGGGCCTTGGCCGCCGTGCGCTTCATCGGGCATCACCCGGCCTGGGTCGTGGGCAGCGCGGTGGCGCCGGTGGCGCTCCGGGCCACGAGCCTTGGAACGTGGTTTCGGCGCGGTCTCACCGCCTGGCAGATCGTGCGCGAACTCGACGAGGCGCGGGCTAAGCGGGGCAGCTCACGGACGCTTCGCTCTGCGCTTGCTAGGGTCCTGTCGCGTAAGTCTGCGGTACCCGGAAGGGTCGAGGCGCCCGGAGGGCACGGCGCCGAGGAGCCCGCACATTGAGTTGCGCGCTTTCGAGACCGGACACCACCTTGTGGGCGCAGCCCCCCCCGTCCTCGTTCCCCGCGGTTTCGAGACGGAGTCAGAGAGTCACCATGGATACACCAGTCACCGTTGTTCCCCCCCTTCCCGAGCCCGCCGAACGCGTGCCGGATGAGATCACCAGGCAGTTCGTCCGAAGGCCCGCGAAGGGCTGGACGGCCTCGCCGCCCGCTCCCGAGGTTGAGGTCGACGACGACAGCGCACTTTGGAAGCAGCCATGATCCCCAGCCTTCCGCCCCTGGCTCTGGTGGTCGCTCTCGGGACCGCCGTGACCATGAGGCTGATGCTCGATCACGGCGACCGGAGCGAGACCCGGCCCGTCGCGGCCGGTCGCTGCGAAATGAATCGCGACATCGAACGACGTCTCGACCTCGTGGTGAATGGCCGCCCGTCCCTGGCCCCGCCCCCCCAAACCTGCCCGTCGCCTGAACCCTGGAGAGAAAAACAATGACCTTTGGCATCTACTTCGCGGGCGCGCTGATCACGATCGCTGGCCTCGTCTATGCGGGCGTCCTGCTCAAGGTTCCCGGCCAGTGGATCGCGGTGGGAGCCATTGTGATTCTGGGCCTCGCTATCCTGAGCGGCGTCAAATCCACGAGGCAGAAGGATCCTTCCTGACCGATCGGCTTGCCGGAAAGCCCAGAACGATGCGACCACCGCCAGGACTCTGGGCGGCGAGACGCCGGGCGGCTTTTTCGCCCGCCAGGCCAGCCGGTTAAGAGCCGAGGTCGTCGAGCGCTTCCTCCCGCGGGAGTCTGTAGGTTCGCCGTCACACGGACTTCGATAGGGTCCGGTATCGGAGGATCAGTCGTCGGTCATCAGCAGGTTGACGTAGACCCCTTCAGGGGCGCCCGCTTCTTGCCACAGACTCTCGAACGCGACGGCGCGGTGTGGAACAACCTTGGGGTGTTTGATCATGACGACTTTGCCCGCCACCAGGCCGGGCACAACGAAGCGCGCGAGCTGATCGTAGGAGCAGTTTGGGGACTGAACGCAGAAGAGGACCGGCCCTCCATCGGCTGAAGACTCGGGAGCGCCCGAAGTGAGACCGGGGGCGGGGCTTCCAGAGTCAACGCTCTCGGCATGGGCCCAGATGATTTCCGCGCTGAGCGCTACCTCGCAACGCGCCACCTCGAAGTCCTTGCCCGCCTCGGGCAACGCGGCTCGAGCGAACTCGTCGCCCCGCGCGCGCATGATGGCCGCCGCGGTCATCGCCACCCTCGCCCGCTCGGCCCGGCTGGCGCGCCGCCAGGCCTCCAGGGGAATGGCATCACTTCGAACCGACATGTACAACAGGGTCGAGGCGGTCATCGACCCCGGTTGCGGCCGGTATCGAGCCGGAAATTCGGCCGGAGGTGGTGAAGGGTCATGCTCCAGACGAAGTCTCGATGAGCACCTTGAGCGCTCGGGTGTCGGCGGCGCGCGCGAAGGTGTCATACGCGTCGAGGATCTGGTCGAGCTTGAAACGATGAGTGATCAGGAGCTTAGGGTCGATCCGATGAGACCCCAGGATCTTCAGCAGCATCGCCGTGCTCACGGTATCGACGAGCCGCGTGGTGATCGTGATGTTGCGATCCCAAAGCTTCTCCAGGTGGAGGTCGACTTTCGTTCCGTGCACGCCGATATTGGCGATGGTGCCGCCCGCGCCCACGATGGCCTGACACAACTCGAAAGTGGCGGAGACCCCCACCGCTTCGATCGCGGTGTCCACCCCGAGGTTGCCGGTCATGGCCATCACGGTGTGCGCGCCCTTGCCATCGCCGCTGTTGACCGTCGCGGTGGCGCCCAGAATCCTGGCCACCGCAAGGCGATTGTCGTCCAGATCGATCATGATGATCTGGGCGGGAGAGTAGAACTGAGCGGTGAGCAGAGCAGCGAGCCCGATTGGACCGGCGCCCACGATGGCCACCGTCGACCCGGGCTGAATTCTTCCGTTGAGCACGCCACACTCGTAGCCGGTGGGCATGATGTCGCTGAGCATGACCAGGGCTTCCTCGTCAGCTCCCTCCGGAAGGTGATAGAGGCTCATGTCCGCGTAGGGAATTCGGACGAACTCGGCCTGAGTGCCGTCGATCGTGTTGCCGAGGATCCAGCCCCCGGTGGTGCAGTGGGAATACATGAGCCGGCGGCAGAACTCGCACCGACCGCACGCGCTGATGCAGGAAATCAGGACGCGGTCTCCCACCTTGAACAGGGTGACTCCGTCCCCTGCCTGCTCGATGACCCCCACCCCCTCGTGACCCAGAATGCGGCCAGGCTGGCAACTGGGAACGTCGCCCTTGAGAATGTGAAGGTCGGTTCCGCAGATGGTGGTCTTGGTGACGCGGACAACTGCGTCGGTCGGCGCCGCGATCGTGGGTTGCGGTCGATCCTCCAGAGCGTTTTTCCTGGCTGGACCCAGATAGACGAGGGCTTTCATAGGGGGCGGCTGACCTTCACTTTCGGGACGAAGAATGAACCTTGTCGACCTGAATGGTCTGTGCGATGCCGAACACCGCCGGCCGATGGAAAGCCCTGGACGTTGGCCCGCCTGGTCGGATCGCATCACGACTGACTAAGCGGGCTGCCGCACAGATCGCCGGTCGTTTCCCGCGCATACTGGGGTTGCCTCAGGGGACACGCGAGCGATTTGGAAACCATCACCATCGTCCTCGTCCTGCTGCTCGCGGTCGTGGCCAGTGGCTTCACATCGCGCGCACTGCCCCTGCCCATTCCCCGGCCATTGGTCCAGATCGGCTTCGGGGTGCTCATTGGCCTCAGCACCGGTCTGCGGGTCGAACTCGATCCGGAGATCTTCTTTCTTCTCTTCGTCCCGCCCCTTCTGTTTCTGGATGGCTGGCGTATCCCGAATGAGGACTTGCTGAAGGACGGCAAGGCCATCATCCATCTGGCCCTCGGCCTCGTGGTCGTTACCGTCGTAGGCATCGGTTTCCTCGTCCATTGGATGATCCCGTCCATCCCCCTCGCGGTCGCATTCGCGCTGGCCTCCGTGGTGTCGCCAACCGATCCCGTCGCGGTCGCGGCCATCGCCGAGCGGGTGCGCCTCCCGAAGCGGATGGTGCGGATCCTGGAAGGCGAGTCGCTTTTAAACGATGCTTCCGGGCTCGTCTGTCTGCGCTTCGCCACCGCGGCCGCACTCACCGGAACCTTCTCGCTGTCCTCCGCCAGCCTGAATTTCGCCTGGTTGGTTTCGGGTGGGATCGCGGTCGGAGCCTTTACCACGTGGATCACCGCGCGAACCAAGGACTGGATCACGCGGCGGGTCGGTGAGGAGAGCGGCTCCCAGATCATCATCAGCCTGCTCATTCCTTTCGCCGCCTATCTCATGGCCGAACGCCTCCATTGCTCCGGAATCCTGGCCGCGGTGTCCGCCGGCGTCACCATGAGCCTGGTCGAGGCCAGCGGCCAGGCCCGGGCTCTCACCCGCCTGCACCGCAACACGATCTGGGACACCGTGCGCTTCGCGGGCAACGGCATCATCTTCGTGCTCCTGGGCGAGCAGATGCCCGCCATTCTGGCCGGAGCGCGTGACACGGTTCGGGTGACCGGCCACCAGAACCCCTGGTGGTTGCTGATCTACGTGCTGGCTATCAATATCGGCGTCGCCACCCTTCGCTTCCTCTGGGTGTGGGTGTCCCTGAATCTCGCAAACTTCAGGACCCATCTGCGAGGTGCAGCCGCGCGCACCCCGAACTGGCAACTGGTGGCGGCTACTTCCGTGGCAGGGGTTCGCGGCGCGGTCACCCTCGCGGGGGTATTGACTCTCCCCCTCGCCCTCAACGACGGCACCCCATTTCCCGGCCGCGATCTGGCCATCTTCCTGGCCACGGGCGTCATCGTGGTATCGCTCCTGGCGGCCAGCATCGGCCTTCCCCTGCTGCTCCGACGATTGGGGAAGGCGACCAGCCCGCTCAACGGTGCGGAGGAGGATCGCGCCGGAATCGCCGCCGCGGAGGCGGCCATCGCGGAGATCGAGCGCATCCAGGAAGACCTCACCGAAGGTGGCAAGGACGGCGACGCTTACCTCGTCACCGCCACACTGATCACGGAACGCTATCGCACCCGGATCGCGGTCCGCTCGCAGACCGGGCGAGCGGCCACCCTGGCGCGACGGCATGAGGCCATCGAGCGAAGGATGTGGGTGGTGGCCATCAAGGCCGAGCGAACTGCCATTTTCGGAATGCTCCGGGCCAGCCAGATTGGCAGCGAGACCGCCCACAAGCTGGTTCGCGAACTGGACCTGCTCGAGGCGCGATACGAAGGAAGCCCATGAGCACCCTCACGACGCGAGACGGGACGGAGATCTGCTACAAGGACTGGGGTGGGGGACCCGCGGTCGCCGACGACGTGGGCAACGCGATCTGGCGCGTGACCGGTTCGTCCCCGGCTCCGCGTCTTCCGGGAGAAAAGTGAACGGCGGCGGAGCGCCGCCAGGGTGAAGGTCGCGGTCATGCTGAATGCCTCGGCAGGTTCGAACGGAGGCGCCGGGGATCCAACCGGAGTCGAGCGTGTTTCTCTGGCCTTCAGGCGCGCCGGACTTGAAGCGAAGGTCGAGGCCCCTTCCAAAGACGCCTTTCTCGCGGGGGTTCGAAAGGCCGTCGCCTCCGACGCGGACATCGTAGCCATTGGCGGCGGTGACGGCACCCTGGGCCTCGGCGCCGAGGCGCTCCTGGGGAGCGCCAAGCCTCTCGGCGTCCTGCCCCTGGGCACGCTCAACCACTTCGCCGGGGACGCCGGCATCCCTTCCGACCTCGATCAGGCCGTTGAGGTCATTGGAAGCGGGCGCGTCATCGAGGTGGATGTCGGCGAGGTGAACGGGCGAATCTTCCTGAACAACTTGTCCATCGGCCTTTACCCCACGGCGGTCGCCGAGCGCGAGGAGTTGCGGCATCGGAGCGGGGGAGGCAAATGGCCAGCCATGCTCAACGCGTCGGCGAATGTCTTCAGGCGCTTCCCTCTTCTCCACGTCGCCCTGTACGCTGAAGGCCAGGTGGTCGCGCTGACCACGCCCTTTGTCTTCGTCGGCAACAACCGGTACGAAATGAGTCTGCTCACTCTGGGCACGCGCGCCAGTCTCCAGGGCGGGGAGTTGAGCGTCTATGTTCCGCGAGACGGAGAGCGAACGGGGCTGCTCCGTCTCGCTCTCCGAGCCCTGCTCGGGCGCCTCGATCAGGAACGCGAATTCCACTCCACGACGCTTCGCGAGCTGGAAATTCGAACGCGGCGATCATCCCTTCGCGTCTCCTTCGATGGAGAGGTGGCGCGGATGACCTCGCCCATTCGCTACCTCATCCGGCCGCGCGCCCTTCGCGTGCTCGTCCCCAGGCTCGTAGTCGCGCCGGCAGCGGCATGAAGAACATCGCTCATATCTCCGACCTCCACTTCGGAGCCGAACACCCCGAGGTCGTCGAAGGTCTCCTCCAGGACCTGGCCCGCGTGACGCCCTCGCTGCTGGTGGTGAGCGGCGACCTGACCCAGCGGGCCCGCCGAAGCGAGTTCATCAAGGCCCGTCATTTCCTGGACCGCATCCCCTGTCCGAGGTTGGTGGTGCCGGGCAACCACGACATCCCGCTCTTCGACGTCATGAACCGTCTCCTGCGCCCGCTCGTCCGGTTCCGTCGATACATCAGCGAAGACGTGGACCCCTTCCTCATGTTTGACGGAGTGGCGGTCATGGGAATCAACACCGCGCGGTCCAACACCTGGAAGGACGGCCGAATCTCCGCCGCGCAGATCGAGGCGCTTCGATCGCGACTTGGACCGCTCCCCCCTCAGGTTCTGAGGATCCTCGTGACCCACCACCCTTTCCTGCCGCCGCCTTGGGACCCATCGCCTCCGATCGTGGGGCGCGCCATGGAAGCGCTCCTGGCCGCCGAAGCCTGCGGGGTCGATGTGGTGCTCGCCGGGCACCTCCACCATGGCTACACCGGCGATGTCCGCGCGCACCACGCGGGTATAGGGCGCACGATCCTGGTCGCCCAGGCCGGAACCGCGACCTCTCACCGCGTCCGCCACGAGCCCAACAGCTACAACGTGATTCGCGTGGGCGAGGAACGGCTCCGCTTCTCTCTGAGAGTGTGGGATGGCGCCCACTTCGAGGAAACGCGCGCCGCCGAGTACATCAAGACCGGCCCGGACTGGACGCCTCACGAACCTGCCCCGGCGGCCCCAATCAAGGAGAGAACACCATGAAGCTGCCGACTGAAGCCTGGCACGGGGCACCGCGACGGGGCTCATCACCCCGCGGCTCGACGCGGACCGGCGCGCTGGACGCTCCCGCCTCAGCGCGGCCAGGGCGGAATCACGCCCGCTGAGACCACCACACCAGGTGTCCCGGGACGCTTCGCGACATCGAGCCGAAACGCGGTCGCCCCGGGTGCGTGGATTCGCAGACCGGCGCCAATCGCGAAGACCCTTCGCCCCGGGCCCGGGCCCAGGCTCGTATTCCATGGCTTCGCCCAGTCCACGAAGGCGGCGATCCCCAGCCGGACCAGGGTGCGATCCGCGATCTGGACTTCCGCCTCGGCGGTGGCGTGAAGCAAGCCTTGTCCAATCGCCTCGCCCACCACGATGCCGTCCGTCACCAGGCGAGACCCGCGGAGGAGAAACGCGCGACTCGCGCCCGTTCCCGCCCCCGGCCAGACCGCCCGGGGCGCCACTCCGGCCGCGCGGCGTCCGTCGAAGCGCGCGGCGAACGCCCATCGTCTTTGGCGCGTGGTGCTCCTGAGCGCCGCGGTCCCGCCGAACTCCGTGAATCCCGGGGCGCCGGAAACCCCCATCCATGTCCCGCCGTCCGCCGCCAGCGCCACTCGATCATCGAAAAGGCGCCGGTCGGCGCCTCCTCGCACCGACACATAGCTGCCTTGACCGTCGAAGCGCTCGGCGCCGAGTCCTAGTTCGAGGCGTAACGACGACGTGAGCCAGTGGCTCCAGCCGAGCGCCGCCCGACGCCGCGTTTCGACGGTTGCCGCATCGCCCGCGTTCCCGGCCAGCTGGTAGGTCTGGCGGTCCCAAAGGCCGCCGAGCGAGACCACGCCTTGAAGGCCGGCCAGTCGCGGAGTTTCCAGCAAGGCCCAGGCCGCGGGGCGCTCCGAGTCGAAACGTCCGCCGATCTCCAGGGCTTCTCCTCGGCCGGTGGGAGAGTTGATCCGAAGCCGGCCCTCTCGCTTGCCCACGAACTCGGCGCCGAGCCGAAGGGCCAGAACCAGCCCGGGCTCGATCAGTCCGCCCTCGCCCACCGAGGCCACCACGTCCGCTCGGCCCCCGGGGCGAGGACGGTACGTCAGCCTGCCGCCCGACGCGGTGGGCAGTTGCTCCAGCCGGCGCTCGGCCCGGCCGAGCGCTTCCGCGGTCAGGGGATCGCGCGGGCGAAGCCCCATCACCTCGGTCACGATGTCCGCCCTGGTCCGAGCAAGCCCCTCGAGCTGAACTCGGTCGAGCCGGGGCTCGTCGATCCGATTCCATGCCGCAAGCGCCGGGCGCGGGTCGTCCCCGAGATAGAGAGAGGCGCCGAGTAGTCTCCAGGTTTCGGGGTCGGTCGCGTCGCGTTCGGTCGCCAGGCGGGCGAAGGCGGCGGCGTCCTGC
>JANLSZ010000146.1:0-2547 GCA_031362685.1 Vicinamibacteria bacterium | reverse complement strand
CGCCCCGGCGTCACGGAGCGCGCAGCCTGGCCCTGGGCCAGCGCGAAGCCTGCCCTCGGGGCACATCGTCCGTGACCACTTCGCAATGACGGTGCGCTCATCTCAGCAGATCAGCAGACAGATCACGCCAATCCGGGTTCGCTCGCTCGACCAGCCGCAACTTGGCCGCCCGCGAACCGCCCTTGAGCTGCTTCTCCCTCGCGATCGCCGCCACCATCGTGGCATGCGCTTCGTTGACCCGCTACTCGTAGTGTGTCCACATCCGCAAGACCTTGACGACGCGTTCGCGGGTCAGGACCTGATAGACAAGGCGATGCTGAATGTTGACCCTGCGCGAGAATGCGCCTTCCAGGTCGCCAACCAGCTTCTCAAAGGGTGGTGGAGTCTCGAACGGGTCACGAGCGAGTAACTCGAGGAGGCGTTCAATCTTCGGTCTCAGGGCAGACCGCGCTGCCTTCCGCGCGTCCTTTTGTGCCCCGGGAGTGAACGCCACTCGCCACGGTGCGCCTACCAACCCGGCTTTGTCGCGCACTTGCCGACCGGGGTCTCAAGGCCCTTGCGGATGGAGTTCCGCATTCCAGGGATCGACAGCAGATACAGGGTCTCCTGAATCGCGTTCCAGTCCCTCTCCGAAACCAGGACGGCACTATTCCGGGGACCGCTGATCCGGATCGGTTCGCTGGACTCCGCCGCGCGATCGATGAGGCTGTAGAACTGGGCCCGCGCCATCGTGGCAGTGAGGTTGGTCATGACGTCCGCATCGTACGCTATTACGTACGTCAGGTCGTAGGAACGGGATCGGGTCTGTACGGGCACTCGTGTCGCTCGACACCCGGGGCGGAGCTGACGTTGCGGGGCGTGACCACTTCGCAATGACGGCCGGGCTGTCCCGCCTCCACCGTCATCAGCAGGGGCCATCGGAGGGGTTCCGACCGGCAGCCTGGCCTGTACACGAAGCGATCCCTCAAGTCGCTGCGAGATTGCTTCAGTGGCCCAAGGACTTCCTGCGTACATGTCGAAGCTGGTGCTGAAGAAGCGCGTCGCGTAGAGCCACAGGCGGGCCCCGCATTTCGTTTGGGCCGGGCAAGCCCCTGCTCCAGGGCAATGATCAGGCTTCGATCAGGCGACCCGAAGCGTACTTATGCAGGAGGCTCGCGATGAGCGTCTGATAAGGCAGTCCTTCAGCGAGGGCTCGCTTCTGAATAGCCTCGAGATCCTTGCTTGAGAGACGGATATTCAGCCGTCGATCCTTGCGGAAGGTCGCCGTGGCATGGCGAGCGTAGCGCTCGCGCTCCCGCTTGCCTCCCCCCGCCGATCGCCACTCGCCCCGTTCGACAGACTCGACCAGGTCTTTCTCGGCTGCATCAAGCTTCATGATCGTCAGGCTCCATCCCTAGATATTGTTTCGTCGCCTTGCGGCTCGGAATGACCGTCTTCAAGAAGACCATCCGTTCGTCCTCGACGAACGGCACCAGATAGACGTAGTCGTCGCGACGGACGACGAAGATACGCTGCCCACCGTACCGAGTCTTGTTCGGGTGTTCGAGTACATCGAGCAGATCTCCCCGCTCAATGTGGAACACGATGTCTTCAAAGCCGATCCCGCGCTCAGCCTTCACCTTCTCGTTCTTCGAGTCATCCCAGGCGAAGTACTTCACGGGAAAAGTGTATCAGATCGTGTGTGCCTATTAGGCACACATCCGGTCAACCACTGGCTGATCCAGCCGACCTACAAGTCGAGGCGTTAATCGCGAGTCGCCGGACTCCGTCGGTAAGGTTCGCGATTATCGAGCCGAGTAAGGAGGCACACGATTCCGACGTCTCGTCAGCTCAGTGCCGACGCGCGAGGCGTGGCCCGAGGCCAGGCTGCGCGCTCCGCGGCGCCGCGAGCCCACCTCATCGCCCGGCCCCGCGGGCCCCAACTACCAAGCCCCGCGGGACACGGACATAGTCCGTGACCACTTCGCAATGACGGCGTCTGAGCCGGAATCCAGGTCTTCAGGCTGCGGTCGAATCACTTCCGGCGGCTCGGGGCCGCCGGGTCTCTCCTGTCGTCTTGTGGGTCTGGTCGTAGTAGTA
This sequence comes from Vicinamibacteria bacterium, assembly GCA_031362685.1. Lineage (GTDB taxonomy): Bacteria > Acidobacteriota > Vicinamibacteria > Fen-336 > JAGNNV01 > JAGNNV01. Next base: position 468 of record JANLSZ010000146.1, on the reverse strand, counting down.
GTAGTAGTAACCCCGAATCTTCGCGTCCAGGGCGTTGATCACCACCCCCACCAGATTGGGCGTGACTTTCTGAAGCGCCTGGATGTTTCGCTTGATCGCTTTCTTGTCTATCTTGTTGTGCTGCACGACGTAGACGGCGAGATCGCAGTAACGCGCCAGAAGAAGAGCGTCGGTGACCGAAGCGAGAGGCGGCGAGTCCATCAGAATCCAATCGAAGTGACGGCGCAACCGGTCCAGCAGGTCGCCCATCTGCTTGCGTGCGATCAGGGCCGGAGGATTGGGGGGAAGCGCGCCCGCGGAAAGGACGAAGAGATTCGGCGATTTCGTGGCTTGCACCAGGTGGTCCAGCTCCTCCCGCTTGGTGAAGTAATCGCTGAAGCCCGGTTCCTTCAAAACGCCGAGTCGCCGGTGGACCTGGGCCCGCCGGAGGTCGAGATCCATGACCAGGGTCTTCTCGCCCGAGGCCGC
>JANLSZ010000141.1:0-4173 GCA_031362685.1 Vicinamibacteria bacterium | reverse complement strand
CCACGGTTTTCGGCGAGAGGATGCGGACACCATCGAGGGCGCCGCCGCTCGCGAGCATGCGGACGAGGCGCGAGTAGTCGGACGCGGTGGAGAGAAGGCCAGCGCCGCCTCCGAAGCACTGACGCGGACCGTCGACGTAGGCGCCCTGGCCCATCCCGATCTCCGGGGCGCGCACGATCGTACCGTCTTCTTTCGCCGAATAGACCGCAGCCAGGCGATCGCGCTTCTCCATGGGCAGGAAGAAAGAAGTGTCGACCATCTTCAGCGGCTCGAGGATCCGTTCGCGGAAGAAGACGTCGAGCGGTTTGCCCGCAGCCCTCTCGACCACGGCGCCGAGGATGTCGGTGTTGTAGCCGTAGACGTACGCCTCGCCCGGCTGCGCGTCGAACGGCAACGCGGCGATGCGCTCCACCACGCTGGCGATAGGCTCGGCGCGGTCGGCGAGGTACCAGTCCTGAATGCCCGCAGCTTTCCACATCGCGGCGCCGGGGCCCCGGCCGTAGGAGATTCCCGCGGTATGGGTCAGCAGATCGCGAACGTTGATCTCGCGCTTTGCGGGAACAATGGTCACCGGCGAATCGGCCACGGCGCCCGCGGGCGGGTTCAGCGCCACCGTGGTCTTCTTGAAGCCCGGGAAGTAGCGGGAGACCGGTGTCTCCAGACTGAGCAGGCCCTCTTCGACCAGGATCATCGCGGCCACGCTGGTCACCGCCTTGCTCATCGAAGCGATGCGGAAGATGGTGTCCGTCTTCATCGGGACTTTCCGTTCGACATCGGCGAGACCGGTCGCCTCGAACTGAACCACCTTGCCGTGGCGCATCAGATAAGTGACGGTTCCGGCCACGCGGCCTTCCGCGACGTAGCGCTGCATGGTCTTCGAAATCCGATCGACGCGTTCGGCGGAAAGGCCGACCGAAGACGGCGAGGCCTGGACGAGCCCTGGCGGCGGCGCGACTTTCTTCCCGCCCTCCTTCGCGTGGGCTGCGCGGACGGAGAGAAACAAGGCCAGGCTCACCAGAGCCATGGTCGTGACCTTCGTGAGCTTTTTCATGTTCCGACCATGTCACGGAGAGGGTCCGCATGCAACCAAGCCACGGCGCGGGTGTGACCCGCAAATATGGTCAGGCGCTTCCGCAAGGCGAACGACGAGGTAACCTCCGCGGAACCTTCAAACGGAGCTCCGCCCCAATGGATCCAATCAACGCCCTGCTCGCCGCCCTTGTTGTCTTCGTGATTTTCTACGTGTACACGTGGTACCAGGGCGCGCAGCGAAAGCTCGACGAGGGTTTCCCGGGGCCTCTCGACATCGGCATCGGCTTCATCACGAACTTCCTCGACACCCTCGGCATCGGCTCGTACGCGCCCACCACCGCCATGTTCAAGGCGTGGAAGCTGGTGAAGGACGAGTGGATTCCCGGCACCCTCAACATCGGACACACCATTCCCACAATTACCCAGGCCTTCATCTTCATCGGCGGGGTTCTGGTGGATCCGATCACCCTGGTGCTCATGATCGGGGCGGCCTTTGTGGGGGCCTTCTTCGGAGCCAAGGTCGTGGCGTCGTGGCCACGGCACTACATCCAGATCGGCATGGGCACCGCTCTTCTGGCCGGAGCGGGGCTCTTCGCGGCGAAGAATCTCGGTTTCATCGCGAGCAAAGGCGAGGCGTCTGGAGTTGTCGGCACGATGCTGGTGGTGGCCGTGGTCGGCAACCTGATCCTGGGAGCGCTGATGACCATCGGCATCGGCCTCTACGCGCCGTGCATGCTCCTCGTCTCTTTCATCGGCATGAACGAGCGCGCCGCCTTCCCCATCATGATGGGCTCGTGCGCCTTCCTGATGACCGGCGCCACCAAGCCGTTCGTGGACAAGGGCTCCTACAGTCTCAGGTCGGCGCTGGGTCTGGCCGTCGGCGGCTTCCCCGCCGTGCTCATCGCCGCCTACATCGTGAAGTCGCTGCCTCTGGAAACACTGCGCTGGGGCATCGCCGCGGTGGTTTTCTACACCGGTATTGCCATGCTGCATTCGGCGATGGTGGAAGCGAAGAAGTAGAGGCGGCAAGCGGTCCCGAGGGTTCGACGGGATTGCTTCGGGCCAGGCCGAAACGATCAGGCCCTCGCAATGACGGCGCCTCTCTAGCCACCGACTCTGCGAAATGCCTCCTGAGAAACCCGTGCGAGAACGGCCCATTTTAGAGGGTTTTCGAAGGCGGTACTTGGACCCAGAGGCGGAGCGGGGCCGGGCGCTGATGTGGGTCGCAGGCGCGGGGACGTGACGCGCGAGTCGCAGGACTCCGTCGGTAAAGTTCGCGTGGCCCGAGGCGAGCAAGGAGCCACACGATTCCATCGTTCCGGTACTCCAGTGGCGACGCGGCGCGCAGCCTGGCCTTGGGCCACGAAGCCGGTCCCGGTGCCGCGAGCCCACATCAGTGCCCGGCCCCGCGGTCCACCACTACCAAGCCCGCGAGATTGCTTCGGCCCGCTACGAAACGGATTGGGGCCTCACAATGACGGTGGTGGGTTTCTCTCCAAAGTCACGGACATGGTCCGTGAGCCGACTCGCGATGACGGCCGTCTCTCTAGCCACCGACTCTGCGAAATGCCTGCCGCACGGGGGCGGTCGCGAGGTCCCAGCCAAAACGCGGGAGGGTCATCACCAATCGCTTCTTGAGCGACATGTAGTTCTGCTTGCCAAGAACCAGATCCACGATCACCTGGGCCAGCGCGGGTGAACGGTCCGCATAGTCGAGCATCCGGTCGGTGAAACCGGGCGCGAAGAAACGCTTGTACAGCCGGGCCGCGCGCATCAGGTCGTGGCCGAACTCCTCCATCGCCCTCTCCGCGTACTTCGGCGGCGTCCCTCCACTCATCATCACTTCGGCCAGCAACTGTCCCGACCGAAGCGCGTAGAAGATCCCCTCGCCGGTGATGGGATCGGCGATGGCCGCGGCGTCGCCCAAAAGCGCCCACTTCTCCCCCGCCATTTCACGAAGCGTCGCCCCATCCTGGCCCGGCGAGGGAATGGTGTGCGCGTAATAGGGTGTGTCCTCGTCCCGGGCGAGGGCGGGAAACGACCGCGCCACTTCACGCTCGAGCAGGGCCAGCAGTTCCCGAGTGGGCGGATTCCCGAGAGGAGCGCCGATACCCACACCCACGTGGCCCGCGCGAGGAAACAGCCACAGGTACCCCTCGATGCCGGGAAGAAAACGCACCACCATCTCCGAATCACCGCGGGCGTACCACCCGCAGGCCATCCACCGGCGCTCTTTCGGGGTGGCGCTCAGGAAGGTTCGACGCACCAGCGAGTTGGCCCCGTCCGCGCCCACGATTAGATCAAAGGTCTCTTCGACACCGCCCAGGGTCTTCACCCGCCCGGTCGCCTCCACTTTCGTCACCCGATCGTTGAAGTGCCGGGCGCCCGCGGCCACCGCTCGTCGAAGCAGCCACGCGTCGAACTCCGATCGCGCCACGATGCCCACCGGTTCACCGAGGTCGAGGTCGATCATCCGGCCCGCGGCGCCATCGAACCGGCAACTCTGCACCCGGCGCGCGGGAAGCGGGTCGTGATCCGTGCCTTCGGGCAGAAGAGCCAGACTCTTCCCGGTCAGGCCGCCGCCACACGGCTTCTCGCGCGGATGGGACGGATCGAAGATCGACACCGCGGCGCCCCGCTTCGCGAACTCCAGACCGGCCATCGAGCCCGCCGGCCCGGCCCCCACGATGCAGATCTTCACTGCGCGGCGCGGATTTCGGCGGCGGTCACACTCGACGTGCCGAGCTTGCCCACCGCGACCCCGGCGGCAAGATTCGAAAGCACCATCGCCTCGTGCGGCAAAGCGCCGGCCACCAGGGCCAGGGCGAGAGTGGCGATCGCGGTGTCTCCCGCGCCGGTTACATCGAAGACCTCGCGCGCGGTCGCCCTCACGTGCCAATAGGAGAACTTCCGCCCGACCCTCAAGCCCAACGACATGCCCTCTTCGCCGCGGGTCACCAGCGCGCCTTCGGTGCCCGCGAGTCGAGCCACCCGATGCACGGCCCGTTCGGCGTCCCCGTCGGTACGGATGGTGATGCCGCTGATTTCTTCCGCCTCCTTCTGATTGGGGGTGACCAGAAAAGCGCCCTTGAAGAAGCCGATGTTCCGGACCTTGGGATCCACCAGCACGTGAACGTCGCG
>JANLSZ010000035.1:0-13732 GCA_031362685.1 Vicinamibacteria bacterium | reverse complement strand
GCAGGTCTTCTCTGGACGCGGTCATGCTCACCGGCATGGGCATCGAGTTCCTGCGCGAGCACGTGCCGCAGGAGACGCGGATGCACTACATCATCACCAGAGGCGGGGAGGCGCCGAACGTGGTTCCGGCCTTGGCCGAAGCCTACGTCTACGCTCGTCACTCCCATATGCCGACCCTCGACGCCGTCTGGGAGCGCATCGTAAAGATCGCCCAGGCGGGGGCTCTCGCCACCGAGACCACGATGGAGATGGAGTTCATCAGCAGCGTCTACAACATCCTGCCCAACGACGCCCTGGCCACCCTGACCGACAAGAACCTGCGCCGGGTCGGCGGGATCGCGTACACCGCGGAAGAAAAGACGTTCGCGACCGAGCTGGCGAAGTCGTTCGTGCCCTCCGAGAACCGCCTTCCCCTGGGGAGCGAGGCGGAGATTCAAGCGATGAGCCAGGGCGTCGACTCGGGCTCCACCGACGTGGGCGACGTGACCTGGCAGGTCCCGACCTCCGCTCTCTCTACCGCCACCTACGTTCCCGGCACTCCCGGGCACAGCTGGCAGTCGACCGCCTGCGCCGGCGGCTCCATCGGCCGCAAGGGAATGATGGTCGCGGCCAAGACGCTAGCCCTGAACGCCATGGACCTCTTCACCGACCCGGGCCAGGTCAAGGCCGCCCGCGAGAGTTTCGACAAGCGCCGCGCCGGCTTCGAGTACAAGTCGCGTGTGCCCGCAGGCCAGAAGCCGCCTCTCAACTACCGAGACAAATAAAAGACGTCATTGCGAGGAGCCAGTCCGTTTGGGCTGGCGACGAAGCAACCCCGTCTTCTCAACTACCAGGCAAACTGAAGAACCATGTCGAACATCGACCTCGAAGCCAAGATCCCCAACAACGTCTCGCTCGGCAGCGACAAGAAACTTCAGCGCGCCCTCGAAGAGTGGCAGCCGAATTACATCTCGTGGTGGAAGGACATGGGCCCGGCCGGGTTCCAGGAGAAAGACGTGTGGCTGCGCACCGCCATCAGCGTCGAGCCCGACGGCTGGGCGAACTTCGACTACGTGCAGATGCCCGACTATCGATGGGGCATCTTCCTCGCCGATCCGCTTCCCAACCGCACCATCGGGTTCGGCGACCACATCGGGGCGCCCATCTGGGATGTCGTCCCGGGCGAACATCGGAATACGTTGCGCCGCCTCATCGTGACCCAGGGCGACACCGAGCCCGCCAGCGTCGAGCAGCAGCGCCTGCTCGGTCTCACTGCGCCCTCGCTCTACGACCTGCGTAACCTTTTCCAGGTGAACGTCGAGGAAGGCCGGCACCTGTGGGCCATGGTCTATCTGCTCCACAGCTACTTCGGCCGCGACGGTCGTGAAGAGGCGGAAGAACTGCTTCAGCGCCGCAGCGGCAACCCCGACAAGCCGAGAATCCTCGGCGCCTTCAACGCGCCCATCGACAACTGGCTCGACTTTTTCATGTTCACCATGTTCACCGACCGCGACGGGAAGTATCAGCTCCTCGCTCTCGCCGAATCGGGTTTTGAGCCGCTCTCACGCACCACGCGCTTCATGCTGACCGAGGAAGCGCACCACATGTTCGTGGGCGAAAGCGGGGTGGAGCGAGTAGTGACTCGCAGCGCCGAACTGATGAAGGAGGACCCCAATGGCGACGCGCGGGCGCAAGGCGGCATCCCGCTGGAGATGATCCAGAAGCACCTGAACCTCTGGTACACGCTCTCTCTCGACCTGTTCGGCTCGGAAGTCTCGAGCAACGCCGCGTCGTACTTCGCCGCGGGGCTCAAGGGCCGGGCCAAGGAGTCGACCTACGAAGATCACAAGGCCCTCGACGGAACGTACCGGATGTCGCTCATGAAGGACGGTGTGCTCAGCGAGGACGACGTGCCTCTGCGCAACGCCATGAACGAGGTTCTGCGCGACGAGTACGCGGACGATTGCCAGCGCGGGGTCGACCGATGGAACAAGCGACTCGCCGAGGCGGACCTCGCATTTCGCTTCGCCCTGCCTTCGAAGCGTTTCCATCGCCACATCGGCCTCTACGCCAACATGCCCTTCTCGCCGGATGGCCGCCTGCTGAGCCAGAGCGAGTACGACCAGCACAAGGATCGATGGATCCCCAGCGAAGCCGATCGGGACTACGTTCGCTCGCTGATGCAGCCGGTCACCGAACCCGGCAGGATCGCGAACTGGCTCGGCAAGCCCAAGTCAGGAATCAAGGGCCTGCCCTTCGAATACGAGTACGTGCGGTTGTAGAGCCGCCAACAGGATCTTCGGCCGCCGCAGGTATTGCGCGACGTTCGACCGTTTCAGGCCTCGAACAACTCGCGGGCGGCGTCAATCATCTCCTTGATGTCGCCCACCAGCCCCCCAGCTTGCGCCAATTCGGGCTTTCCCCCGCCCTTGCCGCCGAAGCGCCCCAATAGCGCCTTGATCACCGCGGACGCGTCGACCTTCACGTCCAACGCGCGAGCCACCACGACAAGAACAGGAGTGGAAGCGGAGAACACCGCGACGCAGGCCCCGGGCGAGGCGGCGGCCGTCACCGCGATGGTCTTCAGTCCCATCGCATCCCATCCGCCGATCACCTGCGCCACGACGATGCGCCCAGTGGAAGTGTGGTCGCCCGCGGCCACCAGTTCGGCCGCCTTGGGCACGGCCAGTTGATCCTGCTGCTCGCGCACTGTGCGGCCGAGCGCCTTGTTCTCGCCCTGCAGACGTTCGATGGCGGGCGCCAGCCCCGCCGGCAGCACGGAGAGGACCCGAGAGGTGGCCGAAAAAACATCGCGCCACTCGCGCAGGCGGCCGAGGGCGCGACCGCCGCACAGGAACTCGACGCGCGTGCCGCCCTTGAACTTCTCCCAGCCCGTGACACTGATGATGCCGACGACGCCGGTTCGGGCCACGTGCGTGCCGCCGCATGCGGAGCGATCGAAGTCGGCCACCTCGATGAGCCGGAGCGTCCCCACCCTCGTCGACTCTTTCCGAAGCGACAGAGCCGAACCCTCGTCGGCCGAGGCGAAACACACCCGAACCTCGCGGTCGAGCCACACCACGCGGTTCGCTTCATTTTCGGCCGCGGCGATCTCGGCGGGCGACACCACCCGGTCGAGGTCGATGGTGCACGAGAGCGCACCGAGATGGAAGCTCGAGGTTTGGGCCTGGCCGATCGATTCGAAAGCCGCGGAAAGCAAGTGCTGCCCTGAGTGTTGCTGCATGTGATCGAACCGCCGGGTCCAGTCGATGACGCCCGTCACCCGCGCGCCCGGATCGAGCGGCCCGTCGACGACGTGCACTACGCCCGCCTCCTCGCGGTCGATCACGTCCAGCACCGCGCGGCCGCCCAGAGCGCCGAGATCGTGCGGCTGTCCGCCCCCCGTGGGATAGAAAGCGGTTTTCGCGAGGGACACCTCGAATCGCCCACCCGCAGGCGCGCAGGCCGTGACCTCGGATTCGAATTCGCTCAGGTAGGCGTCGGTGTAATACAGGCGTTCGGTCATGGCGTGATTGCCGGCGAGTATCCCATGATCAACGGCCGAGACTCCGACGCGGATCAGCCCCTGCCCTGCATGTAGCATTTGTGGATCATCCTCAGAGGAGCCTCCATGCGCCTTCCGACCGTACTCGCCTGCGCGGTCGCGCTTGGCGCCGCCGCTGCCTCTACCCCGGTTCGGGTCACCGCCGGCGGCGCGCCGCGGCCGGGGATTGACTGGCCTCAGTTCCGCGGCATCTCGGCCGGAGGTGTTTCGGAAGGTACGCCCACCGCGTCGGTGTGGAACGTCGCGGACGGAAAGAACATCCTGTGGAAGACGGTCATCCCCGGTCTGGGCCTGTCGAGCCCGGTGGTGTGGGGCGATCAGCTCTTCGTGAGCACCGCCATCAGCGGCAAGCGAGATGCAACCCTGCGCCCCGGGCTCTACGGCGACATCGAGTCGGTGCCCGACGACACCTCGCACGAATGGCGGGTGTACGCGCTCAACAAGAAGACGGGCGCGATCCTGTGGCAGCAGACCGCGCATACCGGGGTGCCAAGGATCAAGCGGCACACCAAGAACTCGCACGCGAATTCCACCCTGGCTACCGACGGCGAACGGGTCATTGCGTTCTTCGGCTCCGAGGGTGTCTACGCCTACGACCTGAAGGGCAAGCTTTTGTGGAAGAAGGATTTCGGCGTCCTCGACGCGGGCTACTACGTGGCCCCCGAAGCGCAGTGGGAGACCGGCAGCTCGCCGATCATCCAGGACGGCGTGGTGGTGATCCAGGCCGATGTGCAGAAGGGATCGTTCCTGGCCGCGTTCGACGCGAAGGACGGGAAGGAACTGTGGCGGGTCGCGCGCAACGACGTGCCGACCTGGAGCACCCCGACTTTCCACGAGGTGAATGGAAAAGCGCAGCTGCTGGTCAATGGGATGCGTCATGCCGGCGCCTACGACTTCAAGACCGGCAAGGAAATCTGGTCGCTCTCCGGGGGCGGCGACATTCCGGTGCCCACGCCGGTGACGAGCGAGGGCATGGTGTATCTGACCAATGCGCATGGTCAAGGCTCGCCGGTCTATGCGATCCGCGACACCGCATCCGGCGACGTCAGCCTGGCCAGCGGCTCGTCCACCAATGCCTCGGTGGCCTGGAGCTACCCGCGCGACGGCGGGTACATGTGCACGCCGCTCGTCTACCGGGGGCTGGTCTACATCGTCCGGTTCAACGGCGTCCTCAATGTGTACGACGCGAAAACCGGCGAGAAGAAATTCCAGGAGCGGCTCGGGGGCGGCACCTCGGCCTTCACGGCCTCGCCGGTGGCCTCCGATGGCAAGGTGTACCTTGCGAATGAAGACGGCAAGGTCTTCGTGATCAAGGCGGCGCCCGCCTACGAACTCATTTCCTTGAATAACATGGGATCGAGCGTCCTGGCCACCCCGGCCATCTCCGAAGGCCGGCTGCTGTTCCGCACCCAGCAGGAACTGATCTCGATCGGGCTCAAGTAACGCGCTGGTTCAACCATTCGGTGCAACGCGCTCCTGCTCAAGCCGATCACGCCTGGGCGCGGAGATCGGACAAGAAGCAGAACGAGCGTCGCTCGCGACTTGACCGGTCGGCCGGCCTCGGGGCGCTCAGGCCGGTCCGGACATCGCGTCGTGGACGAGAGCCAGGAGGGCCAGGCAAGCGGTGTCGGTGCGAAGGGTGCGAGGTCCCATACCGATTGAGTGGAAACCGTGCGCGCCGAGCAGGCCGAGCTCGAATTGGTTCCAGCCGCCCTCGGGTCCGATAGCGAGCAGGAGGCGCCCGCCTGGGTCCGCGCGGAGGCGAGACCTTACGACCTCGCTCACCAGCGTGGTGGCCCCGGGATCGGCCACGCACCGAACGGCCGTCCCGCCAAGGCGGTCGAGTTCGTCTTCTATCAGCACCTTGAATCGGCGATGGATGGAGACCGCCGGCAGAACGGTGTCGCGCGCCTGCTGCAGCCCCTCGATGAGGAGCGGCCGGTAGTACTCCTGAGTCAGCATGTGAGTGTCGAAGTACGGACGCTCGACGCGTTGCGCGTTGGTCAGAATGATGCGGCCGACCCCCAGTGCCGCGAGTTGAGCCCACAACCGCCGCATCACTTTCGGCCGTGGCACCGCAAGCAGGAGGTCGACTCGCGGTCGCGGCGGTGCGGTTGGGTCGAACACGCAACTCAGATCGACGATCTCCTCGGTGGCCGATTCCACGGTGGCGGCGCCACGCGGTCCATCAAGCACACCGACGCGCAAGGTCTGTCCCACCGTCACCCTCAGGATATTCAGCAGGTGCCCGGCCCGCGGACCGCCTAGCCGCACGCGCCCGTGGGCGCTGACTTCGCCGGGTTCGAGGATGATGAGGTTCACGAGAGGAGGATACGCGTCACCTTCGGGTGGGTCGCGGCAAGACGCTCCCCATGGGAACACGGAAAGGCAATCGCCTATCATTGTCTTCAACGCGCTATGACAACGTTCATACTCCCAAGGCGTCGCAAGTGCGGTCGCTGCTTCATCGGATACGAGGGCCACACGCCTCGACCGGCGCTCGTGGGCTAGCGGGCGATGGGTCCAGTGGCTGCCGACCAGTTACGCCTGGAGATCATCGACGCGGGACGTCGCCTCTACGACAAAGGGCTGATCGTGGCCAGCCAGGGGAACATTTCGGTGCGCACCGAGGGCGGTCTGCTCGTCACCGCTTCCGGGGTCAGCAAGGGCGCGCTCACACTGAGCCTCGTTCTCGACACGGACTTCGAGGGCCGGGCGTCGGGGCGAGGCGTCTCCTCCGAGATCCAGATGCATGTCGCCATCTACAAACGCCGTCCCGACGCTCGCGCCATCGTCCATGCGCATCCTCCCGCGGCCACCGCCTTCGCAGTCACTGGCCTGGCCCTGGACTCGGCCGTGCTGGCGGAATCGGTCCTGCTGCTGGGGCGCGTGCCGCTCATACCCTACGGCACGCCTTCGACACCTGAACTGGCTGAGATGGTGGGCGCGGGCATGCTCGAAGCCCAGGCGGCGCTGCTGGCAAACCACGGCGCTGTCACCTTGGGGGGGACCCTCGAGCAGGCCCTGAGCCGGATGGAGACACTCGAACACCTGGCCCGGGTCACCCTTCTGGCCCGAGTGCTGGGGGAGCCGCGCCGGCTTGGCCCGGACGAGGTGGAGCGCCTGCTCGCCCTCGGTTCGACGCCCTATCGCTGAGGAGGATCAGCCTGACCGGCGTGCCATCGAGATGGCCCGTCAGGGGGCGAGGCGTTCGCGCAACCAGTGCCCGCCGTCCAGGCGGTAGCGCAACCGGTCATGCAGGCGCGACTTGCGGCCCTGCCAGAACTCCCAGCAATCGGGGGTAAGGCAGTAGCCGCCCCAATGGGGCGGGCGCGGCGGGCCCTCGCCTATCAGCGCGGTGAGGAACTGCGCGCCATACCGGGCCGCGTTCGCGACCAGCACCGCGCGTGACGAGATCACCTGGCTCTGCGGCGAGGCCCACGCTCCGATACGCGAATCGAGGGGACGCGTGCGGAAATAGGCATCCGAATCCTCGGCGCTGACCTTGAAGGCCCGGCCCTCGATGCGCACCACGCGCTCGAGCTCAACCCAGTGGAACTGCAGCGCCGCCTGAGGATGCGTGGCCAGCTCGCGGCCCTTGCGGCTCTCGTAATTCGTGTACCAGACGATGCCGCGCGCGTCGAAGCCCTTGATCAGCACCACCCGCGTCGACGGACGTCCGTCTTCGCCGACCGTGGCCAAGGTCATGGCATTCGGCTCGGGAAGTTTCGCGTCAATAGCCTGCTGGAACCACCGAGCGAACTGCTGCATCGGTTCGGACAGGGCATCGTTCTCGTCGAGTTCGGCCTGTTCGTAGCTCTTGCGCAGTCTGGCGATATCGGTCATACGCGCAATACTGCCTCAGAGGTCCGGTCGGCGTGGCCTACGAATCGAGGTTCCGCACCGCCTCGCTCCCGCGGGCGAACGCATCCTCGTTGAGAGGAATCATGGCGCACTTCGCTTTGAGCGCCTCGCGGATGGCGGTGATGAAGGTTTCCTCCGGGAAGATCGAGGTGGCGGCCTGGAGGGCGCCGATCGCCACCACGTTCTTCACCACCGGACGCCCGAGCTCGGAGGCGATCTGGGTCATGGGAACGCCGAGGGCCTTCACGCCCGCGGGCAGCGGAGGGACCTCGGCGATGACCGAGCTGTCATAGAGGATCGTCCCGCCCGGCACGACGGCCGGACCGAACCGGGCGAGACTCGGGGCGTTGAAGGCCACGAGCAGGTGAGGGGAGGGCGAGGCGGGCGAGAGAACCTCGGTGCGCGCGATGTGGACGTCGGCATACGACGTCCCGCCGCGTGACTCGGGGCCGTAGCTTGGGATGTGGGTCGAATCGTACCCTTCGTTGATTCCGGCCCGGGCCACGAGCAGCGCGGCGGTCTGGGCCCCGTCGCCTCCCGCCCCCGCGAACTTGAGCGCTATGTCTTCGGTTCCCCAGGCCGACGGAAACGCCTTGCAGAAACGCGGCGCCCGGTCGGTGGATCCCTCGAAGGCTTCGACCAGACGCCTGGGATCGAACACCGGGCTTCCCGGTCGATCATGCGCGGGCGGATTCTCGATGTCCTTCTTCACCCCGAGCGGGAAGACCGCGGTCAACTTCTCTTTGACCCATTGCTCCGCTTCGGACGGGTTCATGCCCAGGTGGGTCGGACACTCGGCCAAAACCTCGATGAACGCGAAACCGCGGTTCTCCACCTGCAGCCTCAGCGCCTTGGTGATCGCCTTCTTCGCGCGCACGCGCTGCTTGGCGTCGTAAAGCGCCACGCGCTCGACGTACACCGGTCCATCGAGACCCGCGATCAATTCGGCCACCTTTAGGGGCGCGCCGAAGAACGCGGTCCGGCCTTCCGGAGTGGTGCTCGTGCGCTGGCCCATGAGCGTGGTCGGCGCGAGTTGACCGCCGGTCATCCCGTAGATCGCGTTGTTGACGAACACCACCGTGATCGGAATGCCCATCTGGGCGGTGCTCACGATCTCCGCGAGGCCGATCGAAGCCAGATCCCCGTCTCCCTGGTAGCTGATCACGATGGAGTCGGGGTTCGCGGTCTTGTGGCCGATGGCGACGGCGGGTGCGCGGCCATGCGGGGCCTGAGTGTTGCCGACATCGAAGTAGTAGTAGAGGAAGACACTGCAGCCCACCGGAGAGACCGCGATGGTGCGGTCCTGGACGCCGAGTTCCTCGATCGCCTCCGCGAGGTACTTATGGGCGAGGCCGTGACCGCAACCCGCACAATAATGAGTGGCCTGGCCCTTGAGCCCTTCGCCGTGGTCGTGGCGCTCGAACTTTTCGTAGAAGACGTTCATGCCGCCACCCCCTTCCCCTCGAGCCCGAGGACGCGATCCACTATCTCCCCCTGCTGCGGAAGAATCCCCCCGAAGCGGCGAACGGAGTCGATCGCGGGCGGAGCGTGGACACCGGCGTGGCTGATCGCGAGCCGCATCTCGTCCTCTAGCTGCCCGTTCGAGGCCTCCACCACCACGATGCGGCGCACCCGTTCGAGCCTGGGTAGCAGAGCGTCGATGGGGAACGGCCACAGCGAGATCGGGCGGAAGAGACCCGCCTTGATCCCGGAAGCACGCAACTCGCGCACCGCGCCCTTGGCCATTCGGCCGGGCGTGTTGCAGGCGACGAGCAGCACCTCGGCCTCGTCGGTCTCGAAGAGATCCGCGCGCTGCTCGGCCGCCGCCATCGCCGCGTACTTGGAGTTCAGGAGGATATTGTGAGCCTCGAGGTCCGGCTCGCTGAGGTGAATCGAGCAGTTCAGATTTCCCCGGTGCGCACGATCGCCCCATACCGCCCAGTCCGGCAGCCCCGGCTTCACCGCGGTATCCGGAAGCCGGACCGTGCCCGTCATCTGCCCGAGGTACCCGTCGCTCAGGATCACCACCGGGTTGCGATAGCGGAACGTGAGTTCGAAGGCGAGGATCGTGAGATCGAGCATCTCCTGAGGAGTCGCGGGGGCGAGGACCACCGCCTGGGTATTGCCATGACCCAGGCCGCGACACGCGAGCTTGATATCGGACTGCTCGGGTGCGATGTTGCCAAGACCCGGCCCGCCCCGCATCACGTTCATGAACACCCCGGGCAGTTCCGCTCCGATCATGTAAGAGATGCCCTCGAGCATCAGGCTGAATCCCGGCGACGAGGTGAAGGTCGTGGCCCGCAGGCCCGCGCCGCCGCAGCCGTACATCATGTTCACCGCGGCCGTCTCGGACACCGCCTGAATGAACACGCCCTGGAGTTTCGGAAGGAGCTTCGCCATCAACTCGGCCCCCTCCGTGGACGGGGTGATCGGATAGCCGTAGAAGTGCCGGCACCCCGCGATCAGGGCGCCGATCGCCGCGGCGTAGTTGCCCTTGACCAGGAGCGGCTCCATCCGCGGGAGGGTCAGACGCTCGTCCGGGATCCTCCGCGCGACTTCGGGAGCGGCGCGTCTCGGGCCGAAGAGCGCTTTGGGGTCCTCGAGGACGAAATGGGCGCCCGGCTCGGCGCGCAAGCCGTAGGGCTCGGGGCACGCGGAAATGCACAGGCCGCAGCCGTTGCACAGCTCGAGGTCGAGGATCACCGGCATGAGGCCGGTGGCGGGATCGATCTCCGTTCCGGCGCTGACGCAGTGCTTGGGACAGGACTCGATGCATCGCCCGCAACCCTTGCAGAACTGCGGGAGGAGGTGGGGCCTGGGACGCTCGCGGGCGGTGCTCATGGGATGTGTCTCCACACCAACGGTGCGGACTCGATTCTAGGGACCGGGACGGAATTCCGACAGTAGGATGGCGTAGTCCATTTGACTCATGCGGCTGATGGGCAGGGGCGTATGTTCACGGTGTCGGGAGGTACCAATGACGCACCCGCCTGAGAAGAAACCGATTCCGTTCCACCTGGCCGCCTGCTGCCCCGAAGCCCAGGCCGACGGGGTACCCTGCACCGAGCTCGGTCGCGACTGCGAGCAGTGCAAAAGGGCGATCGCGGTGCGCGGTCCCGACCCGCTGGAGGGGGATCAGGCGGATCGCTCGGATCCCTGGGCGGTCTGAGAGGCGTGGTACCTTTCGCCTATGTGCAGACGCGTGACCTGCAATCATTGCGGCAAGCCGACTTTCGCCGGTTGCGGCGCGCACGTCGAGCAGGTACTCGCCGGTGTGCCGAAAGCCGCGCGCTGCCAGTGCCGTGAATCCGCGAAGCCGCCCTCGTCATCGAGGGGACCGGGCGGGTGGCTCCGCAAACTCCTTGGCCAGAAGTGAGGGATCGGTCCGTCGAGGCTTCTCGATTGTCGCAGTTCCGCGACTCCGCCCACGGGGATCCCTTATCGTAGGGGCTCCATGACCACTCTCCTGTGGAGCGCCGTCGTTCTTGGCTTCGTCCTCGGCCTGCGGCACGCGCTCGACCCGGACCACGTGGTCGCAGTGTCGACCATCGTCACCGCCGAGCCCAACTGGCGGCGGTCCTCTCTTATCGGCTCGTTCTGGGGCCTGGGGCACGCCACTTCCCTGCTCACGCTGGGCGGCATCATCGTGGCCTTACGAATCAACATCACCGAACTCGCGGCATCGCGCCTCGAGATCATCGTCGCGGTCATGCTGGTAGGGCTCGGCCTGTATGCCATCGGCTCCGCTCGCGCCGGCTTCCGCCTCCATGCGCATGCGCACACCCATGAGGGCCGGGAGCACGCCCACCTCCACACGCACCAGGCCCACGCGCAGCCGGTGCATCAGCACGCGCATCCCCTCCGGTTCGGCCTCCGCCCGTTCGCTATCGGCCTCGTCCACGGCGTGGCCGGCAGCGGAGGTCTCGCTCTGCTGGTGATGGCAACGGCCAAGACGGCCACCGTCGGTCTGCTCTACATGGCCGCCCTCGCCTTCGGATCGATGGTCGGTATGAGCATCCTCTCCGCTCTTCTCACTTTGCCCTTGTCCGCCCTGCGCACGCGGTATCAGACCCTGCACCTGCGGTTCCAGTACCTCGCCGGCGCGGGCAGCGTGGCCTTCGGACTGTGGCTCTTCGGCGTGCATCTCGCAGAGTTCATGTGACCGCCGAGGTCGAAGCAAAGCCACGGCGCCTGATCGTCGGCGTGACCGGAGCCACCGGCTCCATCTACGCCATCCGCCTGCTTCACGCCCTCAAGAAGGCGGACGTCGAGAGCCATCTCATCCTGAGCCGTTGGGGCGCCCGCACCCTCATACACGAAACCGATTACACCCTCGACCAGGTCCGCGCCCTCGCCACCCACTGGTACAAGGACAACGATCAGGGCGCCCGCATCTCCAGCGGCTCCTTCGTTACTTTGGGCATGGTGATTCTCCCCTGCAGCGTGAAGACTCTGGCCGACATCGCTCACGGCCATAGCAACGAACTGGTGCATCGCGCGGCCGACGTGGTGTTGAAGGAGCGACGGCGGCTGGTTCTGGCCGTGCGCGAGGCGCCCTTCACCGACATCCACCTCGAGAACATGCTGAAGCTCTCGCGCATGGGAGTGGTGATCTCGCCCCCTCTGCCCGCCTTCTACAACCGGCCAAAGTCGATTGAGGAAATCGTTGACCACACCGTGGCGAGGCTTCTCGATCTATTCGATATCCAGACCGACGCGAAGAAATCGTGGAGCGGTGTCATGGGCGTAGGCGCGCTCGAAGCGGCAAAGCCGCCCCCTTCCTCCAAATCGTCGCCCCGACGCAAACCGTCACCCCGGCGAACCACCTCCTCTTCTGGCCGGAGGGGGCAAGCGCCGGGGCCTGGCGCGCAAACTCCGTCAACCGTCCGCGAAACCAAGAGGTTCAGAAAATGATCCGCCGCGCCCAGCCGCTCCTCGCTCTGCTCATGGCCGTTTCCCCGAGCCTCCTCCTCGCCCGCCCGCTCAACAGCACCGACCTCTACAAGATGCGCTCGGTAGGATCCGTAGCTCTCTCTCCCGACGGAAGTCGGGTGGCCTACGGGGTCGAGACCAACGGTATGACCGGGCGGCCGTATCGGCAGCTCTACGTCGCGACGGTGGCGGGCGGGGAAGCGAAGCGAGTCGGAGGCGAGGCCGATCGTGCCGGCGGCGCCGTCTGGTCGCCGGACGGAAAGATGATCGCCTTCAGCGGGAAGGTCGGTGACAAGAACGGCCTCCACGTTGCGAACGCCGATGGCACAGGCATCAGGTTTCTGACCGAGATGAGCGACACCAATTCCCCGCTCACTTTTGAGGGAGCGACCATCGACTGGTCGCCGGACTCGAAACAGATCGCCTTCGTATCCACGGTGCCCGGACCGGAGACCAAGGACGCCACCGGGGACCCGATCGTGATCACGCGTTACCTCTACAAGCCGGACGCGGGCGAGGGCAACACGCGTTTCAACGACAACCGCAGACGCGAGATCTTCATCATCGACGCCGCGGGAGGCACGCCACGCGAGCTCACCAGCGGCCCGCGCGAGTTCCACTCGATCGACTGGTCGCCCGATGGTCGCGAGATCGCGGCGGTATCGAACCTCGACCACGATCCCGATTACTTCTACAACCAGGACCTGGTCGCGATCTCGGTCGCCAATGGCGCCATCCGCCGGATCACCACCACCGAAAGCGCCGAGTATCAGCCGAAGTTTTCACCCGACGGGAAGCAGATCGTGTTCCTGGGAACGAAACGCGGTCTCACCGACCTCGAGACCACGATGGAAGACACCCACGTCTGGATCATCGATGCCGACGGCACCGGACGGCGTGAGATCGGCGCTTCGATCGACAACCGCCAGAGCAATGCCTCGTTCTCGCCCGACGGCGCGGACGTGTACCTGACCGGGCTCGACCGGGGGAACGTCAGGCTCCACCGCATCCGGGTATCGACCGGCGCCGCCGAGGTGATCATCTCTGAAGCCGGTTCGGTGGGAGGGTTCGGCTTCAGCGCGAGCGGCGCCATCGCGTACATCTTCCAGAGCCCCAACGATCTGGGCCAGCTCTTCCTGCTCGAGCCGGCCACGAAGAATGCGGTGACGAAAAAGGTCGTGGTCGCAAGGGCGGTAGCCCCGCTCCGGCGTCGGCTCACCGACCTGAACAAGGAAGCGCTTTTGGGAGTCGACATCGCACCGGTGCAGAACTTCACGTTTGTGGCCGCCGACTTCAAGTTCGACATCGAGGCGTTCCTCACCCTGCCTCCGGGCAAGACGGCCGACTCGAAGCATCCGATGATCGTGATCATTCACGGCGGCCCGCACG
>JANLSZ010000296.1:0-1743 GCA_031362685.1 Vicinamibacteria bacterium | reverse complement strand
CTGGCGTCTCACCGGGGGCCGGGTCCATGTCACCGATGTCTCGAACGCCTCGCGCACCCTGCTCATGGATCTCGAGACGCTTCAGTGGGACGACGAGTTGTTGAAGATCCTCGGCGTGCCGAAAGCGATGCTGCCGAAGATCGTGGACTCGAGCGGGATCGTCGGAGAAACCGACGAGGCGCTTTTCGGCACGCGCATCCCCATCGCGGGAATCGCGGGCGACCAGCAGGCGGCCACCTTCGGGCAATGCTGTTTCAAACCCGGGGAGACGAAAAATACCTACGGCACCGGCTGCTTCATGTTGATGAACACCGGCCCCACGCCAAAGGTTTCAAAGAACGGCCTGCTCACCACCGTGTGCTGGCGTATCGGTGGCAAGACCACCTACGGCCTCGAGGGTTCGGTCTTCATCGCGGGAGCGGTGGTGCAATGGCTGCGCGATTCTCTTCAGATCATCGCCACCTCCGGTGAAGTCGAGACTCTCGCGGGAAGCGTGGAGGACAGCGGCGGCGTCTTCATGGTGCCCGCTTTCGTCGGCCTCGGCGCGCCCTACTGGGACTCACACGCGCGGGGCGCGATCTTCGGCATCACCCGCGGAACCACCCGGGCGCACATCGCCCGCGCCGCCGTCGATTCCATCGCCTATCAGACAAGGGATGTCATTGAAGCCATGCGCAAGGACTCCGGCCTTTCCCTCGAATCGATTCGGGTGGATGGCGGGGCGACCCGCAACGGCGCCCTCCTCCAATTCCAGGCCGATATCCTCGGAGCAAAGGTGTTGCGGCCCGTGGTCGCGGAGACCACGGCTCTGGGTGCGGCCTATCTGGCCGGCCTGGCTACGGCGGTCTGGTCGGATCAAGACGACATCCAGCGCCTATGGGCGCTCGACCGCACGTTCACGCCGGCCATGGAAGAGGCGAAACGAGAGTCGCTGTACGCCGGCTGGACGGACGCGGTCTCGCGGACCCTGTCGCGCCCAGCCTGAGACTAGCCTGGCTCTGGCGCCGCTCTGAAAGCCAAGACCGTTCCGGGATGGAATGCGCGTGAACGTCCAGCGGGTCGAAAACCGTGGACCCGGCCGATCTCGGCGACCGCAACCTCCGAAACGGATCGCCGATTGAAGCCGATCAGAATCGTGCCCAGGCGCGGGCCCCAGCCAGCCGCTTCCAAAAAGAACTTTCGGATCACCTCTAGACCATCCTCCCCACCATCAAAGACCCGGGAGGGCTCGCCCAGCCTCTTCCAACGGACGCTCAAGGCGCGAGGCAGGTAGGGCGGATTGAAGAAAGTGAGATCGAACCGCCCATCGTTTGGAACCGCGGCGAGGAGGTTGGACTTGAGGAACTCCACAGTCACGTGGTTGGCCGACGCTACCTTTCGCGCCGAGAGAACCGCCTCTTCGGCGATGTCGAGGGCGAGGTATTGAGCAGGGATGAGCCGAGCTAAAGCGACGGAGAGCGTGCCGACCTCCCCCGTCCCTAGTTCGAGAATGCGCTGGCCCGGTTTCGCTCGCTTCCGGAGCTCGTCGAAGAGAATGAGGGTCGAGAAATCCCAATGTCCCTGTTCGGTCCGATGGGGAACGCGCACTCCGAAGAGCAGGCGGGTCAGCGGCGCCGCGCGGGCGACCGTCCGCTTCAGTCTTTCGAGAGCCAAATGTCTTCGAGGGCGATGTTGTCGATGCCGGACGAGTAGAAGCAGCGCAACGCGTCCATGGGCGTGCAGGCGACCGGCTCGCCTTTGACG
>JANLSZ010000365.1:0-12422 GCA_031362685.1 Vicinamibacteria bacterium | reverse complement strand
TGACCGCGTCAGCACCCTCGGGTACCGGAGCCCCGGTCATGATGCGCATGGCTTCACCAGCCCGCAGCGCGCGATCGGGCCAAACCCCGGCCCGACCCTCCCCGCAAACCTGCAGCCGAGTGTTGGGCGCAGTGAGGTCCGCCGACCGAACAGAGAAACCATCCATGGCCGCGCGATTGAAGGGCGGCTGGTCGCGATCCGCCACCACCGGCGCACGAAGAACGCGGGCCAGCGCGGCCGAGAGCGGCACCGTCTCGGTGGAAAGAATCGCCAGCCGCTCCAGAATCGCCGCCCGCGCCTCATCAACAGAACTCATCCGGAGCCAATCGTATCGTCGTTGAGGGTCAGGGGGGCCGGACCCTTCATTGATGCTCGAAACGCCTCAGTGAATCAGGCGTTTCGAAACCGGCGCCGCCGAGCGCAGGCCGCGCCCTCCCAGCCCGCGAGCTCGGCGTGGACGCGGGCAACGAAGGCCCCGCCCGAATTACCAACCCCCGGTATGCTGAAGGGTTATGAGCGCAACCCGACATGTCTTTGAGAATGGATTGACGCTCCTGGTCGAGCCTCTGGCCCAGGTCCATTCGGTCGCCATCGGCGTTTTCGTCCGTCGCGGCTCGCGGCACGAGAACGACGCCGAACGGGGCCTCGCCCACTTCATCGAACACCTCGTCTTCAAGGGCACGGCCTCACGCAGCGCCGAGCAGATCGCCATGGACGTCGATTCCATGGGCGGCCACATGGACGCCTTCACGTCGAAAGAGTACGCGGCCTTTCACCTGCGCGTGCTCGATACCCACGTCGATCGATCGGCCGAGATCCTGGCCGACATCCTGGTCCACCCGCGGTTCGACCGATCGGACCTCGCCAAAGAGAAGACGGTCATCCTCGAAGAGTTCGCGATGGTGGACGACACCCCCGACGACATCCTGGGCGAAATGTTCGCGTCCCGGCTGTGGCCCCATCATCCGATCGGCCGGCCCATCCTGGGAACCCGCAAGGCGCTCAAGAGCTACACCCGGGACGAAGTGCGCCGTTTCTTCAAGAAGGTTTATGTGCCGGCAAACCTGGTCCTGGCTATCGCGGGGCGAATCACCGAGAAGCGAGCCATCGAACTGGCCACCCGGCTCTTTACCTCCATTCCCAGTGGACGTGCCAACACGAAGAGTGTTCGTCCCGTGACCCACTACGGCCTCATCAAGAGGCACAAGAAGACTCTGGCCCAGACTCACTTGTGTCTGGGGGCTCAAGGACCCTCATCCACCCATGCGGATCGGTTCACCGGCCATGTTCTCGGCACCGTGCTCGGCGGAAGCATCTCGTCGCGTCTGTTCCAGAATGTCCGCGAAAAGCGCGGTCTCGTCTACTCGATCTCCGCCGGGCTCTCTGGTTTCATGGACACCGGCAGTCTGTCCATTTACGCCGCCATGTCGAAGGAGCGGGTGGACACCGTGCTGTCCCTGATCAGCGACGAGGTGAAACGGATCGTGGATGAGCCGGTCCCGAGCGACGAGCTTCAACGCGCCAAGGACAATCTGAAAGGCTCTCTGATGCTGTCGCTCGAAGGCTCGGGGTCGCGCATGAGCGCCCTGGCCCGGAACGAGATCTACCACCAGCGGACGATCTCGCCGAACGAGACCCTCCGATCCATCGACGCGGTCGCCAGCGAAGACCTGTCGAAGCTCGCCCAGGACATCTTCAGCCGAAAGATGACGCTCGCGGTCATCGGTAACCTCAAGGGCGCGAAGCTTCGAATCCCGTCAATTTCCTAGCGGAGGAGGGGCAACCCCCATTCGCATTCTGTAGAAACGTCCTCTCGAACGAGGGCCCGCGACGCGCAGGGAACGGGAACAGGGGCAATCGGCCCGGAAACACGCGGAAACGGGTCTGTATCGCCGGGCACAGGTCTTGCTGTTGTACCGGCCATGAATCAGCCACGGAGTTTCAACCTGAGCCACGTCGCCTTGGCCTGCATCCTGGGCGCGTCCGCCATGGCGACCGCCCAGACCGGCAACCCGCAGCCGCGCTGGGGTCGTCCCACCACGCCGAGGTCGGGTGCGTGCTTCTACCGGGATCCCGACTTCCGCGGCTCCTACTTCTGCGCGCGCGCCGGCGAGAACATCTCCTTCATGTCACGCGGAATGAACGATCAGATCTCGTCCATAAGGACGTTCGGCGCCACCACCGAGGTCACGATCTTTCAGGACGTGCGCTACGCGGGCCGCTGGACGCGCCTGGGGGGCGACGTCTCGGACCTCCGGCGCGAGGGCTGGAACGATCGCCTTTCTTCCGTTCAGGTCCGCACCGGCAACTGGCGCGACCTTGCAGAATACGGGGGCTGGTACGGCGACCGAACGAACGGCTCGAGTCTGGGCAGGATTGAAACCAGTCCGTGGCGAGACGATTTCTACGACCAGCGCGACGGCTCGGGCTACAACCCGTACGACAACCGAAGCGATTCGGACGTCAACCGCTATCCGACCGATCGCCGAGACGGCACGGGCGCCGGCGCGTATGACCCACACGCCCGTGGCGGCGCCGCGGGAGTGGACCGCAACCATCCGGTCGACCGTCGAGCCAGCGAGACCCCTGACGTCACGGTGCGTCGGGTCTACCAGGAAGTCCTTCAACGCGAGGCCGATCCGCAGGGCCTCGCCTTGTATCGCAATCACTTAAGCGACGGCCGGTGGTCGGAGCAGGATGTGCGCGAGGCGCTGCTCAAGAGCCCCGAATATCAGCAGCGAGCGGTGGAGATCACGGAGCGGAACGCCGAGCAAGTCGTGGCTCGCGCGTACCGCGCCATCCTCAGCCGCGAGCCCGATCCGGCGAGCCGCGTCTATGTCGACAAGGTCCTGCGCGAGCACTGGACCGAAGCGGATGTCAGCCGCGAACTGCGCAACAGCCCCGAATACCGCAGCAAGCATCAGTAAGGCGACTCGGGGAGGCTGGGCGGCGTCACGAGATCACTCCGTTAGCCCTTGGCAACTCGTAGGAAATGAACCTGCGTTCCGGCGCCTCCCGTCTCAATCAGCTCAGAAGGAGCTCGATGTCCTCGCGCTTCAGCGACGCGATGGAGCCCTTGTCCTCACCGAGAAGGGTTTCCACCAGCTCGCGCTTCTTCTCCTGCAGTTCGAGGACCTTTTCCTCAACCGTGTCCCGCGCCACCAGGCGATAGGCGAAGACAGGTTTCGTCTGACCGATGCGGTGGGCGCGGGCGATCGCCTGCATCTCCACCGCCGGGTTCCACCAGGGGTCGAGGATGAAGACGTAGTCCGCGGCGGTGAGGTTCAAGCCGAGACCGCCGGCCTTCAAGCTAATCAGGAAGAGAGAGGTATCGGGATCGGACTCGAACTGCTCGACCACGGTCTTTCGATCGCGGGTGCCGCCGTCGAGGTACGCGTGCTTCAGGCCCAGCTCTTCGACCCGCGGCCTTAGCAGTGCGAGGTAGGAGGTGAACTGAGAAAAGACCAGCGCCTTGTGGCCCTCCGCGGCCACCTCCTGCAGGCGGGGCAGCAGAGCCTCGATCTTGGCGTCCTTGAAGTCCTTTCGGCCGGAGTCGATAAGACCGGGGCTGCACGCCACCTGGCGCAGTCGCAGAAGCGCCTCCAGAACCTGGATGCGGCTCTTCGAAAGACCCTGGGTCTCGAGCAGAGCGGTGATCCGGAACCGGTAGTGCTCCTTCATCTCCTCGTAGAGCTTGCGCTGCTCGACCCCGAGTTCGCAGTACAGCGTCTCTTCGAACTTGGGCGGCAGATCCGGGAGAACGTCCTCCTTGCGACGTCGTAAAACATAGGGCCTCAAGCCCCGGGCCAGAACCTCGCGTTCGGGGCCGGTGGCTTTGTCGCTCGCAAGTTCGGCCAGGGCCACGGAGCCCGCGGCGAGACTCGGATTGAGAAACGAGAAGATGGAGATGAGCTCGGACATCCGGTTCTCCACCGGCGTGCCGGAAAGGGCCAGGCGATGCTTTGAACGGATCAGTCGCGCGGCCCGTGCCGATTCGGTGGTGGCGTTCTTTATCGATTGGGCTTCATCGAGGATGGCATAGTCGAAGGTGGTGTCCTGCCAGCGCATGACGTCGGAACGAAGGGTTCCATAGGTCGAGAGCACCACATCCCACTCCTCGAACGACCCGTGGGACCGCAGCGCGCTGGTGTGGTCCTTGACTTTCAGTTCCGGGGTGAAACGGGCGGCCTC
The DNA here is from genome assembly GCA_031362685.1 of Vicinamibacteria bacterium. GTDB lineage: Bacteria > Acidobacteriota > Vicinamibacteria > Fen-336 > JAGNNV01 > JAGNNV01. Next base: position 8,231 of record JANLSZ010000365.1, on the reverse strand, counting down.
CTGTTTCCAGTTGAAGACAAGGGAACGCGGAACGACCACCAGCGACGGGGCGATCTTCTCCCCGGCCAGCCGCTTCCGCCTTCGGTCTTCGAGCAGGGCCAGAACCTGGATCGTCTTGCCGAGGCCCATGTCGTCCGCCAGGCAACCCCCGAAACCGAAATCCTGGAGGAAGTGCATCCAGCCAAGACCCTCGCGCTGATAGGGACGCAACGTTCCTTTGAAGGATTCCGGCTCGTTTCGCGGCTCGATGCGCTCGAAATTCCTGAGGGCCTCGCGCGCGGTCTTGAAAGCGGTGTCGAGTTCGACGTCGGTTTCGCCCGCGAGGATGGCCTCGAGCAGCGCCACCTGACTCTTGGCAAAGCGAATCCCGTCTTCTTCCTCTTCGCCCAGCCGGACCAGACGCCCGTAACGCGCCACCAGCCGCTCCGGAATCAGGCCCTGGGAACCATCGGCCAGAGTCAGCACGGTTTCGCCGCGTCTCAATGCCTTCAGCAAGGCGGGCCAGGGCACCACCTCGTGACCGAAATCGAGACCGCCCTTGAGGTCGAACCAGTCGACTCCCGACGAGACGCGAAACCTCAGGCCGAGATCACGCTTGAGCTCGCGCTCGCGCAGCAGGACCCGGAAACCGGCGTCGCCCAGCCGGGGAAGGAGGGCGGCCACCTCGGCGCCCTCCACGAAGAACCCCTTGCCGTCCCGGGAGACCGAGACGCCCAGATCCAGAAGCCTGGTGCGCAGATCCCGTTCCATGGTTTCGTTGCGCACAATGATGCGTTTTCCGGTGTGGTCGAGAACTCCCTTGCGCTGGGAACGGAACTCGATGAGTTCGCCGCCATACTCAAAGAGGAGTTCGAGCGGGACGTCGGTCTCATCGTCCTTCTTGGGAAGGCGCTTGAGCCGTACCAGGGGCGCGGGGGTGCCGACCGCGCGCTCGATGCCCAGGTCTTCGGGAAGAACGATCTCTATCCCGCCCGGGAGTTCGGCGATCTCGCGGAGGAGGCGATCCTGGTGACGCCTCGGGGCCTCGATGGCTCCGCGCCGGACCAGATCGTCGACCCAGCTGAAGTGCTCCGCCGGTTCGAGACGGGCCACCGTGTTGCCGAAAATGACGATGCCGCCCCGGGTCACCAGGTCGATTTCGTTCATCTTCACTCGCTCATCGCCCCGAACCAGTTCGCCGGAGAGGGCGAAGGAAGCGACGGTGGCCCCGACCTGAAGTCGCAGAGAGAAAGGGGCTCCGTCGTCCATGCCCAGGAACGAAATGGCATCTTCCTTCTCGGGCGGATGACGAAGAATGAGCCGGCCGGTTTCGGCCATGAGGGCCAGCGCCAGCCACTGAATCTCCGGAGCCACCCGATAGCGGGCGGCCACCCGGTGCACGTCATGAAGGCGAAAGCTGGAAGCGAGGTCGGCGTCCCGGTCCGCCCCCGAAAGCAGGACGAGAATCCTGCGGTCCGCGGAATTGTGAAGGTCCGAAGCCAGGCCGCGCCAGGGGCGGGCGAACTTGATGCGTCCCCATTCCCGATCCCGCTTCAGCTCACGGTGGGCGATGATCAGAACCAGCGCGCCATCGCTGGACGCCGACGCCGCGGCGTCGATGGCGTAGAGGATCTCGGTAACTGGCGCGTCTTCAGCGGCCGCTTCAGACTCGTGGGACACCGCGACCGGCAGAGCCTGGGATTTGAGGGTAGCCAGACGAAAGCGCCAGTCCACGGGCGGCAGGCGGCCGGACGGATCCGCCTCGTCGATCTCATCGAACGAGTCCGATCCCGACTGATTCCGGGACGAATGAAGCCCTTCAATGACCACGTGGGTGCGGTGTGGGTGCTCCTCGGTGACGGCCTTCGCTTCCTTTTCTTCGACCGCTTTGGGACCAGCCTTCTCGGGCCGGCCGAAGCCATGACCGCGGGCCGCCAGCATGGAGGCCAGCACGTGAGCGCAAGCGCCCGACTTGCCGTCGGGGCAGGTGCAGGAGATCTGGAAACGATCCGCCCGCCTCTTGATAACCACCCGCTCGGTGGTGACGTCCTTGACCGAAGTGGTCAGGAACGTGTCTTCAATGGCCAGGACCTCGACTCGGCCCGAGGCAAAAAGACGCTGGGCCTCATCGCGCACTTCAGGAGTGAAGACTTCGGAAAACGCCTTGATCACAGAGCGTTCCAGGTGGTCGAACGGGCCTTGGGCATCCGCCCAGTCTAGCGAGTGGCCCCTGTTCTCCGCCAACGACGATGCGAAGAATCCGGTCCGCTCTTAAAGTAGGGGGCTATGAACCCTCTGGAACTCTCCTCCGAGTCGCTTCGGGACGCGCTGGAGCTTGCGACCCGCTTTGTGCGCGAGGAGATCGATTCTCTCGAGCACCAGCCATCGGCCGATGTCGAGGGCGCGGAAGAACTGGCGCGTACGTTCGTGGAGCCGCTCCCCCCGGGCCCATTGCCGCTTGGGACCATTCTCGAGCGCCTGCGCCCGGCGATCCGGATGACGTTCAACACCGCAGGCCCCGGCTATCTGGCCTTCATCCCCGGGGGTGGCATCATGAGCGCGGCCATCGCCGACTTCATCGCCACCTCGACGAATCGCTACGTGGGGGTAAGAGCCCCCGCACCGGCCCTCGCTCAGATCGAGGAGACCGCCATCGCCTGGCTGGCCCGGATCATGGGCTATCCGGAGACCGCGGGAGGCATCCTCACCTCCGGCGGGTCGCTGTCGACCCTCTCGGCGATCGTGGCCGCCCGCGAGACGAAACTCCCTGACGATTTCTCCAAAGGCACGATGTACATGTCGGACGAAACCCACTACTGCGTGCCCAAGGCCGCGCGCATCGCCGGTTTTCGCGACTGGCAGGTGCGGCGCGTCCGCGTGGATGACCGGCGACGGGTCGATGTGAAGGCCCTGGCCCACGCGGTCGAGGCGGACCGGATGAAGGGTCTCAAGCCTTTTCTGATCATCGCCAACGTTGGAACCACCAATACCGGAGCTATCGACGAGATCGCGCGTCTGGTATCCATCGGACGGAGTCATTCCATGTGGGTTCATGCGGACGCGGCTTATGGCGGTTTCTTCCGCCTGGCCGAAGCCGGGCCAAGCCTGATGCCGGAGATCGAAGAGTGCGACTCCATCACGCTCGATCCGCACAAGGGCATGTTCCTCCCTTACGGAACGGGTTGTCTTCTGGTCCGGAATCCGGAAAGCCTGAAGCGGGCACACTCGATGGACGCGGAGTATCTCCATGACGTACGCGCCCAGCAGTCGGCCAACTTCTCCGACCTTTCTCCGGAACTGTCGCGGGACTTTCGGGGTCTCCGCATCTGGCTGCCCCTGGTCCTTCACGGTGTGAACGCTTTCAAAGACGCCATCGAAGAGAAACTAATGCTGACCCGCTGGGCCTACGATCGGTTGAAGAACGATTCGCGCTTTGAAATTCTGGACGAACCGCAGCTCTCGGTCATCGCCTTTCGATTGAAGGGCGAGGGACCGGACTCGGACAGGGTCAATGAGGACCTGCAGCACCGCGTGAATGCCCGCGGACGGGTGTTTCTATCGAGCACGAAACTCGGCGGACGTTACGTGATTCGATTGTGCGTGCTGAGTTTCAGAACCCACATGGACCGAGTCAGGGACGCCGTCGAGGCCATCCAGGCGGAAGCCGGCTCTGCCTTGGCGGGCGCCCGGGAATGATGCCGGATCGCTCCCTCGGCCTGGACGCCCTGGGTCCTGCTGTCTCGCGAATCAAAGCCGGCCAGTGATAACGGGCCCCGCCTGGTAGCGGTTACGCGTACTCCTCGACCGCGGGGCAGACACACACGAGGTTGCGATCGCCGTAGGCGTTGTCGATCCTGGCCACGTGCGGCCAGAACTTCTTCTCGGAAGTCCAGGGAGCCGGGAAGGCCGCCTCTTCGCGGGTGTAGGGATGCGGCCACGCGTCGGCAATCACCATGGCCGATGTATGCGGCGCGTTCTTGAGCGGATTGTCTTTCGCGTCGATCTTCCCCTCGACCACCCGCCGGATCTCCTCGCGGATTCGGACCATGGCCTCGCAGAAACGATCGAGCTCGGCCAGCGACTCGCTCTCGGTCGGCTCGATCATCAGCGTGCCCGGAACCGGGAAGGACAGGGTCGGCGCATGGAAGCCGTAGTCCATGAGTCGCTTGGCTACGTCTTCCGCCTCGACCCCGAACCCCTTGAACTCACGAAGGTCGAGGATGAACTCGTGGGCGCAGCGGCCGTGCTTACCGGTGTAGAGGATCGAGTAATGGGCGGAGAGCTTCTTTGCCATGTAGTTGGCGTTCAGGATCGCGGTCTCGGTGGCGAGCTTGAGCCCATCGGCTCCCATCATGGCGATGTACGCCCACGAGATGGTGAGGATCGAGGCGCTCCCAATCGGTGCGGCTGAAACCGGACCGGTGGCGGCCTCGGCCGCGAGGGGGTGGCCGGGAAGGAAGGGGATAAGGTGCTCGGCCACGCAGATCGGGCCCATGCCGGGGCCGCCGCCGCCGTGGGGGATGCAGAAGGTCTTGTGCAGATTGATGTGGCAGACGTCGGCGCCCATGTCCGCGGGCCGGGTGAGGCCGACCTGGGCGTTCATGTTGGCGCCGTCCATATAGACCTGACCGCCACGCTGGTGCACGATCTCGCAGATCCGCTTCACGTCCTCTTCGAACACGCCGTGGGTTGATGGGTACGTGATCATCAGCGCGGCGAGTCGATCCTTGTGCTCATCCGCCTTCTTCTCGAGATCCACCAGATCGACGTTCCCCTTCTCATCGCAGGCGACCACCACGACCTTGAAGCCGACCATGACCGCGGAGGCCGGGTTGGTGCCATGGGCGGAGACCGGAATCAGGCAGACGTCGCGTTCGCCCTCGCGGGAAGCGTGATATCCGCGAATGGAAAGCAGGCCGGCGTACTCGCCCTGTGCTCCGGAGTTCGGCTGGAGGGACACCCCGGAGAAGCCGGTGATCTCGGCCAGCCAGTCGGACAACTCCTTGGCCAGGCTGAGATATCCCTTCGCCTGTTCGGCGGGGGCGAAAGGATGAAGGTTGGAAAAGCCCGGGAGAGTCAGAGGCAACATCTCCGATGACGCATTGAGCTTCATCGTGCACGACCCGAGGGGAATCATCGAATGGGTGAGGGAAAGATCGCGCGACTCCAGGGTCTTGATGTAGCGGAGCATCTCGTGTTCGGCGTGGTACCGGTTGAAGACCGGATGAGTCAGGAAAGACGACGTTCGGGCCAGTGACTCCGGGACGCCCACCTGGACTTCGCGGGCCAGATCCGAAAGCGATCCCTCGAGCGCCGCTCCGGAGAAAACCTCGATCAGATCCTGCACGTCTTTCAGCTGGGTCGTCTCATCGAGGGTCACGGTCAAACCCGTCTTCACCCGACGCAGATTGATCCGCCGCTTGGCCGCCCGGCGCGCGATCCCATTGGCCCTGGCCGCGGTGGTCTTCACGGAAAGAGTGTCGAAGAACAGCTCGTGCTGAAGGGTGAGGCCCGCTTTGCGCAAGCCGGCGGCGAGAAGTCCGGTCAGGCGATGAACCCGAGTGGCGATCTCTTTCAGTCCTGCGGGGCCGTGGTACACCGCGTACATGCTCGCCATGACGGCGAGCAGAACCTGGGCGGTGCAGATGTTGGAGGTGGCCTTGTCGCGCCGGATGTGCTGTTCGCGGGTCTGAAGGGCCAGGCGATACCCCCGCTTGCCCTGGGCGTCCTTAGACACGCCGATCAGTCGCCCCGGAATCACCCGTCGCATTTCCTCCCGCGCCGACATGAACGCGGAATGGGGGCCGCCGAAGCCCATGGGAACGCCAAGGCGCTGAGCCGAGCCGATGCAGATATCGGCGCCCATTTCACCGGGCGCCCTATAGAGGGTGAGGGCCAGGAGATCGGCGGCGAACGTAGTGACCGCACCCGCGGCCTTCGCCCGGGCAGCGATGGTGGAGAGGTCCTCGATCTTTCCGGTGGTGGACGGGTACTGGAGCAAAACGCCGAAGACGTTCGGTTTAAATTTCATCTTCCGCGGGTCGACCACCTGGACTTCGATGCCGAGAGGCCGGGCGCGGGTTCTCACCACCGCTATGGTTTGCGGGTGGACATCATCGGCCACCACGAAGACGTTTCGCTCACCGGCCGCGGTCGCGTGGGCCATGTGCATGGCCTCGGCCGCGGCCGTGCCTTCGTCGAGGAGCGAGGCGTTGGCCAGGGGAAGGGCGGTGAGATCGGCGATCATGGTCTGGAAATTGAGCAGCGCTTCCAGGCGACCCTGCGAAATCTCGGCCTGATACGGGGTGTACTGGGTGTACCAGCCCGGGTTCTCCAGGATGTTGCGGCGGATCACCGACGGGGTCAGGCAGGCGGTGTAGCCCATCCCGATGAACGACCGCCAGGTCTGATTCGAGTCGGCGATGGCGGTGATGCGAATCAGCAGTTCGCTCTCCGAAAGCGGTTCGGGCAGGCGGAGCGGCCGCCGAAGGTGGATGGAGGGGGGAACCGTCTCTTCGATCAGGGCGTCGAGCGAAGAGGCGCCGAGGGAGCGGAGCATGGCCTCCCGATCCGCTTCGGAAGGACCAACATGCCGCCTCGAAAAGGTGTCGACCGGCGAGAGATCAGAGAGCTTCATCACATGGTTCCAACATTGTTGTGGCGGCAGGAAAGCCGCAGACGATCCGCCCGGAGGATCTTGCCTGAACTCAGTGGCCGCTCTTGACGAAGGCGTCGTACTGGTCGGCCGTCATCAACGCTTCCACCTCGGCCGGATTCGCCAGCTGAACTTCGATCATCCAGGCCGCGCCATAGGGATCCGAATTCACGGTCTCGGGCTTCTTCTGCAGATCGTCGTTCACTCCCGTCACCTTCCCGGTGACCGGGGAGAACAGCTCGGAAACCGCCTTCACCGACTCGACGGTTCCGAAACGACCTCCGGCGGCGACCACCGTCCCCACCTTCGGCAACTCCACGAAGACAACGTCGCCGAGCTGCTGCTGAGCGTGATCGGTAATGCCGATGCGGCCGACGCCACCGGTGAGCTGAACCCATTCGTGGTCTCTTGTGTAGTGCAGATCGTTGGTCAAGGGGTTCTCCTGAATTTGGTGGATGACAGATTCTAAGGTCTGTCCCGGTAGCGCAGGTGCTACTTCGCCCGCTTGTAGAAAGGCGTCTTCACTATTTCCGCCGCCACCGAAACCCCTCGGATCTCGATCCCGAGAGGCGATCCGATGGCGGAGTGCTCGGATGGCACGTAGGCCAGGCCAATGTTCTTCTCCAGAAACGGAGCCATCGAGCCGGAGGTGACAACCGAAGCCGGCGCTCCGCCAACCAGAACCGGGTAGCCGTGGCGAGCGATTCCCCGCTCCTTCATTTCAAAGCCCACGAGTTTGCGCGGCGTTCCCTTGGCCTTGTGCTCCGCGAGAACCGCCCGGCCATTGAAGTCCCCTTTGTGCGGTTCGACGCAAACGATCCATCCCAGGCCGGCTTCTACCAGGGTTGTGGTCTCATCAATATCGTTTCCGTAGAGGCACATCTTCGCTTCAAGCCGCAAGGTGTCGCGGGCGCCGAGGCCGGCGGGAACCAGCCCCAGGCCGGAGCCCGCGGCCAGCAGAGCGTCCCACAGCGGCGGCGCATCGGCCGCCTTGACCATGATCTCGAAACCGTCTTCACCCGTGTAGCCGGTGCGCGCGATCGTGGCGGGAAGGCCCGACACCGCGCCGGCGGTGAACTTGTAGTACCCCACGGAGGCGAGTTCGGCCTGGGTCAGGGTCTGCAGGATGCCCGCGGCTTTGGGACCTTGAAGAGCCAGAAGCGCGAATTCGTCGCTGCGGTCGTGGACCTCGCACCCCTTCGGACCTTGAGAGTGAAGCCAGGCCACGTCCTTGGCTCGATTGCTGGCATTGACGACGAGCAGGAAGCGTCCGGCGTTGAAGCGGTACACGATGATGTCATCGACCGGCGCGCCATTGGGCATCGGAAGGGCCGAATACTGCGCGTGACCGTCCTGGAGCTTCGCCACATCGTTCGAAGTCACGCGCTGCAGGAACGCGAGCGCATCCGGTCCCACGATGTCCACTTCGCCCATGTGCGACACATCGAAGAGCCCGGCGGCATGGCGCACGGCCAGATGCTCTTTGATCACGCCCAGGCCTTTGACCGAATAATCGATGGGCATGTCCCAGCCACCGAAGGGGACCATGCGGGCGCCCGCAGCGACGTGCTGGGCGTGAAGGGGCGTTTTGAGAAGC
>JANLSZ010000311.1:0-2114 GCA_031362685.1 Vicinamibacteria bacterium | reverse complement strand
CGGTGGATGAACTCGATCGGGTCTTCCACCGTGATGATGTGACCCTTCCGCTCCTTGTTGATCTTGTCGAGCATCGCCGCCAGTGTGGTCGACTTGCCCGAGCCGGTGGGTCCGGTGACCAGGACCAGGCCGCGGGGTCGTTCCGACAGCTTGGACAGGACCGGGGGGAGGCCGAGATCCTGAAAGGTCCGCACATTGAAGGGAATCATGCGGATGACCATCGCCACGCATCCGCGCTGCTTGAAGACATTGCCGCGAAAGCGGGCCAGGTTCTGGATGCCAAAGGAGAAGTCCAGCTCGTCCTCGGTCTCGAACCGCTTCTTCTGATTCTCGGTGAGGACCGAGTAGGCCAGCGACAGGGTTTCCTTCGCGGTGAGCACATCGGGCGCCGACGCGCTGTGCAGGTCGCCATCAATCCGCAACTTGGGACGCTCGCCCGCGGTGATGTGCAGGTCGGAGGCATCCTTTTCGATCATTTCCTCGAGCAGGGCCCGGAGGTTCACCGTCATGCGGCCGTCTCCTTGATCACTTCTTCCAGCGTCGTGACCCCGCGCGAGATCTTCTTGAGTCCATCCATCCGGAGGGTCAGCATCCCGTCCTCCACCGCCTGGTCCCGGATCTCGGCCACGGAGCCGCCCCGAAGGATCAGGCGACGCAATGCCGGGGTGAGGGCCATCACCTCATACAGGCCGGCGCGGCCCTTGTACCCGGTGCCGTTGCACGTGTCGCACCCGCGCCCCCGCATGAACGCCATCTTCTTGAGTTCTTCGACATTATCCCCCAGCACCTTGAGTTCCACGTCGGTGTATTCGTGCGGCTCCTTGCAGTCCTTGCAGATGCGCCGCACCAGTCGCTGGGCCACGACCAGATTGACGGCGCTGGCGACGTTGAACGCCTCGATGCCCATGTCGATCAGGCGGGTGATCGTCGAGGGGGCGTCGTTGGTGTGCAGGGTCGAGAGCACCAGGTGGCCGGTGAGGGCCGCCTTGATGGCGATACCGCCTGTCTCGAGATCCCGGATCTCCCCGATCATGATGATGTTGGGGTCCTGCCGCAGGAACGCCTTGAGCGCCGCCGCAAACGTCAACCCGATCTCGTTGCGGATCAGCACCTGATTGATCCCCATCAGGTTGTATTCGACCGGGTCCTCGGCCGTCATGATGTTGGTTTCGATCGTGTTGACCCGGGAAAGCGCGGAATAGAGCGTCGTCGTTTTCCCCGATCCGGTTGGACCGGTGACGAGCACCATGCCATAGGGATTCAGGATGTTCGCCATCAGGTCGTCTTCGGCCTTCTTCTCGAAGCCGAACTTGGACAGGTCGAGCGTCAGGTTACCCTTGTCCAGAATCCGCAGCACGATCTTCTCGCCGTAAATGACGGGCAGCACCGAGACACGGAAGTCGATGACCCGGGAGCCCATCTTCAGCTTGAGGCGGCCGTCCTGGGGCACCCGTCGCTCGGCGATGTTCAGCTGGGACAGGATCTTGATCCGGCTGGTGAGGGCGGCCTTCATCTTGATCGGCGGACGCATCACTTCCAGCAGCGAACCATCGATGCGGTAGCGCACCCGGATCTCGTGTTCGAACGGCTCGATATGAATGTCGGAGGCGCCCCGCTTCACCGCGTCGGTGAGAAACCCGTTGATCAGCTTGACGACCGGCGCATCGTTGATCTGGGCCTGGGTCGCGGTCTCTTCCGCCTGCTCCTCGACGATCTCGACCCCACCGCCCTCTTCATCGATGGCTTCCATCTCCTTGAGCAGCGACTGCATCTGCTCATCGGAGGACTCGTAGTGCTTCTCGATCAGATTGCGGAGGGTGTACTCGCCGGCGATGACGGGGAAGAGATCGTATCGGGTGATGAACTTGAGGTCATCAAGCACGCCGGAGGCGGTGGGATCGGCCATCGCGACGGTGAGCGTGCGGCCCTCGCGCTTGAGCGGCAAGACCACATGCTTCAGGGCGAAATCCGCCGGGACCAGCTTGACGATCTTCGGGTCCACCTCAAAGCGCGTGAGATCCACGGCCGGCATGCGGTACTGCCGCGCCAGCACCTTGGTGACCTCAAGCTCCTGAATCAGTCCCAGCTTGACCAGGACGTATCCCAAGCGGTGG
>JANLSZ010000308.1:0-6072 GCA_031362685.1 Vicinamibacteria bacterium | reverse complement strand
CTGCGATCCATCACGAGCGGCGAGAACGTGGGCGCCATCGCGGTTCAGGGTGATCGTCTCTTCGCTACCGTTGATCCGCCCGAAGCCTCCCTGCGACGGTTCGACGCCTCGGGGCGCATGGAGGTCGAGCAGCTTCCTTATCCGATTCGTCGGGTCTTTGTCTTGGGTGACCGTTTCATCGCCGACACGGCTCAGGGGTTGGCCGAGCGATCGAACGAAGGGTGGCGTGTCATCTCGAGACGGCGACAGCAGCAGAGCTTCGGCAATGCGCACGTGGGAGCGCTGGCCTCGTATCACGGTCGGGTAGTCGTGGGTTTCTTCGATGGCGGCCTGGCCGAACTTGTGCCCGCCCAACCGGCGGCAACGATGGTGGGCTCGATCCCTGGCGAGAAGACCGACGTTCCGCTGATCCTGCGCTCACTCGCCGACCCGACTTCGCCCGAGGTCTGGGCGGTGAACGCCCTTCTCGATGCCGGGGGCGTCCTGCACGTGGCCAGCCTGCGTGGCGCATTCCGCTTCGACGGATCGCACTTCACTGCACTCGAGGGTTCAGGAGCGGCGTTCTCACTGGCCCAAACGCGCGGCGGCGTCGCCATTGGCTACGGCGAAGGTGTCTTTCTACCCGAGCGGAAACTCCTCTCGGCTTTTCACGGCCTGCCGGGGAACCAGGCCACCGCTCTGGCCGCGGCGGAAGGAGGACTTCTGGTGGGCACTCCGTCGGGTCTTGGCTACATCGAAGATTTGAAGGTTCGCTGGCGCGTTGCTTCGGGGGAGGGGAAACTCCCGCATCCCTGGGTGAGCGCGATCCTGCCGATGGAGGGCGGCGTCCTGGTGGGCACGTACGGTGGCGGGGTGACCCGGCGCATCGGGCCGATGTCGGACAAGGGCGATTGGACGCCGTTTCCAGAGACGTCAGGCCTGAAGATCAACCCTGGCTGCCTCATTGTCGCCAAGGCGAACGACCGGATTTACGCCGGAACCGATGGGACGGGCCTTTTTCGCCTTTCCGTGGACGGAACTCGGTTTGAACGGCTTAAGCTTTCCTTGCCGTCTCAGCGAATCACTGCGCTTCTCGAGGAAGACGGCTTTCTCTACATCGGGACAGACGAAGGGTTGACACGATGGTCGGTCGAGCGCGAGACGCAGCCGTAGTTCGGCGAATCTTCCGCCTGCTGGGCGGCTTTGCTCTCGTTGCGGTGACCCGAGTCGCGTCCGCTCAGTCCGGCTCGCTGGCGCCGACGAGCACCGGCCGCTCCGACGCCACCGTCCTGTCCTTGCGCGACATGACCATCGACGCGTCCATCGCCCGCGGTTACGCGCGGGTGAATGTCCGGCAGATTTTCGAGAACCACACCGATCAGATTCAGGAAGGGACGTATCGCTTTGCCCTCGCGCCGAGTGCGGCTATCGGCGACTTCGCGGTGTGGGATGGCCTGGTTCGCATTCCCGGGGTCATCCTGGAAAAGCGCCGCGCCCGCGCGATCTACGAGGCTCTCACCAAGCGGCGTGTCGATCCGGGTTTGCTGCAGCAAGGAGACGAGGAGGATCGCGAGCCCGGCTCTGGCTCGGCCGCCTCTTCGCCCTCGGGGGCGGCGCCCTTCTCGGTGAAAGTGGCGCCCATTCCGGCCCGAGCCACCAAACGCCTCGAGCTTCAGTTTCAGCAGGACATCAATGTGGTGGGCCTCAAGGGCGAGCTCCGCATGGCCCTGGCACCCGCGGATGGTGAACCGCTGGTGGCCCGCACCCTGCGAATCCGTGTCGCCTTGAACGGTCTCGTTCACGAAGCCAGCGCGAATGGCCTGCCCCTCCGGCCCTCGGCGGATGGGGTCGCGTTCGAGGGTACGAACGTCAAGCTCGACCGCGATCTGATTGTGCGCTTCAAGCTTCGCGACGAGACGCCGCTGAAGCTTTCCGCGTTCCGGAACCCCGATGGCCGGGTGCCCGATGGTCTGGCCCTGGCGCCCTGGGAGCGGCCCTCCGACATTCCGCCTGAGAAGGACGGCTTCTTCCTGATGGAGGTCCTCCCCCCGGCCGCGGCCGCCAGTGTCGATGAGGCGGGAACGCCCGGAGCGGTCCGGGCGCCCGGGCCTGCGAAGCGGTCGGCCCTTTCGATCGCCGTCCTCTTCGACACCTCCTTGTCCCACCGCTTCTCGGGGCTGGAGACGTCGTACCTGCGCCTGGTTCGACTCCTTGGAACCCTGACCCCCGAGGACAAGTTCGCCCTCGTCCTCTTCGACGCCACCGTTGACGCGCCGTCCTCGATTGCCAATGCCATCGATATGGTGAAGACCACCTCGCTCGAGCGTTTGCGCGCCCGCGCGCTTTCGCCCGGCACCAACATTCTTGAAGCGGTAAGCGTCGCCCAGAAACTGGTGGGCGATGGAGACAAGGGGCGTCTCGTGCTCTTCACCGACGGCGTGGCCATGCCGGGTTCGAAGGATCTGAACGCGGCCCGGAAGAGAACGCCGCTCTACGTGAGTGTGGCGACGCCAGACCCCGGGGCCGCGTTGCGTGCGGCGTCTGCGGCCATGGTGACGGCACTTTCGTCGGAACCCGAGACCGACCTTTTCTTCGAGCGGATCCTGAGTCCGGCGAAGACGACCACGCCCCAAACCGCGAACTCGTCGGTCAGCGACGGATCGCTGCGCGTCACCATGGGCGATCCCGGATTGCGCGACATCTATCCCGTCATGGTTCAACCGCCGACCCCGCTGGCTCTCTCCGGCTTCGTCGGTCGCTATTCGAAGCCCGCGGCCGAGGTTCGTTTCGTCCTGGCCTCGGGAATCCTGTCTTCGAATTCCAGCACGCTCACCGCCGCACTGCCGGCCCAGGCCCTCGAAGCACGCGATCTCCCCCGCCGTTGGGCGCGCGCGCGAGTGGATGATCTCTTGCGCCGCATCGAAGCCGAAGGCGAGAGGCGCGAATGGGTGGACGAGATCATCGAACTGTCGCGCCGGTACAAATTCGTGACCCCCTACACCGCTTTCCTCGTCGCGCCCCGATCACTCTTGCGTCCGCGACGAATCCAGCCTGGCGATCCGGTTCTGCGTGTGGAGTGCGATGAAGGAACCATCCTCGCCACCGCCCTCTTTCCCTTTGGCTTGAAACTGCCTCTGGTGAAGCGGCCGAAGTCGACGGTCTTCGAGGGACGCTTCCTCGTGCCCGACTCGCTCCCGGACGGGCGCTATGCCGTTCAGATCGTGATGCGCGATCGCGGCGGCCGGACCGCCACCGAATCGAAGACCTTTGTGATCGATGGCAAAGCGCCTCAGGTTTCGCCCCATGTCCCGAAGGTGGCGCGGGTGGGCGACGACATCGTCCTCACCGCCTCGACTGATGATGACGTCATTTTCCTCTCCGCCCGGATGGGCAACCTTCCGCCGGTGCCGCTTCGGTGGGACCGGGCCGCCCACGCTTCCACCGGCCGGCTGCGTTTGCCCTTGTCGGTGGTTGGCCTCCAGGAAGTGGTCTTCGAAGCGGTGGACCTCGCGAAGAACGTCGGCTTCGGCCGCGCTTCCATTGAGGTGCGTCCATGACCCCGCGGTCGCTCCGCCTTGTGCGCCTTGGTTCGCTGGGCCTCGCCGCCACCGTCCTGTTCGGCGCTTCCCAGAGGTCGCTCATACCGTGGGAGGACCTCACCGAGGTCGACTGGCTCTACAACCTGGCCACCCGTTTCTCGCTGGTCGACACCCATCGTGTTCACTACCAGACCCCGACCGCGGAGCTCGCCGCTCTTCTCGAAGCGCGACCCGAGCCCGAGGCCTTGCGGCATCTGGCCCAGGCGCAGATGGATCTGGGTCAGAGAGACAAGGCCCTTGCCACCATTGAGAAGTGGGCGACCGCGTGGGCCGCATCTCAGACCGAAGGCGGGGGAGCGGGGTGGGACGAAGCGGCGCGTTGGGCGTGGACGTACGGCGCGCATGCGCAGGCCTTCCGTTTCGCTGACCAGGCCATTCCCGGTCTTGAAGGCGAGGCGCAACGCGCTCTCGCGAACCTCCGGGTGGACTGGGCCGAGCAACAGCCCTCGGTTCGGGATCGTCGCGAAATGCAGCGGGCCGCTCTGGAGCTGAACTCCACCGATTGGGCGAGTGCTTTCACCTGGGTCGACCGCGACATCGTTTCCCTGAACCTGGACGAGGCCGAAAAGGGCCTCGCCCATCTCCCCAAGAACACGCCCGAAGAGCCCGCGCTGGTCCTCAGAGCCAAACTGCGGGTGGCCCAACTCCGGGGCCTCGAAGCTCTGCCCGCCCTCGACGCGGCCCTCGACCAGAACCCGCGCCGCGGTCGCCTCTTCGCCGCGATCTATGTGCGCGCCATCGATCAGGCGGCCAGGTCGCGCCCGGATGAATGGCGGCAGGGTCTTGACTCCCGTTTCGATGCGGCCACCCTGGTTCGTCTCTTCACGTATTTCGAGGGCCAGGAGCGCGGCGATGCGTGTCTCGCCCTATTGCAGCAGATCGATCGCCGGTATCAGAAGGATCTCGACCGCGCCGGCTGGGCGTTGGTGTCGTCTTTGTATTCTGAGATCGACGCCGTGCCCGAGGCCTTCCGCGCCCGCCTGGCCGCGGCCACGTTTGCCGAAGCGAAGGCGGGCGAAGCCGACCTGGCCGACCTGACCCGGCTCGCTCTTCGCGCCGGAGGTCGATCGCTCCCGTGGGGCAACTACTCGGATGCCGACTACCGATGGGTGGCGCGCATGGATCCCACCCCGGGCTTCTGGACCGGCGGTTTGTCTCTGCTCCTCACCGGACAGGACTGGAGCGAAGCGCTCAGTCGTCTCGAAGCCGAGTCGATTCCCGAGCGCACCTTCGGCGCGGCCCGCGCCCTTCTGGCCGAACTGATGAAACGCGATCCCGCTTATGCGGACATTCCGAGCCTCAAGGTCGAGATCATGCAGCGGCACGTGGATCGTGGCGAAGGCAGGGAGGCCCTCGCTTTGCTGTGCGAAATCGAGGCCGTCGGTTCCGCCAGCGTAAAGCAGCGCGCGCAGAGTCTTGGGATTCTCGCTTTGCGCCAGACCAAGGCCGCGCTTTCCGAGGAGACCCGTCTCTACAAAGCCCAGCTTCGCTATCTCGCCGCGGATGGTTCGTTGCCTCTGGTCGCCGACCCCGATACGGCGTCCACGCGGCGATTCCAGAACGGGGATTTCCCGGAGATCGATGGCCCCCTCGACGACACCGCCGATTCGAGACTGCGCCGGTACAAGCCGCTTCTCGACGAAGCCATTGGCCGTCTCGAAGAGCGCGACAAGACCCACCGCAGCGCGCTGGCCCTGATCCTCGGCGAACTCGATCGTCTTCCCGCCGCCGAGCCTTTGTGGCTCGACCTCGCGTCCCGCCTGGATCAGTGGAACCTCGACGACGAACTGGGCCCGCGCTATGAGGCCGCCTTGTCGCGGTTTGCGGATGCGTCGTGGTGGAACCGGATGGCGCGCTACCTGACCCGCCAGAAGCGGCAGTCCGAGATTCAGGCTCTGGCCGAGAAGATCGCGGCCACATTCCGCGGTTCCGCCATGTTCGAGCGCGCTTCCAACCCGAGCATCCGGATCGAGATCGCGGAGCAGCCCAAGGTGGGGTTGCGCGCGCGCCTGGTGCCCTGGGGCGACTGGGTGGTGCTCAAAGCCCTCGAACGTTTTCCGCACTCTCCCGTGGTTCTGCGCGCCGCCGAAGGCCGGCTGATCAGCGCCTCCGCGTGGCAACGAGTCAGTGCCCGCTCCACCGATCCCAGGCAGGCGGCGGTGGTGGAGGACTCGCTTCTGGCCGAGCGTCGCTGGGCGATCTTCGCGGCCGATGCGGGCGTTCGCGACTCGTACTTTGCCGGTCTCATGAAGAACGACGCGCTCGAAGCGAAGCTGGTTGCGCTTGAACGCGCCGCCTCACGAACTCCGGTGGATGACCTGGTCCTCGTCCTTGGCTATGCGCGGCTTTCTCTGTTCGAGAGAGCGGCGGATGCCGCGTCGCGCCTCTCGGCCGCGTATCCCGGCGATGAGCCGATGGCGCGTCAAGCGTTGCAGATTCACCGGTCCCTCGCCAGCCTGGATCTTTCCCACGAAACGCCGGCCAAGCTGGTGGT
>JANLSZ010000300.1:0-3574 GCA_031362685.1 Vicinamibacteria bacterium | reverse complement strand
GATTGCCCTGGCCTGGGTCCTGAACGTGGTGGCCGGCCTCGACAAGACCACGGGCGTGATCATCGGCGGCGTGGTGGCCACCGTCTACTTCACCGCGGGCGGATTGCTGAGCTCGGTCTGGATCAACTTCATGCAGCTCGGGGTCATGATCGTCGGCTTCTTCGCGGCGATTCCCATCGCGGTTACAAAGGTGGGTGGATTTTCGGCCCTGCAGGCGGCAACCAGCGACCCGGCCCGGATGTGGGACTTCTTCTCGAGCGGACCTTCGGGGATCCATTACCTCGCCCTGCTGGCCCCGGCCTTCGTGATTTCTCCCGGGCTGATCCAGAAAGTCTACGGAGCGCGTGACGCGGCGACGGTTCGGAAGGGTGTTGCCTGGAACGCGATGGCGCTCTTCGTCTTCGCCTTCGTCCCGCCCACCATCGGGCTGCTGGCGCGCGCGCTCCATCCGAACCTGTCCGCCCCCGAACTGGCGATGCCCACGATCTTCATGAACGACCTGCCGGCCTGGTTCGGCGCGCTGGGTCTGGCCGCGGTGGTCTCGGCCGAGATCTCGACCGCGGACGCCGTGCTCTTCATGCTGTCGACGTCGCTCTCTCAGGATCTCTACAAGGGCTTCGTCAACCGCACGGCCAGCGATGCGCAGGTTCTGAGGGTGGCGCGCGGGGCGGCCATCGGCGGCGGCGTGCTCGGCATTCTGGTGGCCCTGAAAGCGTCGACCGTCATCGGCGCGCTCGGCATCTTCTATTCCCTTCTCTCCGTGAGTCTCTTTGTCCCGGTGATCCTGGGCTTGTACGTAGCCGCATCCGACCGCCGCAACGCGTACGCCGCCATCGCCTTTGGCGTAGGCACACTTCTCTGCGTCCATCTCGCCACCGACGGAAAAGGCTTCGGCATGTGGACACCTTCTCTCCTGGGCCTGCTGGCCTCCGTGGCGGGAGGAGCATTTTCTTTTCTTGTGTTCCGTCGTCCCTCTCGTCAACCTTCAACCTCAAAGATCTAGAGACAAACTGCCATGAACACCGCCTCTCTTTTCCGACTCGACTCCAAAGTCACCGCAATCGTGGGCGCCGGCTCCGGCATCGGCGAAGCCACCGCCCGCATGGCCGCCGACCTCGGCGCGCACGTCGTTTGCCTCGACGTCAACGCCGCCAGCGTCGAAACCGTCGCGAACACCATCAAGAACGCCGGGGGAAAGGCGGAGAGCGGGGTGGTCGACATTCGCGACGGAGCCGCGGTCCGCAAGTGCTTCGATGACATCGCCGCGCGCCTTGGGGGCCTTCACGTGGCCATCTGCACGCCCGCCATCAACGTGCGCAAGAAAATCCTCGACTACACCGAAGAAGAGTTCGATCGGGTGATGGCGGTCAACATGCGAGGGAACTTCAACGTGCTCCAGTCCGCGGGCCGGATCATGACCGCCCAGAAGAGCGGCAGCATCGTTTTGTACTCGTCCATACGGTCGCAGACCGTGGAGCCTGGCCAGTCGGCCTACGCCGCCACCAAGGCGGGCATCCTGCAGATGGTCAAGACCGCCGCGTCCGAGTTCGGATCCGCGGGCGTTCGCGTGAACGCGATCGGGCCCGGCGTCATCGACACACCGCTCACCGCCCAGATCAAGAACAACCCGGCCTGGTATGAGGCCTACGCGGCGAAGAGCATCATGAATCGCTGGGGCAAACCCGAGGAGGTCGCGGCCGCCACCTTGTTCCTGTGCGCGCCGGGGGCGAGCTACATCACAGGCACGATTCTCTTCGTCGATGGCGGATGGACGGCTCATGACGGCCGGTTCACCCCACCGGGGATGTAGGTGGCGAGATGAAGGCGCCGATCCTCTACTTCGGTAACGCGCGCATGCCCGGCGACTGGCTGCTCAACGGCATCTACTCCGCGCAGAAGAGCGGCTCTCCCGACGTCACGATCAACGTCCTCGAAGGCTACGGCCATCTGGACGTTCTGATCGGCGACCACGCCCGGCGCGATGTGTTCGAGCCCACGCTGGCGTGGATCAAGAGCCGGGCTGAACGGTTGACAGCGGCAAGGCCGAAAGATTAGACAGTCACCAACAGAACCACGCCGGACGGATTTGCGGTTCGACTTTCCCAGGAATCACCCACAGTTCTCATCATCAGGAGTCTCGAAAATGCGGCAGATCTCTATTCGTGCAGGGCTTGTCCCTGCTCTTGCTTGTCTTCTGGGTCTGGCCCCGAATCTGGCCCACGCTCAGGCCACCGGGTCCATCTCCGGCACGATCAAGGACGAATCGGGTGCGGTCCTCCCCGGAGTCGCCATCGAGGCCACCAACACCGCCACCAACAGCCTCCGAACCACCACCACCGGCCCGACCGGCTTCTATACGATTCCCCTGGTTTCACCGGGTTCCTACACGGTCAAGGCGACCTTGTCGGGCTTCTCCGTGGTCTCAAGGACCGGGGTGAAGGTGAACGTCTCCGAGACGGCGCTGGTCAACTTCAACCTCGCGCTAGGCGGCAAGTCCGAGAACGTCGACGTCACCGGCGAAGCGCCGCTCATCGAAACCGCCAACGCCACCCTCGGGATCGTCATCGACGAAAGGAAGATCGTTGATCTCCCCCTGAACGGACGCAACTTCACCCAGCTCGGCACCCTGATTCCGGGCGTGGTGGCTCCGCCCCCTGGCCTCGGCGGGGCGGCCGGCGAAGCCACCCCGGGCGGCTTCGGAAACGCCACCGGCGGCTTCAGCGTCAACGGTCAGCGGAACCAGTCGAACAACTTCCTGCTCGACGGCGCCACCAACAACGACACGTTCAACACCGGTTTCGTCCTTCGCCCGCCCCCCGACGCCATCCAGGAGTTCAAGATCCTCACCCACTCCTATAGCGCGGAATACGGCCGCAACTCGGGTTCGGTCGTGAACGTGGTCACCAAGTCCGGGTCCAACGCATGGCACGGGGGAATCTGGGAGTTCAATCGCAACGACAAGTTTCAGGAGCGCACCTTCTTCGTGCCCGACACTCAGCCCAAGCCGAAGCTGAAGCAGAACCAGTTCGGCGCGTCCCTCGGCGGCCCTCTCATGAAGGACAAGCTCTTCATTTTTGGATACTACGAGGGTTACCGCAACACCAAAGGCACCACCTCGAACCTGCTCGTGCCGACGGCCGCGCAGCGCTCGGGTGTTATCGGGGGCACCGTCCGCGATCCGCTCACCGGCCAGCCCTTCCCGGACGGCATCATCCCGGCGGACCGCATCAGTTCCATTTCCACAAAGCTGCTGAACGATTTCATGCCGCTTCCGAACTCGGGCACAAACCGTTACATCGTTTCACCGAACGTGGTAGATACCCGCGATCAGGCGGGCGGCCGACTCGACTACAAGCTCTCCGAGAAACACCAGATGATCGGCCGGTTCCTGTGGAGCCAGACCGAGGCCGCCACGCCGAAGACGGTGGCGCCAGCGGATCAGCTCGCCACCGCAAAGTTGTGGGACGTGATGGTCTCCGACACCTACATGTTCAGCTCCAGCGCCATCAACCAGTTGCGTTTCTCCGTCAACAAGATCGACGCGCAGCCCCAGTTGACCTCGGGCCTCACGAAC